>JBGTLM010000195.1:0-18252 GCA_041744135.1 Pyrinomonadaceae bacterium
CACCAGCCGTGGTCGCTTCAGAAAGCCTCACTCGTCTCCTGCGAGTCAACCATGATCGAATCACATGGTCTACCTACACCACCCGGCGATCCGCTCCTTCATTACGCTGAAAAACTCAGTGTTGAGATCTGGCCGTTGAAAAGCGCTTGAAATTATCAAGAAGGCGCTACGTTCCGCTCTATCACGTCGCGTTGGTTCACCACGGCCTGGGTGAGACGGGTTGAGACTTTTGCTAAGCTGGAGCAAGCATTTGTGCAGGGAGACCTTGAATTGGTCTTTCTCAAAGTCGAACCGAAATGGAACAATTTGCGCGGCCCGCGCTTTCAAAGTTTGCCGCGGCGCGTCGGCTTCCAGCCGTAACTCTTTTCGCTCTGGCTATCGAGAGTAGTGTTGCTTCGCAACCTGCGTTACCTGCTTTACGTAATCCGTTTTGCCCTCTGTATACGCGACTCTATCGTTTGGATAATTGCGAGCAAGCCTTAACTTCAGGGCCTCGTATTCCTTGGCAACTTTCGGATGCTCGATTAAGTAGTCTCGAAAGAACAAGCGCTCCCACTGCGCGAAGTCTTTCTCCACCATGTGAATGTGATGAGTGCGGACTCCGGCCGCATCTCGTTTGATGAACCAAGCGTAAAAAGGAGGCGTGTCATCGCCACGCGTTGGCCGCCAGAAGTAGTCGTAACCCTGGGCTTCCAGAACCGGAACGATTCTGCTCTTGGTCTCTTCCAGAGATCTTACTTCTACCATCATGTCGACTATAGGTTTGGCAGCCAATCCGGGTACGGCCGTGCTGCCAAAGTGCTCGATTCTTCCAATCATCTCTCGGGGCAGACTATTAAGGAGATGATCTCTTTCTTCGGCAAACATCCTCGGCCAGTTGAGATCGCAGGGGACAATGGAGACGTGTTCTTGCACTACTCTTTCGATGCGTTCGGCAAGTGTCTCCATTGGTCAGTTGAATTTCAGCGCGTCATGACGCCGCTCAATACAGAACCGCGAGCGGTAGCGACCGGATCCTGCACTCAACCCGATCGTCAGCTCAACTCCGAGCGTCGGCCACTCATCTCACAGAACCATTTGCGGTAGCCAATGGACCCTTGCACTCACGTAAGCATGCTGCTCAAACATTTACCTGATCGAAGCATGCATAGAAACTTAACCGCGGGTCGGTGGTTCCTCTTAAGTTGAGTGCTGGGATCCATTGGCTACCGCAAATGGTTCTGTGAGATGAGTGGCCGACGCTCGGGTTGGTTGTTGGGGACCATTGGCTACCGCTCGCGTCTGTCTTGAGCGCTCCGTTGCTAGCAGTTATCCAGTCCGTTCTTTGTCTATTCGGCTCTTTCCAGCGGGGGCAGAACAGCTTCAAAATCTTCTGCGAAACGAATGGCGTACTGGGTCAAGAGTTCCTGTACGCGTTCGAGTTTCTTAGAGCGCACGATCAAACCGACGTGGTGCTTCTTCTTCACCCGATATGCAACTTCCGGATCGTCGTAGCTGGAGGTATCCGGGTATTCCTGCTTCGCCAGGGACAAGACGATGCCCGCATAATCCTTTCGAGGCGGCGACAGCTTCCTGCCGGCAGATTGGTCTCCCAGTTCAAGTTTCGCCCACTCACGCCAAAGGTTTACACCCGACGCTGCCTCAAGTACGTCCGCGATGTAGGCGCCGCCGACGCGAGCCGCAACTTCCAAAAAATAAAACTCACCATCTGCGGTGCTCCTTATAAACTCCGCGTGTGCTGCGCCTCTTTCCAGACCTAGTGTTTTAACGAGTTTTCGGTTGATCGCAAACAGTCTTTTCTCATCGTCCGTTCCGCGAGGGATGGTGTGAGAAATATATGCACCGCCCTTGTGCGCCACCTCCATGGGTGGCCGGCCATACTTATTCGCGCCCGCGAAAATCACTCTCGCGTTGTTAACCAGCGAATCGACATGAAAGACGTCTCCGGAAATAAACCGGGAAAGGAGATGGTATGGGGAGCGTTCGCGAATTCGTTCGCGCCGGTCGAGTTCGTCAATCGCGCGCCATACATCTCCCGGCTCCTGTCCTTTCTTGATTCCAATCGCGGAAACGTCAAGCCGCGGTTTAATGACCCACGGCGGAGGGACTTGGTCGACAAAGTCTCGGACCTCATTGTGATTCATCAGGGAAACGAAATCCGGCACGTGGAGTCCGGCTTCCTTCGCTTTGGCACCCATGGCCAATTTATCGCGGAAGAGTCGCGCCGTTGCACTGCTCATTCCCGAAAGACAGAAGTGCTCACGAATTTGGGCTGCGATGATTACGTCAAACTCTTCCAGGGCCACGATCCTATCTATTTTGGTTTGGCGGGCCAGCAGGCTCACCAAATGAATAAACATGTCAGGACCGGCATCATTTGGTAAGGCAATAAGATCGTCAAGGCTTTCACGCGGCCAGTCTTCTCCTAACATCTTCTCTTTGGTAATGAGGATCACCTGACAGCCACGGCTTTTGCATTCGCGAATAAAATCGACGCCTTTAAAATACGTCGCCAGGCAAACCACACTTAAGGGGCGAGTTTCTGAATCAGACATGGGCTTTTGAGGCGCGGATGCGAAGTCTCCAGTCATTCGCGCGCATCACGAACTGTAGTCAACTCATTACAGAACCGCGAGCACTAGCGACCGGATCCTAAGCTCAACTAGAGTGGCCAATCTCAGCTCTTGGACTTCCAATTGATGTTAACTGATAGCGTTTGTTGAGTGCTCACATCAGGTCGCTAACCGCTCGCGGTTCTGTATTGAGTGCGGTGTTAACTATAAACCTTTTGCAGATGCCCGGTCACCCTGTTAATGTAGACGCGCTCCTGCAATAGCACAGGCTTCAGTAAAGTGATTCCAGCTTTTGCTCAGACTAAAGTTTGAGCCACCAACAATCATGATCTTCCGTGGACCGTATCCTGACGTCAGCATACCTGAAGTCTCTCTCACGCAATTGGTCCTTCGACGCGCGCAAGAACTCGGCAGCAAGCCTGCGCTAATCGAAGGTCCCACCGGACGGATTCTCACCTATTCGCAATTAGCGGATGCGATCACTCGAGTCGCGGCCGGCCTCGCTCAGCGAGGATTCAAGAAAGGTGATGTCTTTGGGATCTTGAGCCCCAACGTACCCGAGTACGCCATCATTTTCCACGCCGTCGCCTCACTGGGTGGCATCAACACCCTCGTCAATCCTCTTTACACGGAACATGAAGTTGCTCACCAGTTGAAAGATGCCGGAGCCAGATTTCTTGTCACGGTTCCGGCGTTTATCGAAAAGGCTCGCCAAGCTGCCGAGGCAGCGCTGATTGAGGAACTGTTTGTCTTCGGCGAGGTCGACGGAGCCACTCCTTTCGCTTCGCTGTTCGCGGCCGGTGGCCCAGCTCCGGTTGTCGAGATCAATCCGAGGGAGGATCTTGTCGCGCTGCCCTATTCCAGCGGCACGACCGGCCTGCCGAAGGGCGTGATGCTGACGCACCACAATCTCGTCGCGAATATTCGCCAGATGGAGGGTCTGGAATACTTCACCGAAGACGACACCTTGATTTGTGTGCTCCCTCTTTTCCACATCTACGGCCTGGTCGTAATTCTAAATATGGGACTCTATACGGGTGCGACTATCGTTACCTTGCCTCGCTTCGATTTGGAACAGTTTTTGAAATGTATCGATGACTATGGTGTGACCTTAGCCCATCTGGTTCCACCCATTGTGTTGGCCTTGAGCAAGAGTCCCCTTGTCGATAACTATGACCTGTCTACGATAGGGACAATCTTTTGCGGTGCTGCACCGTTAGATGAGAATCTGACTCGCGCCTGCATGGAGCGGCTGGGGTGCCAGATCCGTCAGGGGTATGGCATGACTGAGACAAGTCCTGTGACTCATTCATCTCCCTCCGATCCGGCGCAGGTCAAGTTTGGGTCAGTAGGTGTGTGCGCCCCGAACACTGAGTGCAAGATTATTGATCTGGAAACCGGGGTCTCGCTTGGGCCAAACAGAGAAGGAGAGGTTTGTGTCCGCGGCCCACAAGTTATGAAGGGCTATCTCAACCGAGATGAGGCGACCGCCCAGACCATCGATGCGGAAGGTTGGCTGCACACTGGCGACATAGGGTACGCCAGCGAGGACCATCACTTTTTCATCGTGGACCGGGCCAAGGAACTCATCAAGTACAAAGGATTTCAGGTGCCTCCGGCCGAGCTTGAGGCAATCTTGTTGACGCACCAGGCAATTGACGACGCGGCTGTGGTTCCCTTCCCCGATGACGAAGCTGGAGAAGTGCCTAAGGCTTTCGTGGTATTGAAAGGGGAGGCTACTCCAGAAGAGATCATGGCTTTTGTTACGGAGCGGGTAGCGCCATACAAGAAGATAAGAAGCGTGGAGTTTATAGACAAGATTCCAAAGTCTGCATCGGGCAAGATCCTGCGGCGAATGTTGGTCGAGCGGGATTCGCGAAAAGGCCTAAGCTCAGCCACTTAACTCTTCGCCTGGAACCGGATTTATCTTTAACTGGTCATCATCGCAGGCAAGACTCTCGCCGGACTAAGAAAAGCGAAATGCTCAAGGTTTTAAAGGCAATACCCCGCAAAATATCTTGACAGTTTGCGCCTCCGTGCTTAGAGTCTGTCCGAATCACCAGATATGATTCGTTGGTTTATTGTAAATGAGTCCGCTCTAATTGCCAGACTCCTGTTATTCCTCGCCGTCGTGGCGTCTGATATCGGTGTCTCTCCTTAAGTCGGGTCGTTTCGGGTAGAGCTTGATTAGATCAAGCTTGGCAAGTCGGAGGCTGTAAAGATCCGAATCACACAAAACTTTGATTCTTGGTTCAAGGAGAACTGTTATGGTGAAAACGCCTCATTTAAAGAGAAGCGGGAGGGAGTTGGTCAGCCTGACCCTGACTCTAGTGTTGGTGGGTCTCGGGTTGCCGAGCTTCACGCCATCGTCCGCACACTTCGTGCCTAAGTCAACAGTGGCTCAGGATCCGCCGGTCAATCCTCTGATACCCATGATTCCAGCGGGTTCAGCCTATCGACAGACAAACTTCGTCTCGGACATACCCGGACTCGCGCCCGTCCAGGACCCGCTGCTGGTAAACCCTTGGGGCATCGCGTTCAGAGGTACAAGCCCGTTCTGGGTTGCTAATAATGGCACCAGCTCTTCAAACCTTTACCGCGGCGACGTTGCGGGGAGCCCGCTGGTGAAGAACCCCGGCCTGGCCACTGTTACGATACCAGGTGGCCTACCGACTGGAGTGGTTGGCAACTCGACGACCGACTTCGCCGTCACTCCGTGTGCCGTTGCATCGTGCCCGGCTGCCTTTATCTTCTCCTCAATCACAGGCAACATTGTGGGCTGGAACCCGAGCGCCCCGGCGGCAGGGTCAACCACCGGGATCATCGCGCGGAACCAAGTGGGTCATGTCTACACTGGACTCGCCATCGGGAGCAACAGCGGCGGGAACCGCCTCTACGCCGCCGACTTCGCCAGCGGAGCTATTGACGTCTACAACGGTACCTTCGCTTCGACGACTACGACCGGGGGGTTCGCCGACCCTACCATCCCGACGACAGCCGGGAATACCTTCCATCCTTACAACATTCAGAACATCGGCGGCTCCCTTTACGTCATGTACGCCAAGGTAGGCCCGGATGGAAGGCCCGTAGACGGCGTGGGAAATGGCTTCGTCCGGCGGTTTAATACTGACGGCGTGCGTGACCTCACATTCGGGATTAATAATGGACCGCTTAATGCCCCCTGGGGAGTCACGATCGCTCCGGCAACCTTCGGTATTTTTGGCAGCGCGCTACTAATCGGCAACTTCGGCGAAGGCAATCCCAGTATCCACGCCTTCAACCCAACCACTGGCGCCTTCCTCGGCACGATTCAAAACGAAGCAGGGGACGGAATCGTGATCGATGAGCTTTGGGCCCTCCAGTTCGGCAACGGAGTCAATGGTGGCGACCCTGGCACACTCTACTTTACCGCCGGCATCGGTGAAGAGGAGCATGGACTCTTCGGTTCTTTGAAGCCGACGACTGCTACGGCCACTTCGCTCATCCAATTTGCCACTGACGAATTCATAATCGGTGAAGGCACCGGTTTTATCGATGTCACAGTAACGCGCGCCGGCGACGCTTCCGGCACAGCTACGGTAAACTTCAACACCTTCGACGTGTCGCAGCCTAACCATGCTTCACAGAAGAGTGACTACGAAATATCGCTCGGCAAGATCACCTTCAGTCCTGGCGAGACTTCTAAGACTGTCCGTATCCTGATCGTCAACGACAACTTCGTGGAAGGCAATGAGATGGTTAGCCTGGCAATCTCGAACGTAACAGGCGCGGGCGTTGGATTGGGGAGTCCCAGCGTCGCTGGGCTCATAATCAACGACAACGATTCAGTGGCGCCGACGACAAATCCGATTGATAACTCGGCTTTCTTCGTTCGCCAGCACTATCTCGACTTTCTCAACCGGTTGCCGGACACGAGTGGTTTTAACTTCTGGGTTAACGAGATTGAGTCGTGCGGCGCAGATGCTGCTTGCCGCGAAATCAGACGCATAAACGTCAGCGCGGCCTTCTTCCTATCTATTGAATTCCAGAAGACCGGCTTCGAGGCGTATCTGACGCATCGGGCGGCGTTCGGCCCGAATCTGGGCCTTAGCAGCTCCTTACCCGTTTTGTATGGGACATTTGAACGCGACACGCAGGCGCTTCAGAAGGGCTTCACCTTCGGAGCGGCAGGGTCAGAAGCGGTGCTGGAAGCGAACACACAGGCGTTCTTTGCGGACTTCGTCACGCGGCCTGAGTTCGTCGCAAAATATCCGTCTACCCTTACTAACGCACAGTATGTCGATAACTTGTTGGCAAGTGCCGGGCTATCTCCGAGCAACTTCGTCGTGGAGATGACAAACTCTCAGGAGAATCCGCCCGCGAACCCAACCACGTCCCTCGGTGCTCGCAGGCCTTCGTCTTTCGGTACTGCGACCTTAAGTCTCAACACCGCGGAAACCGCCATGACGCTGACGGCCACGGTTAACAATATTGACTTCACCGGCATACAAACTCCAGGAGACCCGAACGACAACCTGACCAACGCTCACATACACGCGAGTGCAACGAACACACCAACAACCAATGCCGGGGTAGTGTGGGGTTTCATCGGTCTTCCATTCAACGACACCACTCCCACTGACACAGTGGTCACGCCATTCAGCTCGGGAGTAGGCGGCACAGTCACCAGCAAGTGGGACGCTCCGGAAGGCAACGCCGGCACCACGCTGACGGCGCAACTGGCAAACCTCAAGGAGGGTCGCGCCTACCTCAATTTCCACACCATGCAATTTGGGGGAGGCGAGATCCGGGGTCAATTCCCGGCAATGACTGCCTTCCGCGACTCCCTTGTGGCGGGCCTTAATGGCGCTACGGAAACCCGCGCTACAGTGCTGCGGAAGGTTGCTGAGTCCCCATTCTTGAATCAGCGCGAATTCAACTCAGCCTTCGTATTCATGGAGTATGCCGGCTACCTGCGGCGCGATGCTGACCTATCCGGCTTCAACTTCTGGCGCAACAAGCTGGATTCCTTCAACGGTAACTTTGTCAACGCCGAAATGGTTAAGGCGTTCATTACGTCCGCCGAGTTTAGACAGAGGTTCGGACCGAACTAACTTCTCAAAATACTTAACTTTCACACTAAGAGCCCGTCAGCACCCTGGATCACTAACTCGGTTGCTGACGGGCTTTTCCCTGGTTTCACAAGGACCCCATTTCAAGAGGTTCGACCAGCTACACCACCTCCAGGAACCTCGGCACCTATGGACTCGGCCTTTACCCCAGTACGCTGAACGAGATATAAGTTAAGGCTGCGACTCGTACAGGTACCTGAGTCCATTCCAGATCTGTCGGTCAAATCCTCTTGAACTAACCCGGGAAAGGAAAGATTATCTGATGTCTCCTGAAGTCGTCTCAAGAGCCGTGAGGGCCTATTTCGAAGCTACCCGAGCAATGGATCAGGAAGCATGGGTGAATACCTTTGCCGAAGATGCAGTTAGCTACGATCCGGTAGGAGCGCCACCCACAACCGGTCATCAGAAGCTGGGAGAGTTTTTCCAGACGATCACGGCTCCTTTCAAGCAGGTCGGCCTTACCGAAGATCAGATTTTTGTCGCGGGAAATGAGGCTGCAGTTAAATGGACTGGCCGAGGTGTCAGTAAGCAGGGGCGCAAGGTAAACTTCGAAGGTATCGACACGTTCGAAGTTAATGAATCGGGAAAGATTCAGACCCTGCACGGATACTGGAATCCCGCTGAGATGCTGGGGCAACTTTAAGATTCTAGACTTAGTGCGGTATATTTTGGTTCCTGCGTTTGTTGGAGATCCTATTCCCCGCCTTTTTGAAAGGAGTCACCAGACATGCGGCCAATTGGCACTTTAGTTTCGTTCACCTTCCTCTTGGTAGCGGCAATGGCCGTCCCCTCTGCCGCTCTGTCACAAAACACAAATGCTCTCGGCGAGTGGGATACTCTGCGACCCGAAGGGGAAGAGTTTGCAATCATGATGCCCAAGAGCTCCCTGGCCGAAATGAGCAAAGAGCCATATCACAAGATGACCCTGAATACCCGGCTCTACTTGTGGACCAATCCCACAGGTCCTGTGTTCGCGGTGTCGTCGATGAGCGGAATAAAAGCGAACCCGGCGCTGTACTCAGAAATGCAACGAGTTAACTCCTATGTTGACGCTTTCAAACACTGGTTTCCGAAGAAGGTCCGGGGGAAGGACGCAGTCGCAAAGCTAACCCTGGTAGGCCCAAAGACCTTGAACGGCCACACCGGCCGCGAATATCGACTAACCATCGACGACCTCTCAGGTTCGGCGCACGTTTATGTCACGAGAAGGCGCTTCTACGTAGCCGTAGTCCTCAACACGAAGAAAGACGACGCACTAACTGCTCGCTTCCTGAGCTCATTCTTTCTCCCCGAAAGAGTAATAGAAGCTCCAACAACCGTCGCATCGCAAAAAAAGGAAACCAAAGAAGAACCCGAAGAGGTTGACCCGGGACCGAATTTCCAGGGTCAAAAGCCGGACTTGAAAACTCCGGCTGGGGGGGCAGAAGGATCAACTGAGACTCCCACAGACAAGAAGCCAGAAACGTCCACCCCGACGACCGAACAGCCGGGAAAACGAGCTCCGGTCTCGGGCGGCAATCTAAATGGGAAAGCGATTACCTTGCCGAGGCCGGATTACCCCGCCGAGGCGCGTGCTGCCAGAGCCTCGGGCACCGTGGTGGTGCAGGTCACAATTGACGAATACGGCAACGTGATCGCGGCGCGAGCGGTTTCCGGCCCTCAGGCGCTGCATCAAGCATCTGTCAACGCGGCGTCCCAGGCTAGGTTTTCACCCACTTTCCTAATGGGTGAAGCGGTAAAAGTAACCGGTGTGATCACCTACAATTTCGTGGCCCAATAGTACCAGTGGCAGCAGACTATTCGTCGGTCGATTGCCGCAGAGATCCTGTAAGCAGTCGGCGACCGTTATTCTTCTGCAATGAACAAGACCCTGCGCCGCTTGGATTCAATCCACTCAAAGTTGGTGGATACGATCACCCCAATTGAGGACTCGCTGTTCTCGCGAAGCCCGGCCAACGAGGAATGGAGCATCGCGGAGATAGTGCACCACTTATGTTTGGTTGAAGAGAGGGTAATCAAAGAGCTGGAGACGGAACTGGCGAAACCACCAAGGAGCATTCCTTTCCTGAGAAAGTTCATTCCTACTTCGATCGTGGCCTCTCGATTGCTGCGCGTGAAAGCGCCCAAAGGTGTTAATCCGCTTAACCCGCCAGCCAAGGCCGAAGTGATTGCAAACTATGCCGCAGCGCGACGGAGGCTAAAAGAGCTTTGTTCAACCCACGGCCGAAATCGTCTTAAGCGTGTCATCTTCAAACACCCCTTCCTCGGCGAGATCGACGGCACCGCCACCATTTCTTTCATTGGTTATCACGAGCTCAGACACCACAAGCAGATTCGCGAAGTGATCAAGAAGCTGGGGAGTAATAGTAACTCAGTTTGAACGATCAGGCTTCAGCCAGAACCGACCGGGCAAATTGTTGATGTCCTAATCTCATTTTCCTTTGTGTTGCCCTGGAGAGAAAATTACGATCAACGAAACCACACGAACCGTTACGAAATGTTAGTGTCATTTCGTGTGGTTTCGTGGATCGTGTCTAACGCTACCTTAGTTCGGGTCAGCAGGGACGCTCAATTAGAACACCATCCACAGCTTCATCTGCTTGACGCTGCTCAAACCCCAGTTTATCTTCCCTGCAATTTATTAATTCTGTCTTTGTCCATTTTTGGAGACCTTAATTAAATGTTGTCTCACGCAGTAGCAGTAAGTCCGGCATGGACTATTCCCGGTTACCTTGAGATAGGCAACGGTCATCTAACAATTAACGGCGCCGACGCACTGTCACTGGTTAGTGAATACGGCTCTCCACTCTTCGCCTTCTCCGAGCCAAGAATCCGCTCAAATATAGAGAGACTAAAACTTGCAGCTCAGGCGGTCGAACGTCCGATCCGCTTCTTCTACGCGTCGAAGGCAAATTCAAACATGGCCGTGCTCAAGACCGTTCTTGAATCCGGCATTGACGTTGAGGTGAACAGTGGAGGCGAACTATTCAAGGCACTGCGCGTCGGTTTCCGGCCGGATCAAATTATTTTTAATGGCACCAGCAAGAGCGACGAAGAGCTTGACGAAGCAGTGCGCGCGGGGATTTATGCAATCAACGTCGATTCGATTTATGAAATTGGTTTGGTAGAGGAATCGATGCGGAGAGTGGTGGCGAAGCGGAGTAGGCCGGTGAACCCCGCACGCGTAACCCTTCGCCTGGTCCCCGAGATCGGAACGCGCTCGCACCTGGGACTGCAAACGGCGCTACTCACATCAAAGTTTGGCATTTCATCTTCGGAAGTGCTCGATGCCTTTCGTCGCGGCCTTCAAAATCCCGATCTAATTCACGTCTGCGGGATTCATATCCACGTGGGATCGCAAACGCCCGATGTCGAGCCTTTTGCGGAGGCCTTCCGCAGCATGTGGGAACATCTGCTGACCATACATCGCGAAACAGGCCACACGCTCGAGCATATCAACCTGGGCGGCGGCATTCCCGTCAATTACCTTCGCGACCGTTCCCAGGCAGATCAACTTCCCGAACACGAGCGGGACATGCTGGGCGCGAATCTGGAACCCTCGATAGTGCTGCGCGAAGCATTGCGAGTCGCGCGCGAGTCGGCCCGCGCCGCCGCCGCCGAGCATTTGCTTGATGCGGTAACCATTCTCCTGGAACCCGGTCGTAGCGTGATCGCAGATGCGGGCCTGGTCCTAACCACCGTTAGAAACATCAAGCGTCGTCCAGAAACAGGCGATGTATGGTTGCTGACCGACGCCGGCTACAACCTGATGTTGTCGATGAACAATTACAAGTGGTATTACCATCTGATTTCGGCTACCAGCGCGGGCGAGCCCCATCAGGACAGTTACAAAGTGGCTGGACCACTGTGCGATTCCGGCGACGTCTATTTCGATATTGAACGCGGCGGCAGACTTCCTGATTACCGATTCCTACCAAGCAACGTGCAGCCGGGCGAGGTGCTCGCCCTGCTCAACACCGGTGCCTACTCCCTGGCGCAGATGTTTCATTACAACGGCCGGCCGTTGCCGGCGGCTGTAATGACTAATGAAAAGGCAGCAGTGCGGTTGATACGTCGTAGAGACACCTACGATGATTTGCTGACGAATGACGTTTGGTGACTCAGTTTCGAGTTTCGGGTTTCGAGTTTAAACTGAAACAGCCATTTCTCACTTTAAGGGAGACATCCCGGGCCTACTCTCGAGAAGTTTGAAGACATTGAGAGTGTGGAAAAAGTAGGAGCTAACTCACGCGCAGTCTGACTCGTTTTGCTAACACGAAACTCGGAACTCGGAACTCGAAACCTTAGAGGACATGCAACAATTTACACATCCTGAGCTTATTCGCGGCCTTGGACCAATCGCTGCGATTTCCATAAACGTAGGAAACATTATCGGCACCGGCATCTTTCTCAAGGCGCGTGTGATGACCTGTAATGTAGGCACACCCTGGCGTGTGATACTAGTCTGGATCGCCGCAGGGTTATTGGCTCTTGCCGGAGCGCTCACCTACGCAGAATTAACGACGATGCGGCCTCACGCCGGCGCTGAGTATGTGATTACCAAGGACGCGTACGGTAGGGTCTGGGGATTCCTCAACGGGTGGTCCCAATTCCTGATCTCACGCACAGCCTCCGCTGCAGCACTGGCAGTCGGCTTCGCGATCTTCATGAATGATCTCCTGGGAGGGAAACTAGACACAGTCTATTTTAACTTAACACTTCCGGGCGGTTATCAACTTCCGTTCGGCCACCTGCAGGTAGTAGCACTGGCCACCATTGCGGTCACGACCTTGATTAACTGCGCAGCAGTTAGCGTGACCGGCCACGTAGCTTCCTTTATTACCGGGCTCAAGGTTCTAGTGATCCTGGGAGTTGGTCTGGCAGCTTTCTTTTTTCAGGATGGCAGTTGGGGCAACCTCTGGCTGGCCAACAATGGTGGAACCTGCGAAGACGTGGCGGTCACCGGGGGCGGGGTGTCCGGATTTGCGGCCGCAATGCTGGGCGCCCTCTGGGCCTACGATGGCTGGAATAATGTTTCGTACATGGCCGGAGAGGTAAAGCACCCTGAGCGCAATCTCCCGCTCGCCTTGATTGGCAGCATGCTCATCATGATCTTTCTGTATGTCCTGGTGAACGTGAGCTACTACTACGTGATGACCCCGACAGAGGTGGCTAGTGTTTCAGCGACGTCCTCGGTTGCGGCCGATGCGATCAGGAGGGTCCTCGGTCCGGTGGCGGTAACTTTGATGGCCGCCGTGATGATGCTTTCATCATGGGGCTCACTTCAGACTTCAATCCTGGGCACCGCACGCATTCCTTACGCTATGGCCCGGGACGGTGTTTTCTTTCAAAGCCTGGCTCGTGTCTCGAAGGGCGCCAGCGTGCCGGTAGTCTCCCTCATCGTGCAGGCGGTGTGGGCCTCAGTCCTCGCGGTCTCAGGCAAGTTTGACCAACTCACAGACCTGGCCATTTTTGCCTTCTGGCTTTTCTACGGAATGGTAACGGCGTCTGTCTTCGTGTTTCGCAAACGCGAGCCCAATGCGTCGCGACCTTATCGAACCTGGGGTTATCCGGTGGTCCCGGCGTTATTCGTATTGGTAACAATCTATCTAATTGTCTTTACTATCAAGAATGCCCCGCTGCAGAGTTTGATTGGTTTGGCAATCATCGCTGCGGGCTTGCCTGTATACTTTTATTTCTCGCGAACGAATCGGGCGGCGTGAGTCTTCTATGGTGTGCGGTGGCAAGCGCAGGGCGACACCGCTTTGGATTTTCCTGGAGTGAGAAACTGCCATCCAAAGCGCCGTCGCCGCTTCGCTCTGCCGGCGCACTCCAGATCGATGTATAGAATTGACTTCAAGCCCAAAGCGCTTAAAGACCTCAGGGCGATGAATGTTAGTGACAGGGGCAGGGTACTCTCCAAAATTGATGGGCTGGAAAACGATCTTGCAGGGGACGTTAAGCGACTAACGAACTTTACTCCTGAATATCGTCTCCGAGTTGGAGACTATCGCGTCTTTGTTTGAACTGGAAGCAGAACGGGTGATTATCTATCGAATCAAGCATAGGAAAGATGCTTATGACTAATCATCTATGATCGAATTGCACCCTGAAATCCTAAAGAAGAACGGCAAGAACGAGTTTGTCGTTTTACCTTATGAAGAATTTGCTGCGCTGCGCGAATTGCTCGGCGACTATGAAGATCTACTCGATTTACGTGCCGCCAAAACAGAGGAGCACTCCGAAGCCTCAATTCCCTTAGAGGATGTAAAGATCGAGTTCGGTTTGTGACTTCCTTTCTCGCCTTCAACGAGTTCTGGGTATCAGCGATTACCTCCGCACCACCTGAATGAGCGGCGCACGCGAGCCCTCGCTGGTGGCCAGCAGCGCACGTCCATCCAGTCGATAAGCGATCGCTTCCCCTTGCTTTCGTTGGCCCAGCCCAATTGGCCTTAACAGCTGATTCCAAATCGTGTTAAAGGCTGCCCCTTCCGGTAACACAATTTCGTATCCCTGCAGGTAGTCGCAAAGAGCCACGCGACGCCCGTTCGGTGATATGTCTCCACCGGTAATTATCCCACCAAAGAGACTCGGAATGTTCAGCTCGCCAAGTCGCTTAAGCGTGATGTGCCTGTCAGAGCTCACCGGTCCCGAAGCTTCATAGATACTCGGATTCGCGAAAGCTACTTTGGTGACGATGAACAGACTGCCGGTGACTGGATGGACCATCAGGGTCTCTGCGTCGTGCTTTCCGTCGGGATAACGCAGGCGGATAGCTTCCGCACTCTCCGTCAAACGTGGTTTGCTTTTTGTTGAGGAGGTATCAGCGGCTGTAATCGTTGGCTCCGGAACACGATACACAACTATCTCGGAACGCTGTTCGCGATTGTCTCCGATGTCGCCGATGTAAAGATAGTTTTTATTGCGCTGGGGGCCGGGCCCGGCCGCGATGTCTTCCCAATCACGCGCAGAGGCGTCGGCGACGCGCCACACTCCCTTTCGACTACCCTGACTATCGAAGCCATAGATAAAAGGGCCGTCTCCGGAATCGTTGTGTGTCCAGAAAAGACCTGGCGTGGATCTTGATGCGACCAGGCCGCTGCTCTCCTTTATCGCAGCATCCTTTAACACCCCCAATCTTGTTGCTGGTCCGTAGGTTTCGCTAGTTCCTTTGGAAGTCCCCGGGGAGGGAGGACCCGCAGGCAGAGCCTGCGCTCGTTGCGGTACCGGAACATGCTGGCAGGAAACCATCACCAGCAGCAAACAAACGAGCACTGCAAAGCTACCGCAGCGCCGCAAATACAAACTCCGCCGGTTGCCGACTGATGGTGCTAACGCTGCTGCCACTTGGTTCTGGTTCACTTTCGAAACGGGCCTCTCCGTGGAGTGCGGTGACCTGTCACCGCTTTTGCCCCCGTCGGCTCGACGCGGCTTCTGCAATGAATTCAGTCTGCAAAGGCTGCGAGGTCGCAGCCTACCAAGGCGGTGACAGGTCACCGCACTCCAAAGAGAGGCATTTATCCCTTCTGCGCGAGGGCTTCGCGGGCGACTTCCTTATCGTCGAAATGGAACACTTCGCGACCGATGATCTGGTAGTCTTCGTGCCCTTTGCCGGCGATCAATACCAGATCCTGGCTGCGAGCTTCCGCGATCGACTCGTAAATTGCTTCGCGCCGGTCCGCTATCTTCCGGTACGGTTTCCCAGTCTTCTGAAGGCCCAGTTCAGCATCGGCGAGGATCTGTTGCGGATCTTCAGTGCGCGGGTTGTCAGAGGTCAGGATTACAACATCGCTTAAACTGCCGGCGGCCTCTCCCATAGGTGCGCGTTTGGATGAGTCGCGATCGCCACCGCAGCCGAAAACCGTGATGATACGTCCCTTGGTTACCTCGCGGGCAGTTTTCAGCACGTTCAGCAGGGCGTCGTCTGAGTGCGCATAGTCGACTACCACCGCGAAGTCACCCGAATGCACCACCCGTTCAAAACGTCCGGGCGCTCCTGTGCATTGCGCCAGTGCGCGTGTGATCACCTCGAGGTCATATCCCACAGCCAGCCCGCTCGCTACCGCAGCGAGTGTGTTATAGATATGCGGTGGGCCAACTAAAGGCGAAACGAATTTTCGATTCCCGGACGGAGTGTGGAGATCGAATCGCATTCCATCGAGGGAAAACTCGGGATTGCGGGCGGCGACGTCAGCCTCGGCATTTAGCGCGTAACGAATGACTCGCAGTCCCGCGCCCTCAAGTTCATCCGCCAGTTCAACTCCGTAAGGGTTGTCTACATTAATCACCGAAGTCTTCGGTTTGCTTCCCAGCCGCCCATCGAACAAACGGCGCTTCGCATACCAGTAGTTCTCCATTGTGACGTGGTAATCCAGGTGATCGCGCGTCAGGTTGGAGAAAACCGCCACCGCATAATCGAGTGCGTCACAACGATGGAAGTCCATGGCCTGCGAAGAACATTCCATCACGGCGGTGCGACAACCCACTTCCACTGCCTGGCGTAACAATCGGTGCAGGTCTGTGGCTTCAGGAGTTGTTCGCTCGGCCGTACGACGTTCCTTGCCGATACGGTATTCGACGGTTCCGGTCATTGCGACCGGCTCGCCGGCGGCTTCCGGGATGGACGCGATCAGATAGGCGGTAGTCGTTTTACCATTGGTGCCGGTGATGCCCACTAGTTGCAGTTCACGCGAAGGATGATGATGAGCTTCTGCAGCTGCGTGAGCCATAGCTCGGCGTACATTTTCGACTTGCAACCAGGCGCCCTGGAAATCCTGAGGTCTCTCCTGTTCAGAAATTACCCCGGCAGCCCCGGCGGCCATCACGTTGGGAATAAATTTGTGGGCGTCAGCCAGCGCCCCACGAATGGCCACAAACAAGACGCCTGGGCCAGACTGCCGCGAATCGTGGGTGACGTCTGATACAAGAATCTTCTCATCGCCGGTTAGCTTCGCATGGATTGCTGCGGCGATTGTTTTTAGTGTTATGGGTTGGAGTGTCACAGTTTGAATTCTACGCACGCGTTAGTTGAAAGTCACATGGCAGAGTATCCGGTCAGGTCAGCGCAACCGGCTGGGGTGCTGGTCAACTACAACCGATGAGCGATAGAGGCTGTGTTAAACCCAATCAGGACTCACGGCAATTTGCCGGTCAGGAAGGTGGACCCTGTCCCCGCCTCAAGCTTGAAGGCCACTACCACTTGGATAACTCCCCTTGCGGGGTGTGGATGAGTTGAGTTGGTTTGTCTGAAAGATTGTAGTGAACCCCTGAAATGACACAAATAGTTAAGAAAGTATTGGTGGTGAAAGCGACGTTTCAAACTCAGCCGGCGGCAGGTAGCCAATGGCTGAATGAAGTCGCTTCCGATTATAGACGTCTTCAATGAAATGCTGGACCGAGGCCATGACCTCAGCGAGCGTTTCGTAGTCATTCAAGTAAACCTCTTCGTACTTGAGCGTGCGCATGAAGCGTTCGGCTTTGGCATTGTCATAAGGGGTTGCCGGTGCGACTCATGCTGATCTGGATCTGGTGTGCTTGCAAAAGAGCGACGTAATCTGCGGCCGCGTATTGCACGCCGCGATCGGAGTGATGGACCAGGCCAGGTGGCACGGTGCGGTTGGCCAAGGCCAGGCGCAGAGCCTTGAGCGCCAGTTCCGTATCGATGTGACGCGAGAGCGCCCAGCCGATGCAGCGGCGACTGTAAGCGTCCAGAACTACGGCGAGATAGACGAACTCGCGCCGCAGCCTGATGTAAGTAATGTCTGACACCCAAAGTTGATTGATGTTTGAAAGCGCCAACCCGCGAGCCAGGTTGGGATAAACCGTCAACGAGTGATTGGAGTCGGTCGTGCGCACAAAAGCCCGCTGCCGCAAACAGAGCAGATTGTCTTCGCGCAGCAGACGCAGAACGCGTTTGTGATTGACTTTCAGGCCGCGCCGATGCAGTTCTGCGGTGATCGGCCGGTAACCGTAGGAGCGCATCTCCAGGGCGATGCTCTGAATCTGCCCGCGCAGCTCGACCTCGTTGGTTGACGAACTCGGAGTCGGCGAATGCAGATGGCGAAAGATGGTCGAGCGCGAGAGCCCGACCGCCTCGCCGAGCTTTGCAGGGCTCCGGTCTCTCTTTCAGTTCCTTTTGCAGTAGCTCCATAATTAGTTGCCGTGATTGCCGCTGGTGGCTTAGCTCTCGGTTTCCAGTTTCTGCAAAAGCTTTTTTAAAAAGTCGTTCTCCATGGTGAGCCGGCCCACCAGGCGTTCCAGTTCGTTGACGCGGGCCTCATCGGTGTAAGTGTTACCACGACCGGCGAACGCGCGTTCTTTATATTGACGCAGCTCGCGGCGCCACTTCGAGATGGTGTTGTCGCTGACTTGATATTCGCGGGCGACCTGCGCCTGGGTCTTCCCGGCCTCGATCTCGCGGATGACTTGCAGTTTGAACTCGCGGGTGAATGTGCGCCGTTTGAGCACCGCCGTCTTGGCGGCCACTGCCCCATTCTTGGTCATTGTTAAGCCTCCTTCCCCGTAGGGATATGTGCTTAACTTTTTGTGTCAGTCAAGGGTGCAGTTCA
>JBGTLM010000196.1:0-13462 GCA_041744135.1 Pyrinomonadaceae bacterium
CGTGCCGCACGCCTGGGATGCGGGCCTCTTCTTCGAGGAGACCGAGAAGACGCTTTTATGCTCCGACCTCTTTTTTCATCCGGGAGATCCCGAACCGTTAACTGAATCAGATATTGTGGGACGTGCAAAGGCGGCAATCATCGAAGGTCTGTCGACCCCGCTAGCTAATGACATGCCTTATACGCCCTACACCGACAGCACTCTGCGCCGGCTCGCCGCCCTCGAGCCACGAACCCTTGCCGTAATGCACGGGGCTTCTTTCCGAGGCGATGGTCGCGCGGCGATTCTGGAACTCGCGGGCGTAATTAAGGAGGTACTCAGTGATAAGGGAGAGCGAGTAACGGGTAATGAGTGAGGTGCGATGAGAATGAGGATCAGTAACGAGAGATGAGTGCAGATTGTGCTATGTTCGGCAGCTCTGCCAGGAGCTGAATGTCTATAGTAATTTAGGCCCCTTTGGACCTTCTTCGCTCCGTCAAGAGCGAGAAAGGACCGGCAGCATGGTCAACTTCACGACGTTGCCACGGCGGTATATGAGACATGAACTTACCTGAATTGGGTCAGCCTGCCCACAACACAGTGTTTACTTGTCTCTCATCATTCTTCTTGTTAGTATCCGGAGAAATGGATTTTGTCGAGAAAGCGCGGATTATGGACGGCCCGCGGATCAATCGTGCGCTTGCCCGTTTGGCGTCGGAGATTGTCGAAGAGAATCATGGCGCAGGCGATCTTTATCTCGTAGGCATACGCCGCCGGGGAGTTCCCCTTGCCGAACGCATGGCCGATAAGATTGCGGACCTTGAAGGCGCCCGTCCACCCGTCGGCGTTCTTGACATCACCCTGTACCGCGATGACCTCTCAACAGTAGGAGCCAAGCCCATAGTAAATCGCACGGAGCTTCCTGGGGACATCGAAAGCCGGAACATAGTGCTGATAGACGATGTGCTTTATACCGGTCGCACCATTCGTGCTGCGCTTGACCAGCTGATCGATTATGGGCGGCCGCGCCGAGTTCAGTTGGCCGTGTTAATCGATCGCGGCAAAGAGCATCGGGAGCTGCCCATTCAGGCGGATTATATTGGGAAGCTTGTGCCAACGAAAAAGAGCGAGATTATTAAGGTAATGCTGCAGGACTTTGACGAGGAAGAAGGCGTAGCAATAGTCGAACGACCGTCAGCAGAAACGGGATGAGAAAGCGGCCAGCGATGGCCGCTTTTTAGTTGGCATAGACTTCAGTCTGTGTCGGTAATGATAGAATCATCGACTGAAATCTGTGCCACCATGAGCACTACTTTCAACCGCAAACATCTGCTGGGAATTCGCGAACTGTCGGCAGAAGAAATCACCCACCTGCTCGACACGGCTGAGACTTTTCGCGATGTCTCGCGCCGCGAAATAAAAAAAGTGCCGGCACTTCGCGGGCGGACGGTCATTAATCTTTTCTTTGAAGCCTCCACACGCACGCGAACCTCTTTTGAGATTGCGGCGAAGCGACTTTCAGCCGACGCGGTGAACATTAGTGTGTCGACTTCCAGTGCTTCGAAGGGAGAAACGCTTCTCGATACAGCGCGCAACCTTGAAGCCATGGCCCCGGATTGTATTGTTGTCCGGCATTCGATGGCTGGAGCGCCCCATCACCTGGCACGTATGTGCAACGCGCCGATCGTTAATGCCGGCGACGGATCTCATGAACATCCAACCCAGGCGTTGCTGGATGCCCTGACGATTCGCGAGTACAAGGGGCGCATCGATGGATTGAACGTCGCGATAATTGGCGACATCCTTCATTCACGAGTGGCACGCTCGAACATCCATCTGCTTACTAAGCTCGGCGCAACCATCAAAGTTGCTGGGCCGGGCACGCTCGTACCAGCGGAGTTTGCCGAACTGGTCGATCATGGTTTGCGCGTTGAGCAACGAATAGAGGACGCGATTGAAGACGCAGACGTTGTGATGATTCTTCGGATTCAACGTGAGCGGCAGAATGCAGCATTTTTCCCCTCCCTGCGTGAGTACGCAGTTCATTATGGTCTTCATCCGAGTCATCTCGAACGCGCCTCGCGGGAAGTAATCGTGATGCATCCGGGTCCGATTAATCGAGGCATTGAGATTTCGTCGGAGATAGCCGATGGCAGTCGTTCTTTGATTCTGGATCAGGTCACAAACGGAATTGCAGTACGCATGGCAGTACTGTATCTGCTGGCGCGCGGAAACCGCTTTGCCAAGGAAGAAGCCGGTGTGAAGCCGGCAGGGAATGGTAAGAGAGTTCATAAGGGAATCAAGGCATGAAGCTTCTCGTTGCAAATGGCTATGTAATCGATCCATCGCAAGGCTTGAATGCCGGCAAGGATGTGCTGATCGAAAAAGGACGCGTTGCCGAGGTGCTGGATCGTGGCGAGCGCGGGCCTAAGGACGCTGAAGTGTTTGACGCCACCGGACTTATGGTCGCGCCGGGTTTTATCGACCTGCACGTTCACCTGCGCGAGCCGGGGCAGGAATACAAAGAGACCATAGCGACAGGAGCTGCGGCGGCTGCCGCCGGCGGCTGGACCAGTATTTGCGCGATGCCAAATACTGATCCTATAAATGATAGTCCTGCCGTCACCCGGTTCATCCGGGAACAAGGAGAACGTGCCGGGCTTGCGAACGTGTTCCCAATAGGCGCGCTTACTAAGGGAAGTGGCGGCCAGGAGCTCTCAGAAATGGGCGAGCTAAAGAATGCGGGCATTGTTGCTGTCTCGGATGATGGCCGATCGGTCCCCAACGCGGGAATGATGCGCAGGGCGATGGAGTACGCGCGCGGTTTCGACCTGACGGTGGTGGACCATTGCCAGGACCGCTCGCTGAGCGCGGGAGGCGTGATGCACGAGGGACGCTGGTCCCTGATCCTCGGTCTGCGTGGAGTTCCGGCCGCCGCCGAGGAGGTCGATGCTATTCGCGATTGCGCTTTAGCAAGGCTTACCGGCGCTAGAGTGCATCTGGCCCACGTTTCGACCCGTGGTGCTCTGGAGGCAGTCCGCCGTGCGAAGGAGCTAGGGCTGCGGACAACCTGTGAGGTAGCACCTCATCATTGGGCGCTCACGGACGAAGCGATAGCGGATTACGATACCAACATGAAGATGAATCCGCCTTTGCGGAGTAGGGACCACGTGGGCGCTTTGTTGGAAGGATTAAGAGACGGAACGATTGATGCGATTGCCACCGATCACGCACCACATCATGCGGACGAGAAGGGCCTCGAGTTTGATCAGGCTCCGTTTGGAATAACCGGGCTTGAAACTGCCGTTGGTCTTGCCTTTGACCTGGTGCATCAGGGCGTTATCAGTTTGGAACGGTTGGTAGAGTTGTGCGCGACTAACCCAGCCCGCATCTTCAGTCTGGAAGAGCGAGGGTCCCTGCGCAAAAACTCGTGGGGCGATATTACGATCCTTGATCCGGAGCACCACTGGACCTTTGACGTTTCAAAATCGAAATCCAAAAGCCGGAACACACCTTTTGATGGCCGAGCTTTCAAAGGCGCTGCGGTCGCGACGATTGTCGCCGGGCGCGTCGTTTATCTTCACCCGGATTTCGCGCGCATAACCGCTTCAAAACAATCTGAGTTTGCAGCTGGGGGTTAGCCCTGAACTGGAAGAGCTACTTCGCATTGCCACTTAATAGAGAAGCGGGCGTGGCTCTCTAAAAAAACTCTCAAGGGCGTGCGGTAATTCGCACGTCAAGAGACTCGAGCACTCAACCATTAAATGCCATTTCAAGTTTCAGGTGATTTGCAGGTTGGGAAGGTGGGGCAACGCGAAGCAGACGCCCGTGCCAGCGCAGCGCCATCAACTTTGTCTTCAGACCTACACGAACTGAACCTTACGCTATAACATAGGGCGATCGATTCATTGAGTCTTTGGAAGCCCGCCCGCGCTCTCCCCTTCGCTTGCGGGCCTCCATTGCACCGACAACCGCGAGGGCTGCCGATCTTTTAAACTAACGAGCGTTACCACCGGGCAAAGAAAGGCTCTGATTTAGAACTACGCCAAACTCCGTGCCTGACTTCACTACTGCCTCGTGACCCTTAGAGAATAACGCTCCCGCCACGCCGAGTCCGGCACCGACTCCAGCCCCGATGCCTGCGCCTTTACCGCCGCCCGCAATGGCTCCGATGAGTGCGCCCGTCGCTGCGCCACCACCAATGAACACGACATTGCGTTTCGTAGCAGACTTGCCCGAAACCTCACCTTCGTTATCCGCGTTCACGTTCTCACTCGTAACCTCAGTCAGGTCTCCATTGATGGCTCGCGCGATACCTGTCGGTAATCTCAATGACACAAAATAGACTTCAATCGTGCCCGCTTTGCTTTGACGCGACGCGCGTTTGACGTTTCTCACCCGGCCTACGATGGAACTGCCTGCGGGTATGACTTCAAAACCGTCGCCAAAAACTGAATCGACGACAGTCGTCGTAAACTGATCGCCTACGCGAGCTGTTTCGGAAGTTAGTGCTTGATTCATACGGACGCGAATCACTTGACCGCTAATCAGTGTGTAGTAGGTCACTGGCGGTGTCTTCCTCACCACTGAACGTGTAGATCGGTGTGGACGTGGCCTGCGTTTGCTCTGGCCTACAGCGGGAACAACTGTCGACGCAATCAGCGCCGCCAGAACGAGTAGCCCAATTGTGAATCGCGATACCGACCTATTAAATTGTGCCTTCATCGTCTCCTCCGTGCGCCGGCTTGCGTTAAACTCTTTTCGCAGGCGGCGCAGGGACTTTGGCAACGAGCGTGCCACGTTATGAACCCGCAGCCGCAGCCTGAGAACTGCAGTTATTTCTCGACTTAGTGTCTTCCTGATCAACACCACAATCGAATCACAAGAATCGGATTGAACGTGTGCGAGTGCGTTCGTTAAATGTTGCACGATATGGGATAGCTCACTAATAATCGGCGCCTCGAAGACAGCGGTGGATTCAGAACCGAGCTTTAGACTTAGGTCGTAAGGTCGTGAAGTGGACGGGTGGAGCTACCGCGGATTCCTACTTACCGAAAAACAACCACGATCCACGAAACCACACGAAACCACACGAAAATGGTCTCCTAATTCGTGTTACTTAGTGTGATTTCGCGGATCGCTGTACTGCGTCCTAGCCTTATCACTTTTGCAGACTCTGCTAAGTGAAGGTGTCGAAATATATGCGGCCCAGTCGCCGGCTCTAAACGACTCTTCGGCTTTCTCTCACGGACCTGTCCAATGCTGTCGCTGACTAAACTCTTGCGCGTTTGCGTAGGTGATGGCACACTTGGCCCACAATACTCGGACTCCACAAGGTGTTTGCGTTTTCAGTTAGCTAAAATTTTGCCCCTGACGTCGAAGACCAGACAGCAACACGATATGAAACGAATTCTGCTCGTGATCGTCGTCGTAGCTCTCTACATACTGCATCAGGACTTTTGGTTCTGGCGGACAGCGCATCCGATGGTGTTTGGTTTCATTCCCATAGGTCTCTTCTATCAAGCCTGCTTTTCTGTGGCCGCCTCATTGGTGATGTGGTTACTGGTGAAATATGCCTGGCCCGCTCAGTTGGAACGCGAGATCGAAGAACGAGACCCCGAGGAGGAGTCCGCGCATTGATACCCGCAATAGTAGTCTTCATCTATCTCGCCACAGTTCTATACATTGGCATCTTCGCTTTCCGTAAGGCAAAAGGACGCGAAAAGGCTGAAGATTATTTCCTGGCGAGCCGGTCGCTGGGGCCTTTCGTTTTTCTTTTCTCTCTCTTTGGGACGAACATGACGGCGTTCGCTATTCTCGGTTCGTCGGGTCACGCTTTCACAAACGGGATAGTCACCTTTGGCTTGATGGCTTCGTCTTCCGGATTGGTTATACCACTGAGTATATTCTTGATTGGGACGCGCGTCTGGGCCCTGGGCAAGAAGTATGGCTTCATGACCCCTGTGCAGATGTTTCGCGACCGTTGGGAGTGTGGCCACATTGGCACAGTCATTTTTATCGTGCAGGCCGTGTTGCTTGTTCCTTACATCATTATCGGCATTATGGGCGGCGGCACGACTCTTAACGCCATCAGCGGAGGACTGGTTCCCTACTGGTTTGGCGGCGCGATCGTCGCCATGGTTGTGATGAGCTACGTCTTTTTCGGAGGCATGCGCGGCACGGCCTGGGTAAACACGTTTCAGACCATTCTCTTCCTGCTCTTCGGGGCGGTGGCGCTAATTGTGATCGGCGTGGGAATGGGGGGCTTTCGCAATGCCGCGCAAGCCTTGCAGTCTTCTCCGGCTTTTGCACCGCTGCTTACGCGGGAACGCATCTCGCCTCTTTATTTCTTTAGCTACACCTTCATTCCGCTATCGGCGATCGCATTCCCTCACATCCTGATTTTCTGCCTGACGGCCCGCAAGATGAACCAGTTCAAGAAGACTGTGATCTTCTACCCGCTGTGCATCCTGGCTATCTGGCTGCCGTGTGTGTTTCTGGGAGTGATGGCCAACCGCGTTACTGATGTGCCGCAGATAAAGGCGAAGCAGGAAGCGCGGCGAGTGCTGGCCGCGCAGGGAAAGACAATGGCGCCGGAAGCGCGCGACGACTTGCGGGAAAAGGCGGCTGGCGATGACGTCATTTTGCTCCTGCTGCAGCGTTACGCTCCGTTCTGGCTAGCGGGCCTACTGGGTGCGGGGATCATGGCTGCCGTGATGGCCAGCGATTCGCAGATTCTTGCGCTCTCGACGATGTTTACGGAGGACGTTTTTGCTTTCTACGGTGGCAAGAGGCGTTTTGGTGAGGCTGTGCAAGTCCAGACCGGCCGCATCTTCATCGTTATCATTACGTTGTTTGCCTACGCTATTGCTTTGCGCGCGCCGGAAACAATTTTCGAGCTGGCCATCCAATATGCCTTCTCCGGCTTCGCCGCGCTTTCGCCACTCCTTGTGGCTGCGCTCTTCTGGAAGGGAAGTACGAAATGGGGGGCACTGGCGGTGACGGTCTGGACCGCGCTAGCTGTAATTGCGGTTGCTGTTTTTCAGCAGAGCGTCCCTGCGCCGGCGCCTGGGCCTTCAACAATCTTTTGGTCGGTGGGAGGTGCTGAAGTTATTTCACGAACTCCCGGAGGCACGGCTGTGCTTGGTTTCATGCCCGTCGTGCCAATGGTGATTGTGTCCGCACTGTTGATGATTGTGGTATCTAAGGTTACTCGCAAACCGAAAGCGATGACGCTCGCCAGGTATTTCAGTTAGAAACGGCCTAATTTGAAAGTGTCGAACAAAAGAGTCGATCAACGAAACGACCCGAACCAAACACCAAGTGTTATCAAGTGTCATTTCGGTGATTTTGTGGACGTCTTTACTACCTCTAAATTCACCGCGATGAAAAAAATTATCCTGGCGCTAGTCGCGCTCACCTGCATCTCTTCTGATATCAGTAGTCAAACCCGCACAAAAAAGGGCGGCTCGGCCAAAAGTCAGAAAAGCACTTCGACTGTCCGGCGCACGGTCCACCCCGGCGACCCGCCACCGGGCCCGAGAGTCTTCTCCCCTGCTATCGTGGCCGGTGAACTGGTCTTCACTTCGGGACAGATCGGAATCGATCCGAAGACGAGCCAGATGGTTGAGGGCGGGTTCGAAGCGCAAGCTGAGCAAGTGCTGCGGAACCTCGCGGCCGTGCTCGAAGCCGCGGGAAGCGACATGTCGCAAGTGCTCAAGACGACCGTGTTTCTCGCCGACATGGACGATTACAACAAGATGAATGAGATCTATCGCCGACACTTCAAAGAGGATCCTCCGGCGAGGTCAACCATTCAGGTGGCACGTCTGCCGCGTAATGCCCTGATCGAGATCGAGGCCGTCGCGCTGATCAGGAAATAGAGATTTTCCATTCTTATTACCACTGTCCCGACATTGAGGTGTCCTATTGAGCAGGTCAGCGCCACCACGCGGTAGCGGTGTGGTTGAAAACTGAAAACAGTGGCCGCGAAAATCATTACCCTCTCACAATATGCACTCAACTACAGAACAGTAAGCGGTAGCGACCTGGCCGTTCCGGTACCACTAACACAGTTTGAGTCTGTCGCAACGGCCAGGTCGCTACCGCTTCCTGTTCTGTAGTTGAGCGATACTCTCATTGGTTCTGTAATCACGTCGCTGTGTTACCAGCGTCTCAGGATTGACGGTCTCAATTTGGTTTTCACACGGTCTCGGAAAGCGGGTGGGTGCAGGCTACTCATCACTCAGGCGGCGACCTCATGGGCCGCGGCATGACTGAGTCGCTACTCAGAACCCGATGGAAATGCTTAACATAACAACCCACCCGGACCTGAACGCTACGGAGTCGTGATCCTCATCGACTCGTCGCGTTTCGCCTTGAACTCCGAACCGGGTTTCCATTCGGGAGCTTTCTCGCCCTGCGCGACGCGATAGCCGATTGTGGTGAGAAGATGAGCGTCCTCAACCGCGCCCGTCAGGTCCCAGTCAGATTTTATCTCATCAGATACCTTGTGGTAGTCCTTCTCTGTGTATTCGTCGCGCTTTTGCTTGCTGTAGTTCACGTCTTTACCGATGTAGTCGATGCCCGAATCAGTGTAAAGCGCCGGAACTCCTACTTTGGCGAATTCAAAATGATCGGAACGATAGTAAAAACCCTTCTCGGGTTCAGGATCTCGATTCACAGTGCGACTTTGCGCAGCCGCAGTCTCCCGTAGCAACTCGATGAGCGTCGAGTTATCGTCCCCGACCATCGTAATGTCTTTCGTTCGACCCCATTGATTAACGCCATCCATGTTGATGTTCGCGAGTGTCTTATTGAGAGGGTAGAGAGGATTAGTGGCGTAGTACTTTGCACCCAGCAACCCCTTTTCTTCGGCTGTGACCGCCAGGAAAAGGACTGAACGCTTGGGCTGCGATGCGAGTTTTGTAAAGGCCTCGGCGATCTCCAGGAGTGCTGCGGTGCCTGATGCATTGTCGAGCGCGCCGTTATAAATTTGGTCGCCTTGCAGCTTGGGGTCGAGCCCCAGGTGATCCCAGTGAGCTGAATAGACGACGTACTCGTTTTTGAGCGCCGGATCGGAACCCTCTATTTTGGCAACGACGTTCGCGGAATTGATCTCGCGCAAAGTGTTTTTAAGATCGAAGTTGGCCTTGGCATTGAGTGCGACGGGTTTAAAGTCTTTCGTTACCGCGGCCTTCTTGAGCGCATCGAAATCCTGCCCGCCTGCTGTGAATAGTTCTTTGGCGCGGTCTGTAGTAATCCAGGACTCGATAGCAGGGCGACCCATATTCTTGTCGGGCCGCTGAATGTCGAAATTCTCGCGCGACCAGCTTCCCGAAACCACTTCATAGGGATAGCCCGCCGGCACCGTCTCGTGAATGATTATGGCCGCCGCAGCCCCCTTCTCTGACGCGATCTCATATTTGTAGGTCCAGCGACCGTAGTAGGTCATGGCCTTGCCTTTAAACATTTTCTCATCAAGCTTTGAAGCGTCTGACGCATCAGGCACGGCCGGATCGTTGATCAACATAACAATGGTCTTGCCGCGAACATCCACACCCTTGTAATCGTCCCAACCGTATTCGGGCGCCACTACGCCATAGCCGACAAAAACGATATCGGAATTCTCGACCTTCGACTCGGGCACAAACCGACGCGAGATTGCAACGTAGTCTTGAGGAAACTGCAGATCGATCTTTTTAGTGCCCGCAGTAAAAGAAGCAGTGGGTTGCGCGGTGAAACCGGCGAGGGGGACCTTTTGCACGTAGGTGCCATCGGGATTGCCGGGTTTGAGCCCCAACTTCTGAAACTGTTCGGTCAGATACTTGACCGTCAGCTCTTCACCCTTGGTGCCGGGGCCGCGGCCTTCATACTCGTCGGACGAAAGCACCTTTGTATGTTGCATGATCGCTTCGCTGCTGATGCTCTCCAGTCCGGATTTCAGTTCAGCCGGGAGCGCTGCAGGTGTCGTGGCTGGGGCGTTGATGCTTGCAGTTTGATTCGTTGTCGGTGCTTGCATGCACGCGAATTCAATCGTCAGCATAGCAGCGAGCAGACCGGAAGAAAGAACGCGCTTCTTCATATTTCACGTGCCTCGTCTTGTTGGGATTCTGAACGGAACATTTCTATGCGAAACCCACCGGCAAGTCAATCTGTGGTTGGGAGCGTTAGGTCTCCTAAGGTCATCCAGGTAGGGATCAAAGTTGATAGGCGAGCGTTGCGCGACGCCCACGGATAGGTGGAAGAAACACACCTGACCGGACGGGGTCCAACCGTGGCGCTCGGTTTGACCCTTCCAGGGTCATGAGTCTTTTTTTCCTGTCTCCGTGGGCGTCGCAAAAGCCCGCCCGCGGCTATTTGACTTAAACCCTTCAGGATTCATCAGCCAAAGCAATAAAGCCGTCCATCCTGCGCGCCGACGACGATACGGCCTCCGGCGATCGCTGGTGAGGCGGATAGGGGGGCGCCGGCAGTAAACTCCCAAAGCTTGGCTCCCGTGGTGAGATTTAAAACGTAAAAACGTCCATCATTCGAACCGACGAATACGCGGCCGCCGGCGATGGCGGGAGAAGATTCAACGCGCGCTTGAGTGGTGAATGTCCAGACACTTTTGCCGGCGGCATCTAAGCCGTGGACAATCTTATCGCGTCCTCCTAAGACGATTCGATCCTGGAACACTGCGGCGGATGAGTAAAAGGGAAACTTGCGTTGGGGATGCTGGTAGCGCCAACCGATGCTGCGGTCCTTGAGATTGACCATTAACACTTCATTGTCGAAGGTCCCGTAGTACGCTGCGTCGTCTCTCAGCGCTGGCGAAGCTCCGGTGTAGGCGCCGGAAGAGATTGTGAATACTTCCCGGCCATCAGAAATGCGAATTGCGCGAAAAAATTCATCGCAGCCGGCAACGTAAGCAAGTCCGCCCGAGATGCTGGGAGTTGCGTGGACTGGCCCGTTCGTTTTCACTTTCCACAAAAGTGAACCGTTTCGCGTTGAGAGACAGTGAAGGTTTTGATCATATGAACCGATTAATACTCGATCTCCCGCCACAACTGGTGACGATTTGATCTCACCACCTGTCTTATAGGCCCATACTTTCTGGCCAGTGGAAGCATTGATAGCGTTTATCCAGCCGCCGAGGTCGCCGATGTAGACCACGCCCGCACTGAAGGCCGGTGACGATTCGCCAATCGGTGAGCCGGTCGAAAACTTCCAGTAGACGGAGCCGTTCTCGAGATTGAGTGCAATGAGTTCGCCTTTCTGTGAGCCGACAAAAACCGTACTCCCCACGATTGCTGCCGAAGACTCTATCGATTCACCGGCCTCGTAAGTCCACAAAGGTTTCAAGGTGGTGGGCACAGCAGATTGTGAGACGCCGGTGAGCCGGTGATTGCCACGAAACTGCGACCAATTATCCGCCGGCGTGTCCTGCGCGCACAGCGCAGCAGGCAAGAGGCAAAAGAACAGAGTTATGAGTAAGAAAAGAGACCGCACTATTCCCCCTCGCTGTTTGTACTGGCGACGTCGATTAAGTTCTTTCGTGTTCATACAGTCAAACAAGACGATCCACGAAATCACACGAACTGACACTAGCAAGAATTTCGTGATGGTTCGTGTGGTTTCGTGGATCGTTCTTTTGCGCCACACGTTTCTCAGGAATACGCCTGTTCGTAAACCTCCAAAGCACCAGCCTGACCAAACTGACGCGGGTTAAAGGTACCGGTCCACTGTGTGGCAGCCTCTTCGGCAAGCATCTGAAGATCAGACTGCGGCACACCCGCCGTACTCAGACTTCGACGCAATCCACCAATAGCGGCGAGTTGTTCTACTCTTTGGGCTAGTCGTTCACTAGGATTCTGATTGCCTGACAGCTCTTTAGTGGTCGACAGCGTCAGAAGCTCGGCATACCGCTCACCAACAACCGGGGCATTCCAGCGCACGACTGAAGGAAGAAGCATCGCCAGGGCCGCACCGTGCACCGTGCCGTAATGAGTTGTCAGCGGGTTGGCACAGGCGTGGGTGGCGCCGAGCATTGAATTCTCGATAGCCATACCAGCGAAAAAGGAACCGAGCTGCATCGCCCCGCGTGCTTCCAGATTATCCGGATGCTCAAGAACGAGTTCGTAATTGGATTCCAGCAATCGCCACGCTTCGCGGGAAAAGAATTCTGATAGGCCACTGCGTATAGTCGTCACGTAGGTCTCCACCGCATGTGCGATCGCATCAAAGCCGGAGGTCGCCGTGATGCTGCGTGGTTGGGAGATAGTCAACGCTGGATCGAGGAGGGCAGTCCGGAACGCAGCTTTCGGATCACCACAAGCCATCTTGACGTGAGTTTGGGCGTCGGAAAGCAACGCATAACTCTGCGCTTCGCTTCCCGTTCCAGACGTGGTGGGAACGCCAATCATCGGCAGGAGTTGTTGCCTGGCTTTGCCGTGGCCCCAATAGTCGCTCATTTGGCCGCCGTTGGTCAGGAGAAAATTAATCCCTTTTGCGCAATCGAGTGAGCTGCCGCCGCCCAGACCAATGATTGAATCAATCTTTAGCGTCGCCGCAAACTCGCGTCCGGCCTGGATCATTCGAGTGTCAGGATTCGATTCGAACTCGTGAAAACCGGCAACTTCAATTCCTGCCCGTCGCAGCGGCGCCAACGCTTCGTCCACATGACCTGAGGCAACCAGACCCCGGTCGGCAACGAGTAAGGTTTGACGAAAGTCCAGTTCGCGCGCTAGTTCGCCGAGGCGTTCTATTGAGCCGGCGCCGAAGACCACGCGAGTTCTGGGTTGGAAGTCGAAGGAATTCATTCTCTAAATCTTGCTCTCAAGTGTTTCTACTCGCAAGGATGACCTTTCCTACGCCCACTGCGTCCCAGGTCTCGCTCACTCGCTCACTCGCTCCCCGCCTTCGCCGCCTTACGCTCACTGATTGCATAAATGTGGTTGTCAGCACGCAGGATTACCATTCCATCAGACAATGCCGGCGTTGCCATCAACGGCTGTCCCATCGCATTTGTGGCAAGCAGTTCGAACTTGCGCCCGGCCTTCACGACAAAGACATCCCCATCCTGGCTTGCCAGAAACACCTTCCCATCCGCCGCGACCGGTGAGGCGCTGAATGAACTAGGCAACCGCTCCTGGTAGACCAGTTCACCGGTTTTAGCGTCGTAAGCGCTAAATACGCCGTTATCAGCACAAGTGTAGAGCAGGTCGCCGTAGACGATGGGTGTCGGAGTATACGGGCTGCCTTTGCTCGATCGCCAGGCTATAAAGTCGTTAGTCTCCTGGCCGGGTTTGAGCGAGATGTCGCCGACAGCGCCGGGGCGAAACGCCAACATCGGGCGCCCAGGCGGGTAACCGCCGGTAATAAAAACAAGTCCGTGAGCAACGAGCGGGGCCTGCATCTTGACCTCGGTGTTGTTGTCTGAGAAACGCCAGAGTTCTTTTCCGGTCAGGGGGTCGTAACCGCGAATGTAGTGCCCTCCATT
>JBGTLM010000197.1:0-20928 GCA_041744135.1 Pyrinomonadaceae bacterium
GACGCTTGGTTCTCGGTGAAAATCGCAAAGTTTACTCCAATTACCTTTCCAGATGGGCCAAAGAGTGGCGCTCCGGATCCTCCTTCGGCAGTGCGCGCATCGTAAGCAATGCGGCGGACATCGAGGTCAGTGATGTTGCCCTGGGTAGTGAGTGGTTGAATTCGTCTGTTTTGCGCGAGATATCCGAGCAGTGAATCCAGCGAGCCGCCGTAGCGTTGCTGGATGTCGCGGGCTTCAGCGTCATCCAGCAGGGCTAGCAAGCGGTCAGGCCCCGAAGGGTAGCCCATCATTACTACCGTTTTACCGACCTCGACCGCCTTTACGTCTCCTTCCAGTGGCAGGACAGGGAATTGAGCAGGTATCTCCTTGGCTTCCAGCGAACAGACGGCGAGGTCGTCGCGCTGCCCGGCAAGCTTAAACTTTAGTCCAATTGGCTGTGGATAATCAGGAAAATAGGCGTTGAGTTTTTTGAGTCGCGGCTGCCCTTTGACGCTACCACCTAAGCTCTGCGCGCGATCATCCGCACGCCACGGCTGCGCGATGTGGCGGTTCGTTACGACAAAACCATCGCCCACATAGAATCCGCTGCCGACGAATTCATACTCCGCGATCGCCCCTTTGCCTTCCGGAGTGAGAGTTTGCGGATCACCGCTGCTCTGAACAGTTCCCCCGCTTTCGTTCATTTGTGCTTCCGAATAGCGCAAGGGACGGCCTGTCCCGGCTTCAACAAAGTAGAAAGAGCCGGCGATCAAGCAGACGCCGCTGCCATAGTCGCTGCGTAGTTTTACAGCCAGCGAAAGACTGTCGCGGATCTGTTTGTTGGAGCGGCCCAGATCGGTGAGCTGCTGGTTTGTCCTAGTCGCTTGATCTCTTGCCCCTTGGAGTTGTGCGGCTTGTTCAGCGATCAAGCGACGAGTTCTTTGCATCTCCTGGAACATCGAGAATCCGATGTAAAGGACGCCGCCTACCAGCGCCAAGGCAATGGCCAGAGTAACCAGTTTTGTGCTGGGCTTTATTTCGCGGACTAGTTCGCGCGTGAACTCGCGCAGGAAAACTTTCGCATCATCCCGCCTGGCGGTGGCCGCGGACTCGAGGGCTGCCTGTTCTATAAATGGTGCGACGTGAGTTTCCCGGGAAGCCGATGGAACAACTGCGGGCAACGAGCGGATTGGAAAAAACTGTAGGGCCAGATTTGACCGCTGGATCTTAACTTCATCCCCATCCCGGATCTCCACGTCGGTTTGTAAACGCTGACCGTTGAGGATGAGCTCAAGGGAACTATCGAAGGAGGCAACTCGGTAAGAGCCATTTGACCGAGCTAGTTCCAATACCAGACCGTCGCCGTCAGGCCGCTTCGGCAGGTCGGACATGCGGAGGTGCAAATCGCAATCGTCGCAACTGCCAATCCGAATGCGCTCGTCGGTTAGCACTTCGGTGTGCTTGTCGTCACCGGAGGAGATGTGGATAACGAGGCCGGTTGCCATAACACTGAGGATCAAAACCTACTGCTTACATTAATTCGGGCGCCCGCGTCAGACCGCTTAACTCTAAGCTCGCAGTCTTCCTTAGCGGTCGCCCTCAGGCCCTCATTCTACATTGTATCTGCGGCTTAGCAAACCAGTTCGAGTCCACCGCGTAGCAATCCGAGAGCGATCCACGAAATTACACGAACCGACACGAAATCTAGTGTTTGTGGCATTCGTGGATCGTCTCTAACGCTACCTTTGGTTGAGGTAAAGGTCGGTCCGCTCAGCTTAGGACACCCCTAGAGGTCACCGCTTTATCTCGGGGACGATGCTTCGTGTTAGCATACGCCTTTGCAACGATGAAGAGTTGTTGGGGATTCGATGGCTGAAAACGCTTTGATCACTCGTCCGGCTAAGCTTGCGGCCCTCGCGCCGGTGGCGACGGCGCCGATTCGGCATCACGTTTTCGTTTGCACGGGCAAATCGTGCTCAGCCGTGGACAGTGCCGACGTAAAATTGGCTTTTGAACGTGAACTTTTGGTGCGTGGGATACTCTTCGGCAAAGAGAAGAAAGGGAAAAATCCGAGGGGCACAGTCATCGTTACGGAGTGTGCTTCAGTGGGTTTTTGCGCGATCGGGCCCGCGGTGATGGTTTATCCGGACGGCATTTGGTATGCGCAGGTTGGCAAAGAGGATGTGCCAGAGATCGTGGAAGAGCATCTCCTTAATGGCCGCGTAGTCGAGAGATTGGCTTTGCTGAAGGTGCCATCAGAAGGTAAGGCGGTATCGTTGCCTGAAGTTCGCTCAGCGAAGTGGGAAGCCTAAACGACCCTTTCATTTGTAGGGGCAGAACTCTGTGTCTGCCCGCCTTTGAGCAACCGCGGTACGTCGGGCGGACACGGAGTTCCGCCCCTACAATTCCAATCAGACTAACCGGCGCTAGCGGCTTGTTTCGGTTTCCAACGAAGCACTGGTTTGCGGGCCGCAGCCGCCTCATCGAGCCTTCCAATTCTAGTGGAATGCGGAGCATTCAACACGAGTTCTGGATCGTCAACAGCCTCACGAGCGATTGCCCGCATCGCCGCCACAAACTGATCCAATTCCTGATGGCCTACTGACTCAGTTGGCTCGATCAGCATTGCCCCCTGAACAATTAGCGGAAAGTAAATCGTCATAGGATGGAAGCCGTAATCGATCAGTCGTTTGGCGATGTCCAGCGTGTGCACTCCTTTGCGCGATTGACGTTTGTCGGTGAAGACGACTTCGTGCATCGACGGCGCATCGAAGGGCTTCTCGTAGTCACTCGCGAGTTCATGCGCGATGTAGCGAGAGTTTAAAACGGCAGCCTCGGTTGCTTCTCGCAGTCCGTCGTTGCCGTGGGTCTGGATGTATGCCAATGCGCGCAGCATCATTCCGTAATTGCCGAAGAACGCTTTGACTCTACCGATCGATTGTGGGTAATTGAAGTCGACTCTGAACGTTGCACCACCGCCGGCAGAGACGTCAGTTTCGCTTTTTACGATTCGTGGAACCGGCAAGAATGGCTCCAACTCCGCCGTGGAACAACAAGGACCACAGCCTGGACCGCCCCCACCATGCGGAGTCGAAAAGGTCTTGTGCAGGTTAAGGTGGATCACGTCGACCCCCATGTCGCCAGGTCGAGCGATTCCTACAAGCGCATTCATGTTTGCGCCATCCATGTAGACAAGTCCGCCGGCATCATGAACGATCTGGCAAATCTCCTGGATGTTCCTTTCAAAAAGCCCGAGCGTATTGGGATTCGTGAGCATGAGCCCGGCGACATCTCCGTGGGAGCAGATCTCGCGCAAGTGCGCAAGGTCGGTTAAACCCTCCGCGGTCGATCGAATTGTTTTCACGGAAAAGCCGGAAAGGTGTGCCGAGGCCGGATTCGTTCCATGTGCCGAATCCGGAATCAGCATAGTTCGCCGGTTGGCCGACGCGCCCTCGCCGTCACGTGCATCGATGTACGCGCGAATAATCATCACGCCTGTCATTTCGCCGTGGGCGCCGGCTGCAGGTTGCAGCGAGACGCCGGGAAGTCCGGTGATTTCAGCCAAGTGATGCTGGAGTTCGTAAATGATCTGAAGCGCTCCCTGCGCTTCTTTCTCGTGGGCGAGGGGATGCAGATTCGCGAAACCGGGAATGCGCGCTACCTTTTCATTAAGGCGCGAATTGTATTTCATGGTACATGAGCCGAGAGGATACATGCCCAAATCAATCGAATAGTTCCAGGTGGACATGCGAGTGAAATGACGAATCACGTCAACTTCGCTTACCTCCGGCAAACCTTCCAGGTCGTCATCACGTTGAAACTTCTTCGGTACAATTTCATCGATAGCCGTTTCATCCACATCGAGCGGAGGCAGCCGATAGCCAATCCGGCCGGTCTGCGAACGTTCGAAGATTAGGGCCTCGTTATGACTAATGTGCGACGTTACTTTTGTGATATCGGCTGATCTCATTCTAGATAAGCACTACTCAAGCCGAGCTGTGTGCAATATCCGCCAAGCCGTCTAACAGCGCATCGATCTCGGCCCGAGAATTAATTTCCGTGACGCACACGAGAAAATCATTAGGCCGATCCGGGAAATAACGCGATAGGGCCAGGCCTCCGTTAATGTCGCGCTCAGCGGCCAGGCGCGAGAGCAACTCGGCAGCATTGCCCGGACCGAGCACTACAAACTCATTAAACGTCGGGGCGGAGAAGGGAAGTGAGAAACCTTCGATCTCAGAAATACGCCGCGAGGTGTACGAAGCCTTTTGGGCGCATTGAACTGCCACGTCCCTTAATCCGCGACGACCCATTGTTTCCATATACACCGTGGCAGCAAGGGCGATCAAACCTTCGTTTGTGCAAATGTTGGAGGTGGCCTTTTCGCGCCGGATGTGCTGCTCGCGCGTGGCCAGAGTCAACACGAAACCGCGCCGGCCCTGCTTGTCGTACGCTTCTCCCACCAGCCGGCCAGGGATTTGCCGCGCATACTTGTCGCGCGTCGCGAACAGACCAACGTAAGGGCCACCGAATGAGAGGGGCACCCCAAATGACTGTCCTTCGGCGATTACTATGTCTGCTCCGGCCGCGCCCGGCGACTTGAGCAAGCCCAGCGACATCGCTTCGGTGACCGCAACTATCAGCAATGCGCCGGCGTTGTGGGCCTGTTCCGCGAGAGCAGCAACATCCTCGATGCAACCGAAGAAATTTGGCGACTGGACCACCAGGGCCGCAGTCCTGTCGTCGAGATGTGCAATGCTTGCCGGCACCTGGCCTGACGAAGGCTCAAAGGCCACGTGCTTGAGTTCGATACCGGCATGCTGTACGTAAGTATTTACGACTTCCAGATATTCAGGATGTATAGCTCCGCAAGCGACGACTTTTGACCGCTTTGTTACTCGCTCGGCCATCAATACCGCTTCGGCCAGTGCGGTCGACCCGTCATACATAGAAGCGTTAGCCACATCCATACCGGTCAACTGGCATACGAGTGTTTGGAATTCAAAGATTACCTGAAGCGTGCCCTGCGATATCTCTGGTTGATAGGGGGTGTAAGCCGTGAAAAACTCTGAACGGGATATGATGTGGTCGACGATTGTAGGAATGTAATGAGAGTAGGCGCCGGCGCCCAGAAAACTTGCTCGCTGCGAGGCGGCATTGTTCGCAGCCATCCGCTCAAATCCCGCCAGGAGCTCGATTTCTGATAGGGCTGCAGGTGTATCGAGCGCGCGGGTTAAACGTAATTCTTCTGGGATGGAAGCAAATAGGTCTTCTGCCGAGTGCAAGCCGATCTGGTGAAGCATCGCGGCTCGTTCCTCGGCCGAATTAGGAATATAGCGCAAGTTTACTCTGTCTCAGCTTTCGTAAAATCTTCGTATTCCGCAGCGGTCAAGAGGCTATCAACCTCGCCGGAATTCAACATGCGAACTTTAATCATCCAGCCTTCGCCGTAAGAATCTACATTAACTTTTTCCGGCTCATCGTTAAGGGTCTCATTGACTTCGGCCACGGTGCCTGAAACAGGCGAGAAAACTTCGGAAACGGCTTTTACAGATTCCACTGATCCGAAGGACTCGTGAGCGGCAAATTCTTCACCCACCTTTGGCAATTCCACATAGACGACATCTCCCAGTGAGTTTTGCGCATAGTCGGTGATGCCAACCACGGCGACGTCGCCCTCCACCCGCACCCACTCGTGATCCTTGCTGTAATGTAAATCCTCTGGAACGTTAACCATGGTTCCTCCACGGAATTTTAGATTGCCAACTGCCGATTGCCGATTTTGAAAATTCGGTTATCGGCTCGGCGGTTTCTGAAATTAAAAAACACACATCAAGAATCGAAAGGATGGCAAACGCTCAATCACCGCAGACGTTTATAGAACGGTGTCTTGACAATCTGAGCCGCCACCAGCCGCCCCCGCACGTCGATGTGAATCTGCTGACCCTCGCCGGCAAAGGCAACCGGAACGTAAGCCAGGCCAATATTGTTTTTCAGGAAGGGCGCCGGACTTCCCGAAGTAACGCGACCCACTCTCGCCCCGTCAACAACCACTTCCTGTCCGTCGCGCGCGATGCCGCGTTCCGTGATCTCGAAACCTACCAGCCGGCGCATGAGGCCCTCTTGCTTCTGTTTTGCCAACGCCGCGCGACCAACAAAATCGCCTTTGTTGAATTTGCAAATCCATCCGAGGTTAGCTTCGAGCAGCGTCGTGGTCTCGTCGATCTCGTGGCCGTAGAGCGCCAAGGCAGCCTCGAGCCGGAGCGTATTGCGTGCGGCCAGACCGCAGGGCAGCACGCCTTCGGGTGAGCCGGTGTTGCCCACGTCGAGAATTTTGTCCCAGAGTTGCTCCGCTTTGTCGGCAGCGGCGTAAACCTCGAAGCCATCTTCTCCCGTGTATCCAGTGCGGGAAACGATCGCCGGTACACCATCTACTTCCCCCTTGTCGAAATGGTAATACTTGATGTCCTCTAGAGGCAGATCGGTCAACTTCTGGAGGATCTCTAAGGCGTCCGGTCCCTGCAATGCCAGCTGGCAATACTCGGAGCTGACATTTTTGAGTTCGACTGATTCGTCGCGGGACTGCGACGAGACCCAGTCCCAGTCCTTGATAGTGGTGCCGGCATTGACCACCAGCGTTAACTGGTCGGCCGCAAACCGATACACCAGGAGATCGTCTATCACTGTTCCCTCTGGAGTAGTTAAGGCGGAGTACTGGGCCTGGCCATCTATAAGCTTCGAAGCGTCATTTGACGTGATGGAGTTGATGAACGCAATTGATCCGGGACCGCGTAAGTCAATCTCACCCATGTGCGATACGTCAAAAAGGCCTGCGTGTGTGCGTGTTCGCAAGTGCTCTTCAATAGTGCCGGCGGGATATTGAACGGGCATTTCCCAGCCGCCGAAATCAACCATGCGGCCACCCATGCGGCGGTGGGCGGCATTAAGTGGTGTCTTTTGTAGCCCTAGCGCAGGTGCGGTCACGCGTATCTCCCGGATCCAATCGAACCCGATACTCAGACAATTACGAAAAAAAGGATAAACCGCAAACTAACATGCGAAGTTCGGTGCGTCAAGCAAGTCTGTCGCCATGCTGAAACGAGGAATTCTACCGTTCGTTTAGGCTAAGAAGTTAACGATGAGTCGAAGAGGTGGACTCGTAAAGGACGGGACGAGGTGTCTTGAATTGTGATGGCGAATCAGAAGTTTCGTTCGCGCACATCAACCTTCTGGACTGCGAACACTACTCGCATAGTGTCAGGCCGGCGATCCATAGAGGCCGGGACGAAGGCTGCATCTCGCCGAAGGGCTGCCTGAAAATCGCGGAGCATCTGCCGATCGCGAGGAGCGTGAACGACGTCCACCAGCGAGGCGGCTCCATTACTAAATACATCCGCTACCACGAGCATGTCGTCCGCGTCCTGATATTGGCTGTCGTGTGGGTGTGCATACGAACGAGTGAGCGTGGCCAGTGCACCCTTAGGATTGAGACTTGGAGACTGCTCGGCGAAGGGAGCACGACTGGCAGCGTAATCCTCGGATCTCACCGGCCTGTTTAGATCGTAACCGACGCTCGTGGGAACTGCATACATAACGGAACTCTGGGCGGCAGCCTCGTGAAGTGCTTCAAAGTGAGGCGTTAACGCCGCAAACATAGCAATGAAAAGAATAACTGAAGCGATTGAGCCAACGCTGTAGGGCATCAGACGAGGTTCGAGAAAGCGCGCTAGCCGATCGCCAAAAGAAGACTTCGGGCTTTGCCGGCGAGCTTCGGCTTCAATCATCAAAGCACTATTGATTGATTCAGCCAGGTCGACAGGGAGCCGAGGTCTGGACAGCATGCTCAAACCGCGAGTCAGCGCCCGCAGTTGGACAAGTTCGTCGCGGCAAACGGGACACTTGTTCACATGTTCGTCAACGGCAACTCGGGCCGGCAGCATCAGTGCGTCGTCAACGTATAACGAAAGCGACTGTTTTATTTCTTCGCACGACATAGCACATTTCCAAACGGCGATTGCCGATTGCCGAGTTTAAGAGTGGCAATCGACAAACGCAGTTTCCTTCAATTGGCAATTGGCAATCTTCAATCGGCAATCCTCTGAATGGCTGACCGACCCCGGCTGCTTCCATATTAAGGAAGCAACTGCGACAAGTACCAGACAAGCTAACAGATGATTCGAGCGACATTTTGAACGGGTGTTGCTGGCCACGTTTTCAAATTAGCTCTTGTCCCCCGCTTAGCTGAAGTCTTCTCCCCGCCGTCATGTCACTTCGACCCATTTGGCACCGAGTTGTTGTGAAGCCGGGGCGGGTCAGCCATCAAATCATTTTTGATTTCCGTTTCGATTGGAACCTAACGCTGACTTTTGAGCAAAGTGCTTCAATCTTTCTTCAATCGGCAATCTAAAATCTAAAATTACAAAGATCCTTCCAACTTTTGTCGCAGCTCGGAGCGGCCTCGTGCCAGCCGCGACTTCACCGTACCTAAGCTAATCCGCAATGTTGCGGCCACTTCTTCATAGCTCAACCCTTCGATGTCCCGCAAAATGACCGCCTCACGATAAGCGCTTCCGAGAGTTAGCAGTGCCGCTCTTAGAACTCGTTCGCGTTCGTGCGCCAGCGTTTCCTGCTCCGGGGTATTTCCGCGATCGGCGGGCAGCGTGCCCGTTAGGGGCTTGTTTCCTCGTTCATCGGCGGAATCAAGTGAAACTGTCGAGTCGCGTCGCCGTCTGCGCCACCACCGCCATCGGTTTCTCGCCTGATTGATAGCGATGCGATAGATCCAGGTCCTTAAGTCCGCATCGCCACGGAAGTGTCCTATGCTCTGAAACGCACGCAGGAAAGTCTCCTGGGTCAGGTCGCGCGCTTCCTCACTATTCTCAGTCAACCGATAGAGCAATCCGTAGATTTCCCCCGAACGCTCTGCTACCAGGACTTCAAACGCGGCGGCTTCGCCCCTCTTTAATCTTTCAATGAACAGGGTCTCGGACGGCGCGCGAGGCTCCACCGAGGTTGCGCTCGCAACCTGCTCCAGATCCATTTGCCCCCCGAGGGCTTTTGGCTCCGAGTGGCTCACGGTTTACCCCCTGGGGCGGGAATTGGAGTAGCTCTTCGCCGAAGTCCACTCCCGGCCAGGCGTACCCTTAGACACCCGAGCCGGTCAGTTTGTTCCCGAGGAGTTCTCATGCTCGTCATTCGATGCAATTTGCACACGTCGCGCCGTTATTACCAATGGCTAATAGACCATGCTGTAGGCCTGATGGAGGTTGGCACAACTACAGAACCGAGAAGCGCTAGCGACCGGGTCAGTCTGGCGCCACATTCAGCGACCACAATTCAGTATTCCGCCCGGGTGTGAGTGACCCAGCCCCCACTCGGTCGCAACAGCCCCTCGCTTCTGTAGGTGAGCGGTATGATTGCATCCCAGCCAAAACTGCGACACTACCCGCTGATAAGCTCGCTTGACAAGATTTCGTGGCGCCCATTAGAGTGCTTGTTTCGCTTATCATACACTTAGAAGAACGCAGTTCACCATCGGGACTTGCGAGAAGGAAATAAGTGGCTCGATACAAAAAGAAGCGCGTGCGAGAACTGCAGCACGACCGATTTCGCGATACAACTCTCGGGGTTTTCGATCGTCTGGGCAACCTGCTGGAGGGTCGGGGAAAAGCGATTCTGTATGGAATCGCCGCCGTCATTTTGCTCGCTATTCTTGCGGGAGTTGGGCTTACTTGGAGCCGGCGAAAGGCCGACGAGGCCCGCCGAGCGCTGGGACGCGGAATTGCGATCGCTAGTGCCCCAGTCTCTTCTACATCTCCTCTGGATCCCGCTAGCACCTACGCAAACGAGCAGGAACGGGCTCAGAAAGCAATTGAAGAGTTTCAGAAGGTTGTAGCCAAGTACGGAGACCCCTACCGCACGGAAGCACGATATTTCATAGCGACGAGTCTTATGTATGTAGATCGAGAAAAGGGAATCGGGGAACTGGCCGAACTTAGCAACAGCAGCTCAAGTGACATCGCCACGCTATCCAAGTTTGCGCTCGCGCAGGCTAAGGAGGCCGATGGCAAGTATGACGAAGCGGCCGAGCTTTACAGTCAGATTGCGTCACAGAACCGTGTGGGGATGATCACCCCGGAGACGGCTAAGCTTCGGCTGGGTATGGTTTATCAGAAACAGGGCAAGAAAAAAGAGGCTGCAGATACTCTCTTTCAGATAGCCGACGCCGCACGCAAAGCAAGAGACACCGATGGAGCAACCCTACCGTTATCGGCGGCCGCCCGAGAGGCTAGTCAGGAATTACAGAAACTGGATCCTGATCGCTTCGCCCAGCTTCCGGCAGAATCTCCGGCAGCGGGACTGACCTTTTAAAGCAATATTCCCTGGTGGTGATTTTAATTTCAACTTAACGTTTCCAACGCCAGCGGTCGTCCCCATAGGCAGTCGGCAATCACGAATCCAATCCCCGCATGGATAACCTTACCCATTCGCTTGTAGGGCTAGTTGCCTCAAAAGCAGGTCTGGAAAAGTTGTCACCCGGGGCGACAATTCTCTGCGTTCTTGCAGCGAATCTTCCAGACTCTGACATCGTGACGTTGATTGGCGGCCGCTGGAACTACCTCCACCACCATCGCGGTATCACCCATTCAATCATTGGTGCGATTGTCCTCGGACTAACTCTTCCAGTGATCTTCTATTTTTCAGATCGTCTGATCGCCAGGATTCGTGCGCGTCCACCCGCTGTCAGGTTGAAGGGACTAGTGATCGCGTCCCTCCTTGTTATCGCCACGCATCCCTTCATGGACTGGACCAACAACTATGGAATTCGTCCCTTTTTGCCATCGAGTTCGCAGTGGTTCTATGGTGACTTTATTTTTGTTGTCGATCCTTTTCTCTGGATGATTTTGGGAGGCGCCTGCTTCTTACTAACCTCAAAGTCGAAATTGCAGTTAGGTATCTGGTTGTCGTTGGCGCTACTACTCACCTATCTGGTGATAACGGTTCCTGGTCAGCGTGGCTTGGATCAGCCGCTCGTGCTCAGAAACATTTGGATTATCGTTCTAATTGGTCTTGTAGTTCTATTTAAGTTGGGCGCTGCACGAAGATGGGGATCCCGCATCGCACTCTGTGCCTTGGTAGTTGTTGCAGCGTATTGGGCTGGCCTCGCCTCTCTTCATTGGTTTGCGATCAATGAGGCAACAATCGAGGCAAGGGCCATCGTCAGCCAATCCGGAGAGAGCATTACCGACATTGCAGCGATGGCCACCCTCGCGAACCCGTTTCAGTGGTCCTGTGTAGTGGAAACTGAGAGCACGGCTTACCGGTTTGAATTGTCACTGGCGCGAAAACACAACGCTCTTTCAAAGCTCGTTCGATACGAGCGTGCAGACACTGCCGATTCACTCTCCGTCGAACAAGCATTGCAGGATAAAAATGCGAGAATCTTTTTAGACTTTGCACGATTTCCTGTGGCTCGGGTAGTGGGAACGGACTGTATGACCCAAACGCTCGTGCAATTAGCTGACCTAAGGTACACTCAACCTGGAAGCGGGCGTGGAAGCTTTTCCCTCGATGTGCCGGTTGATTGCCCGACTCAGGGTACTGGCATTTCTAGTCGATCCCAACGTAGATGAACGACACGAAACAAATCGGGGCCTTGAAGTCGCTGGCCGATGCTGCCAAGGAGCGTTCTCGACCCGGTAAGACAGTATGTGTAGCGAGCGTCCGTGCTTCGCCCGGGGCTTACCTGGTCGTTTCGAGCGTGCTCACGTTTTCCGCCGGTTTGCTGTTGCGTTCTTCGCAGGATGGGTGGGCGCTACTTGCGATCGTCGTGGCGTGGACGCTCCTTCCGGCGCTGGCACTGAATGACAAGATCACTTTTGACGGGCAGTCGCTGCTCCGTCGGGGAGTGGTGCCCTTCTTATTTCAATTCATCTCCGGGCGAAAGCAGCACCTTAGCCTGGTGGAAGTTGAGCGGGTGAATACGAACGCGGTTCGCACACTTCGGCGCGGCGGAAGAGTGCGCTATCGGTACCGCAGCCAGATTCTTGGGAGAGGGACAGGTTTTGTTTTCGCTTCCGGTGGTCGTCGTTACCGCGAGATGGTGCAGCGACTCTTTCCGCTCATTCATGACGATAAGATCGATTTAAGAACGCGGGAGCTGCGAGACTATCTTTGCGACCCGAAATCCTTAAACCGCGAACTGGACTGGCTCAAACTTGCACCAGCCGACGTCCTGAACAATGCTACTGCGGAGTTTAAGCTCGGCGGAAGAAAAGAGCACTCTGGGGAACAAAGCGACACTCACATTAACCCTGCCGACGTCGAGCGAGCGATCCTGCTGAGAGAGCTCGGAAACAAGCTGCGCATTGCCGGCCGCCTTAGAGAAGCCGGTGAAGCGTTCCGCAGAGCTCTGAATGTTCTTCCGCGCGACGGCCGGCTCATCTATGACTTCGCCCGTCTGCTCCGTTCGCAGGCAAGCGCTAAAGGAGATGCGCGTTTGCTGTCGCGCGCCCGTGCCGCTCTCCGACTGTCAGCAATGAGAGCTGATGAGGACGCCGCTTTGCTGTCACTGATTGGTGAAGGCTTTTTGGAGTGCAATGAAGGAGCCCGGGCCGAACGCAGTTTCCAGCGAGCGATTGAGCTCGAACCGCGCACGTTCCGAGCGCGGCTCGGCCTTGCCGATGTAGCGCTGCGAAATGGCAAGCTCGCGCATGTGATCCACCAGTATCGTGATGCTGCCCACGAGGCTTCCGAAAAGGCTCTGGTCACCTATGCCCGCCGCGAAGCGGACTATTACGTTCGTCTCAATGACGACGACGATTATCTTTCCGCCGAGTTAAGCCGCATCAATTGGCTGCAGACGTTGACTCGCGTACAACGCCTTGCGGCCCGGGTAACAAACGCCAGCGTACTTGTGGCACTGATTGGAACTTATGCTGATCAGGCGATCGCAGGTATCGGCTGGGCGCTCGCTTCATCCGCCTTGTTAGCATGGCTCACCAGTCTTCTTGCCGGCAGGTTGCTTTCCGCGCGTGGCAAGCCACGTCCGATCGATTAACAAACGTTGGTGGTCAGAGAAAAGGCAGAAGAGATTAAGCTTCTGCCTTCCGTTACCGCCCGGAGTATGCTGCGACTAAAGGGTCGGTTTCGACCGAGGTGTAGCAGGATTCTTCTCGCTCTTCCTCGCCGGTGTCTTGCTTGTCGTTTCTGATTTGGCCCGTCGGCGGCCGGGTGGCGCATCCTCGTTAGTCTGCATTTTGGAGCCGCCGTCACCTGGAGTCTTGGTCTCAGGAGTAGCCGACGCTCCATTCGCTTTCGGTTTATTAGTTGAAACAGTGCTCTCGGTGGGCGTAGTCGCACTATCCGCCTTAGGCACTATCGTTCGGCCTTGTTGCTCGGTTCCTGAGGCCACCGCAGACGTTTGGGTTGGTTCTGGATTGAGCAATGCGTCCCAACGGTAGCGCGGATGCATGCGCGGTTCAGCGAGCTTTTTGAAAATGAAGTCGGCCATCGCTGAGACGATCCAATTGTGGTAGAACTCGCCAACCGATGCCAATTCGGCATCAGGCGCCGGGTTCATGAAATCGATGGCGTAAGGAATATTGTCCTTGATCGCAAACTCGACAGTATTGAGGTCATACCCAAGCGCAGTGCACAGGGTGCGAACGTCCTTCGTCACCCGCTCCGCAAGCTTTGGAGCGAGATAGTCGGGGTCGTGAATATACTGCTCACCAGATAGATATGGCTTCCTTGGATCGTAGGCCATGATCATCACTTCCTGCTGTCCTACGCAGTAGCACCGCACGAACTGGTCGAAGTCAACAAATTCCTGCAGAGTCATGCAGAGGGTTCCAGTCGCGTCATACTCTGACCACAGCTGCTCGAGAGAATTGACTCGTGAAACGTTTTTCCAACCGCCGCCGTCAAAGGGTTTCAGAATAGCCGGCAGACCGACGTGATCAATAATGCCCTGCCAGTCGAGGGGAAACTCCAGGTTGCGTAGGCTCTCGGTGACGATTCCCGGGATGTAGTCTTTCTGCGGTAGGAGCACGGTTTTGGGAACCGCTACCCCAATCTTTTGAGCCAGTGAAAAGTTGAAGAACTTGTCGTCGGCAGACCACCAGAACGGGTTATTAATGATGACGGTTCCTTCCAGGGCCAGGCGTTTCAGCGTGGCGCGATAAAATGGAACCTCGTGAGAGATGCGGTCGACCACCAGATCAAATTGTGGGGGCGAGTCGTGACGAATGCCGCCCAAATTAATGAATTCGGCTATCGTTTCTCCTTTTCCACGCTCGTTGATTGCGTTAATCAGTGCATCGGGGAACGTCTTCTCCCGGCCAACCAAAATGCCTACTCGATTCATAATTCAGTGTCCTTTCATTAGGGCGAATGCGCCGTCAGGGCGCTGGAATAACAAACGGGCAAACCAGAACGCGTGTTAAGGAGATTCATGCTGTGGAAAGCTAGGCAAAATACGCCTCGCCAGCTGGGTTGTCAAATGGATGAAGCCCGCTAGGCATCTGACCATCGGAAAACAAGCATCAATAATTGAGTCAAACAATCTAAAGTTAATGCTTTAGATTACGACCGAAAGCCGGTCTCTCGTACCAGTTCATTTTTAGTTCGTAACACTAAGTTCACCCGTTAGGTTGTTGCTAAGCGGTTCGGGCTCTGAATTAAGTGGAGCGGGTCTCTGGACTCAAACGAGTTGGCGTGGCGTGTGGTAGAATCCGCTCGCTCATGGTCGGCATTCTCCCGTTAGCCAGTCTGAATCAACATCAAACCTCCCAGAAGGAGAACGAAATCCTTGCTTCGATCATTTTTGGCCCCACTGGTCTTTGGCTCGCTCTTGCTTGCGGGCATCTGGTCAGCATTGACCGGGAGTCCGGGGGGTGCCACCCAGAACAATCAGAACAACCAAAATAATACCGCCGCCAGGAACCAGAATACTCGCAAGAGCGAAAAGAACGAGAAAATCGACCGGAATCAGAAGACCCTGACCGCGGAACAGGTTGCCGAGTTAACGGTGCTGGTCTATGGCTCCCGTCCCGTACTCGCGCAAATACGCCGCAACGGGGTGGAACGCGGTCGGATCACCCGTTTCATGACCGATGGAAAGGTCGAAGAAGCCACCTATGAACGCCGCTTCATTAGAGGAGAGAGCACGGACAAGGACAAGATCAGGCTAGATCAAAAAATGCCCACCTTGGAGTACTCGCTGATCTTCGGTGAAGGACGTCTGTGGGGTGTCATAAACGGCGCCGCTTTTACCCCCCGACAAGATGCGGCTGATGACTTCCTATCGCAGCATCGCCACAGCCTTGAGAGCTTGCTCCGCTACAAAGAGAATGGAGCCACGATTGACCTGAAGGGTAAGGAAAAACAGAAGGGCCTAGACCTCCACGTCCTGAATCTCACCGACAAGGATAAACGAACCACTCGCTACTACATCAGTGCCAGGACATTTCACGTTTTATGGCTCGAGTATGAAGAAACGAGCCCCGGCGCCGCACCGCTGAAATACTTAAAGAGGTTTTCCGATTACCGCTACGCTCAGAGCACACTGGTACCGTACCGCACTATACTCACTGAGGATGGTAAGCAAACTCAGGAAACACGTATCCTCACAGTGACGTTTGGCGTCAAAGTCGATGATACGCTCTTCAAGAATCCGCAAGCTTGAGAGCAAAGGAACTGGCTGCGGATAAGACGATCCGCAAGGAGCCCTAATCGTTTTTCGGCCTTTGGATTTCCTCGAGCCCCCCGGCACTTCCGCCCCCTCAGAGCACTGGTCGAATATCAGACTTATTCCATATCCTTGTCATCCGCGAAATCCGCGGCTAGTCTTTTGAGAAATCTGGGAAGTTCGTTTTTCTTCGGAACCTTCGCTGAATTCTGGCGTGTATAACCTGCGGGCAGTCGTTAGTAAGGGTTATAATCGGCATTCGGAGGCCGCTCATCTTTACCTGGTACCTGTCAGAACAGGGAGCGGTCTGGTGTTTGTCAGAACGGGGAGCGGTAGCGACCTGGTCTCGACTGACAGACCATACAACCCGGTCGCTACCGCTCGCGGTTCTGACAGACCATACAACCCGGTCGCTGCCTGCTCGCGGTTCTGACAGAGAAGTGAGAGCCTACCCATCCTGATGGAGACACTGAGTTCCTTTGACGAGCTAAGGTTGCCTGTAGCTTTGCGGCAGGAGGTCATTACTGATTCGACCTCGGATCACGCATTACTGGAAGCGACGCGTACGGGAGATGAAGATGCTTTTGCCGAGTTGGTTAGCCGTTATCGTAATCAGATCACGAGCTACATTTACCGCATGACGAACGACTACGATGGCGCAGTGGATCTCGCTCAGGAAACGTTTGTCAGAGTTTATCGAGCGGTCGATCGTTATCAGAGCAGTTACGCGTTTTCGACCTACATCTACCGGATTGCTACAAACCTGGCAATCAGTGAGTTGCGCAAACGTAAGCGCCGGCGGCTGGTCTCGCTGACCGGGTTTTTTCAGAATCACGATGGGAGTGAGAATTGTGAGCTCGACCTGGTTGACAATCGGCCGCTGCAAGATACCGAACTCGTCGCCACGGAAAGGCGAATTGCAGTGCAGCGAGCAATCGGTACCTTGCCGGAGAAGTATAGGGCGCCGTTAATTTTGAGAGATGTGGAAGGCCGGAGTTACGAAGAAATCTCCCGCATTTTGCAGACCTCCGAGGGAACCGTGAAGTCACGCATTAGCCGGGCGCGCGACTTTTTGCGCGACAAGATGAGAGCTTATCTCTGAGAAGGTGAGTGTTATGAGAGTAGTTAATTGCAAAACTGTTTGTCGCGAAATTGAAGAAGCAGATTATGTGAAAAACCTAACTGCGTTGACGATGGGACACCTCAGGGACTGCGAACGATGTCACAGGTTTTGCGATGAGCGCCGGAAACTGCGGCAACTGGTTGCCAGCCTTGAGACCGTGGCAGCTCCGCCTGATTTTGATTTACGTATTCGCTCACAGCTCGCGAATGAGAGAATTGGCACCCGCGCAGGGTTCTTGTTTACCAATTTCACATTCGGTTTCCCTCCACTTGCTTTGGCGACCCTGATTCTGGTGATCGGTGGAGTCTTCACGCTCAGAGCCTGGAATGCTTCGACCACCAACCCAATCGCTGCGCTGACCGAAACACCTCAAGCCACTGGGCCCAGTTCCCAACGCAAACAACCCCCGTTAACTGAGCCCGGAGTGAGAGCGAATGCTGTGAATCGACCGTTGCCTATTGCAAAGGATGGTGCCGTCGAATCAACCCGACCAGCTCGACAATTAAAGAAGAGAGGTCCGCTCGGGAGTGGGGTCGCATTGTTGAGGAACGGCAGACGGCTCGCCACCAGGGAATTCAGCAGCACGCCAGCGCTTGTGGTTAAGAAAGAAGAGGCGGTAGCGAGTCTGGAATCTTCTCCTATCTTCCCGATCGAGGCTTCGTTACAACCGCTAAGACTCTCGCTTGATTATTCCGGCGGAGTATCGCGCACGATTTCAGTCCCCGCACTGAGTTTTGGATCGGAGAGGGTGCTGGCGAGAGACGGTTTGTCTTTGGTCAGGAATTCGCCGAAAGGTGCCTGGTAGTTGTCGTACGGCTCGGGCACTAGAGACTGTCAAGGAGGCGTCCGATAGGGAAACGAAATCGTTGGTGAATCCGAAAATGGCAATAAGAAGTTACAAGAGAGTACTAACGTTGGTTTTTCTGGCTGGTGCGGCTATGTGCTGGCACGTTCCTGGCTCCGCGCAGGTTTCCTCTTCTGTTTCGCCGCCCCCTGGTCCGGCAGCTCCCAAGGCCGGCCAGGCACGCACCGGTGCGCGCTCAGGAACGGTTAGTGCAGAAAACCGACCGACAGCGCCCCAGGTAGTGACAATCCTGCACCGATTAAACGGACTCAAGATGTTTCGCTTGTTACTTCGCTCAAACGAAGAGTTACGCGCCATAGCCAGACTCGACGATGCTTTCAACATTACAGACGAGGTGCACACGAATATAATTGCGGGGTTAGCGCTTGACGACGGTCAAACGATCGCAGCCTGGTTACCAGACGCGGAGGCCGAGATGGGGCCGCCACCTCATCCTTTTGCTCCGATTGCTCCGATTGCGCCGATGGCTCCTCCTCCTCCTCGCGATCAAACCCCGCGGGCAACAAGGATCGCACCAGGAGCCTCACTGATTGCTGGAACTGCAAATTTTTTTGAGCGACCTGACTTAACCGTAATCGCGCGGGACGGCAAGCGGCTGATTGCCCGATACGTCGGACTGGACGGCGTCACCGGCCTTTCAATTCTCAAACTCAGCGACAAGAGTTTGTCCATTGCCAATGACGCAAGAGGAGAGCTGGTTGCCATTGGTCAGCGTCTGCGTCTCTATGGTCCGGAGCCAGTACCTAAATCTGAATCACGTACCCGGGGCACCATCTATGCGCGAATGGGTGAGACCGAGGGGACGGTAGTGGGGCTCGCGCGCTCGCCGTCAGGAGCCATCGCACGAGTGATAATAAAATCGACTAAACTCTCCGCGGCCAACATCGGAGGTGTTGCAGTCAGCGACGCCGGCCAAACAGTGGGAATTGTGGATGCGGTTGAAGACAGCGAAGCTAGCGTGTTACCAAGTGCGATGGTCCGAACTGCCGCCAAACGAGTCCTCGATCGCCAGGCTAGTGTGCCGAGGCCCTGGCTCGGTGTGCGGGGCGAGCCAGTGGGTTTGCTGGAACTCGATCAGATTGTGCTCACGGGGTGGGAGCGAGAAGGGGCCAGATCTTTGGCCGAGGCTCGTCGTGGAATCATGCTCACTTCGGTGGAGCCCGGAAGTCCAGCGGCAGTGGCGGCGCTTCGACCTGGTGACGTGATATTGCGTGTCAACCAGGAAGATGTCCGCAGCGCTGATGACTTTTCGTGGTTATTGGAAGAGGTAGAACCTGGACGATCAGTCAATTTCACCGTTGCGCGACCCGGAAACCTTGCCCCCGAAGCGGTGGAGATCACACTAATCGAGTCGCCCGATCCGCTGTTTGAATGGAGAATGCGGGAACGTTCCACAGCGAACCTGCTCACGCCAGGCGCTTTTCCTGCATTGCCACGCGCTTTCGTCAAATCATTACCGCGATCACTAATTGCTCACGGCATCGAGACCATAGCCCTGAAGCCGCAAGTCGCAGCTCGTTTTGGAGCTAAAGGAGGCCTACTCGTTATTTTCATCCAGCCAGCAACTGCTGCTTTCAAAGCGGGACTTCGCTCGGGCGATCTTATCGTAGCAATCGACGGCAAACGAATCTCGGCTACTTCAGAGCCGGGCAGTCTTTTGACAAATCCTGTCGGAAGCTACTCATTTAGCGTAGTGCGCAACAAAGAGAAACTGCTCATCACCATTACCCCGCAAGAGTAAAGGAAATCGTGATGAGCTACTTCAACGATCTTACGTTAACCGAGGCGGTTGCTGAGCAGGAGCAATCCCTGGCAACCGCTTATACGACTATTCGGCGATTGTGAGGGCTGCACGATGGTCGTCAGTTGTTGGGCAATCTAATTGAAATCCAGGCAAAAGACCTGTGGCGTTACGAGGTTGATAACTAGTCTTTATGGACCAGTAACCCCAATGGCAATAACTCGTTTATACCGCACTTAACATACGCCTTTAATGAACATCGGCCTGTGCGACTGGTAATAGCAATGCCAAAGGCAGGCGCAAAACCAGGGGTTGCTGGAACCAATGAACGAAAAGATTTTGTCGGGAATGTAGTGGCCTTTGACGGCGACAGTTTTCATCATTGATTTTCAGAAGAATTGAAATCGCGTGGCCGCCTGGACGCATGGTCAGGACTTTGGGCCAGATCCTTCCAAAGCAGTAAAAACTCTTAGTCTCTACTTCACAGTTTCCCCAGAATCGACTTCCATCTGACCCACGCTTCGTCGCGCGCTTTCTTATTGGCCTTGTAGGCAGTCTGGGCCTTTTGGTAGTCCTCAGCCGCATTTTGATCAGCTGCTTGGTCGCCCTTGGGTTGGGAAGCTGCGGGTTCGGGAGCGTCACCGGCGCGCATGAAGCCGTGGCCGGCACCTTCGTACGTTACCGGTTCATACTTCTTCCCCAACTCCTTCATCATCTCTATGGATTTTGGAAGAGTCGCGTTGATGCGCGCGTCGTTACCGGCGTAAAAGCCGTAGACTGGCGCTTTGATCCGGGCGAGATCGTCTTTGCTCTCGGGGCCTGAACCGTAGAAAACAAAGGCAGCTTTCAAATTCGGATTGTTGGTGGCGTATCGAAACGTCTGACTACCGCCCCAACAGAACCCACCCACACTCACCTTGCCGTTAGCCCCCGGGAGCTTCGACACGTATTCGGTCACCGCGTTCAAATCGGCGGTAATCTGGTCTGGCGGCAAATCGCGTATCGCCTTACCCACGGCGTTGCGTTCAGTAAAAGAACTCGTGCCGCCCCCGCCGGGCCCCATCCCCGAAAGCAGGTCGGGCGCGATCGCGATGTAACCGGCTTCGGCCAACTGGTCCGTAAGGCTCTGCACCCAATCCGTTATGCCAAAAATTTCATGGATGACCACGACTGCTGTAGCCTTCTTTTTAACTTCCGGGTAGACGATGAAACTATTCACCTCGCGATTGCCATTCTTAATTTTGACCCACTCCTGATGCCTTGGGGACCTTGTTAAACGTGCCTTAGCCCAATCCTGCGTTTCGGAATCCACCGCGGGGCCGGACGCCGGGCTTGTCGCAGGATGATGATCCATGTGTTGGGCCCGAGCGTAGCCCGGGACTAGCAGGAGAACGCCAAACAAAACGAAGAGAGCCGAGTCCGGCCTAGGGAGTGCTGCCTGTGCCATCGTTGCCTCCGATAAAGAAAGAATTGCATCGTTTAGAAAAGGGGAAGCTGATTCTAGCAAAGTGATCAAAGATGCAGAAATC
>JBGTLM010000198.1:0-6008 GCA_041744135.1 Pyrinomonadaceae bacterium
TCGACACGAAAGCGATAAGCCGGGGCGAGCCGGAGAAGGTAACTAAAGCCGCCGAGTCATTACTCGCGGCGGTGCGGGAAGCGCGAGCCCGAATCGAATCCCAGAATAACTGAACAGCCTGTTTAAGCTCTTGCCATTAGCAACGAGGCGGAAACAAGCGACGCTTAATCAAATAACTGCATTTATCTCGCAGGCTGCTCTAGTGCTTGCCTGTAAATCGCCAGGAGGATGCGGCTCACAGTCTTTGAGTGATTTCAGAACCAGCCTTTGGTGCCCTGCATCTGGAGGACCCGTTTCTTGTCGTAGTCGCCTTTGGCCCGGTAGTCGATGCCGACGTAGAATTCGCCCGTCGCTGTGTAGAACCACACGCGCATGATCGATCTCAATTTCCACCGGCGATCCACCCTTGTCAATTCTGCCAATGCAGCCGGGCAAGGTAGTTGCGGACGTGTTGATACCAGCCAGAAAAATTACCTGGCCCGCTAGGCCGCTAAGTACTGGTTCGTACGTTTCGTGAACTTGGTAATGGTGCTTCCATGCGATTTAAAATCCGTTACCAGAAAACTGAAAGAGCAGCGCCTGCTCGAAAGCTCGGGTCCACGAAGAGTCCAATAAGCGTTCCCATGAGTCCGTTAAGTGCGGTAAAGTGCTATCCATGCCGCTAAGTTCCTTTGAATTACAACAGTTCTCTTCCCTTTCACGGCGGCGACACGGGTTCGACTCCCGTACGGGACGCCAAACTCCTAAGCATTTTTGAGATCTTCGCTCAACGTTGTGCTGCCGAAGTCTTTCTTAATGGACTCTTGTGGACCTGCGTAGACCTGGATGCTCGGGAGAACGTGCCCACAACCGTCTTCTCCGCGTCCCGCTCTTCGTTCTTTACAACTTATGCGTCGTCCCTAAGGTCCAAAACAAAGTGCTTACAGCATGACCTGAAGCTTGGTCGATTCCATTCCTGGTTGAAATCCAAACGCTCACTATGATCTCCAAACGCTCGCTAACTGTCGCATGTCATCGCAGTCGTGCGGCGGTAACATGCCGCAGGGCTATTCAGGCTATTCTTGAACTTCTGCCTGGAGATTCCAGTTTAGAATCTCAAGAACCCTTGTTCTTCTAGCATGTCCAGATTAATACAAATAGAATAAGGCGCTCTATCCATCTGCAGCTGCGGTTCTCAATGGCACCTTCCGCTGTGCAACACAAGTGACCAGTCCTTCCGGCACGAAACTCGGCCGCTATGAAATCCGCTCGCAGATCGGCGCGGGCGGGATGGGTGAGGTGTATCTTGCGGAAGACACGCAACTTCATCGCAAAGTCGCATTAAAAATTCTCCCAGCTGATCTCGCGTCTAATCAAGATCGAATGCGGCGCTTCGGACAAGAAGCAACAGCCGCGGCGGCACTCAATCATCCGAACATTGCCCACATCTACGAGATCGGCGAGAGCGATGGCCCGCATTTCATTGCCATGGAGTTCGTCGATGGCTTCACGCTGCGTCATCTGATTCACGAAAAACAACCTGATTTGCCAAAGCTTCTGCGTTATTTACAGCACGTCGCAGAAGGATTGGCGAAAGCGCACACTACCGGCATCGTGCATCGCGATCTCAAACCCGACAACATCATGGTGACGCGTGAAGGTCACGCGAAGATTTTGGATTTTGGTCTCGCGAAGTTGGTTGAGCCGCAGAACCTGTCAGGTCAAGCAAATGATCGTTTCAGCGAAGTTGCCACGGCATTGATGCAACAACACTCGACTCCTGGTGCAGTCCTCGGCACCGTCGGTTATATGTCGCCGGAGCAGGCGCAGGGAAAAGTAAATGAAATCGACCACCGCTCAGACATCTTTTCTTTCGGCTGCATTCTTTACGAAGCGATCACGCGGCACAAAGCCTTCGAAGGAAAGGATGCCATCCACTCGCTCAACAAAATCATTCGCGAGCAGCCGACGCCGATCACCAATTTCAATCCCGATGTGCCTTACGACCTGCAAAGAATTGTGCGTCGCTGTCTGGCGAAAGATCCCGAAGAGCGATATCAGTCCATAAAAGACGTTGCGATTGAGATCAAAGATGTTCGCCGCGAGTTACAAGGCCGCCCCGGTGTCGATACCACGGTACCACCAGTATCAACTGTCGGGTCGACCATTCACGAAGGCGCCGATGCTGCTCACATCTCTGCCACACCGACTAGCCTTTCACCAGTTCCTTCTGCAACACATCCGTCGAGCGCCGAGTACATCTTTGGCGGAATCAAGCGGCACAAGATTGTCGCTTCGGTCGTGGTCGCGTTGCTGGCGCTCGCGCTGACAGGCATCGGTTATGTCATTTACAAATGGGTGGCGAAGCAGAGTAATCCCGCACCCCCATTCCGATCGGTGAAGCTTCAGCGGCTGACGACTTCGGGCAAGGCGTCGGACGCGGCCATCTCGCCCGACGGAAAATACGTCGCACACGTCAAGAGTGACGCCGGGCAGCAGAGCCTCTGGCTGCGGCAGGTGGCGACCACGAGCGACACGCAGATCGTCCCGCCCTCTCCACAGAACTATTACGGAGTCACCTTCTCGAAAGACGGCAACTACATCTATTACGTTCAGGGCGAGCCCAATAATCCCGCGACGCGCCATCTCTACCAGGTGCCGGTGCTCGGCGGCGCTTCGCGAAAGGTGATCGAGAACGTCAATTCTCCCGTTTCACTTTCGCCGGACGGGGCGCGGCTGGCGTTTATGCGCGGCAGCGCGACGCAAGCAAGTTCTTCAGATCGAACCGCGCTGATCGTGGCGAACGTGGACGGGACTGGCGAGAGAGAGGTCGCCGTTCGGAAGCTGATCAATGGTGTCTACAGCAACGGCGGGCCATCGTGGTCGCCTGACGGGAAACGGCTGGCATCGTCGGTCACGGTCGGACCTCCTAGCGAGGCCGTAGGGGGAAATGTTGTGGTTGAAGTGCAGGTAGAAAGCGGAGCGGAAAGGCCAATCACTTCCGAAAAATGGCCACCGGGTGCCGGCACGGGAGAGGTCGCCTGGCTCACGGACGGAAGCGGTCTCGTCTTAATCGCGCCCGAGCAGGGCACCTTTTCTTTTCAGCTCTGGCATATCTCTTACCCGGGTGGCGAGGTGCGTAAGATTACCAACGACCTGAATAACTACAACCGGCTGAGCCTGGCCGCGGATTCAAGCGCGCTGGTCACAGTCCAGACCGGAGGCGAAATGAACCTCTGGGTTACGCCGCAGGGAGATGCGAGCCGCGCCAGACAAATTTCTTCAGGTCGGCACGACGGGCGGACAGGTCTGTCATGGATGCCCGGCGGCAAAATAGTTTACACCTCACTGGAGAGCGGTTTTAGTGATATCTGGAGCATAGAGCAGGACGGAAAGAATCAGAAGCAGTTGACGGCCAACGCGAGCACTAACATGTACCCGTGGGCCACGCCCGACGGCCGTTACATTGTCTTCACGTCCACACGAGCGCGCTCCACAAGGAGCATCTGGCGCATGGATCCAGATGGCGGCAATCTCAAACAACTGACCGAAGGGCCGGGAGATGTATTCCCGCAATCTTCGCCCGACGGTCGCTGGGTAGTTTTCCAGTCTGCGCGCTCCGGTTCAGTCAGGGTCTGGAGAGTATCGATGGACGGCGGTGCGCCCGAACGGTTGACCGATAAATGGACAGCAAATCCGACAGTCTCGCCGGACGGCAGCCTGATCGCCTGCTTCTACCGCGAGGATCAGCCGAACTCGCCCGCCAAAGTCGCCGTGATTCCCTTCCCGACTGGCGACCCCGTCAAGGTGCTCGACCTCCCGCGGCCTAGTTTCAGCGGCGCCGCCGGCTTGCGGTGGACGCCGGACGGGCGGGCATTGACCTATACAGATACGATCAACGGCGTCTCCAACATCTGGTCGCTGCCCCTGGACGGCGGGCCGCCGAAACAGTTGACTGACTTGAAGACCGACCAAATTTTCTGGTTCGACTTCTCGCGCGACGGACGCCAACTCGCCCTCTCGCGCGGCACGCAGACGAGCGACGTGATCCTAATCAAAGATTTTCGCTGACGCATGACGATTGCCGCAGGAGCATATCTGGGTCGTTACGAAATCCGCGCGACCCTGGGCGTAGGCGGAATGAGCTAAGTTTATCTGGCCAGGATACCAGGCTCGACTAACTACGCGAGTCCATTAAGAGTCCAATATCAGTTCCTCTGAGTCCTTCAAGTGAGGTAGAGTGCTACCCATGCCGCTAAGTTCCATTGAATTACAATAGGTCGCTTCCCTTTCACGGCGGCGACACGGGTTCGACTCCCGTACGGGACGCCAATTGCTTCGACTACTTCCTCGGGGAGTCGACGCGGATCTCGGAGCCGCTGCCCGTAGCGGAGCCTCGTTTGGGCCGGCGGACGGTCCTCACCTTGCCGCTACTTCCTCCTCCGCAAAAGAACAGATCGCCGCCATCGGACTCGAGCCCCGAAACGCTCACTCCGGGCGGCATCTCGAGCCTCTCCAAAACCTTTCCGGTTCGAGGATCGACTCGCCGCAAATCGCTCTCGTCACCTTCCCAGGTGCCGTGCCACAACTCTCCGTCGATCCAGGTGACCCCGGTGACGAAGCGGTTGGACTCGACCGTGCGAAGAATCGCCCCTGTCTGGGGATCGATTTGATAGATCTTCCGGTCTCGATACTGCCCAACCCAGAGCGTCCCTTCGGCCCACGTGAGCCCCGAGTCACCGCCGCCGCCGGGCGCTGGGATCGTGGCGAGCACACGGCCGGTCTGCAGATCGATCTTCTGGATGCGATCCTCGACGAGCTGAAACAGGTGCTGGCCGTCGAAGGCCGTTCCTGCACGCGCGGCGACATCGATCGAGCGCAGCGTCTTCCCGCTCTCGGGATCGAAGGCGATCAGCTTGTCTCCAGCAGCAAACCAGACGTTCTGACCGTCATACGTGACTCCATGCACGTGGTCGACACCTGGAAAGGGTCCATACTCACGGACGATCTCGGCGGTTGAGCGACTCATGTTTTCATCTTAGTCAATCAGCAGGGGAGCGGGGAGTAACAAGGTGGTCGTGAATCCCGGCACGGGAGGGGTCATCCAACGACAAGCTCGACCGCGACCGAACGACTGTACCTTGCCTGTTGCCTCAAGCGAGTCGAGCGCCCGCTGCACGGTGCGCTGGCTCGTTCCAAGCGCAAGGGCAAGGGCTGAGCTCGACCACGATTCCCCGTCGGCGAGGAAGGCGAGCACCCCCGCATGCTTCTCTTCAACGGGCGGGGCCAGCACGATCACCTCGCGTGCGCGGCGCGGCGCCAGCGCGAAACCTCGCTTGGTCGCGCTCACGTCGGCGAGCGTCCGAAGCACCGTGCGAAGCCGCCCGACTTCGACGCGCAACCGTGCGCGATGCGATTCATCGACGAGCTTCGATCCGAATGTCCGCGCAACAAGCGCGTCCCTCGGTACGTCTCCCGGCCACGCTTCGCTCAGCGCGCGTGCGAGCGCGAACAACACCGGACGCTTTGCGAGCGAGACCACCTTGTTTGCCCGGCGCACGACATGACTGCACGCATCCACCACGAATGCTTTCGACGCCAGCAATGCTTCGACCTCCTCGAGCAGGAGGACCCGCTCCCCGCCACTCGCAATCAGGCGCGCAGCAGGCGTGTTCAGAACAAGGTATGCGCTTTCTACCTCCGCCGTCAGCGCAGGGATATGTGCGTGGTGCGCTGCGCGCTTGGCCCGATCGAGCGCAGCGCGCGCCGCCTTCGTCCTGAGGCGTCGAATCGCGATCCCCGCGACCACCAGCTCGTGGGCAACCTTCGATGCGGGAGGGAGGAGCGCGGGGTCGAGCTCGCCGACCTTACGCTCGGCCTCGTCGATGCGCCCGATCAGAAGGAGGCGCCGGATCTCCAGATACCGTGCATGCGCGGCGTTTACCCGGTCGCCGTGCTCTTCGAGGGTCGCCCGCGCCGCGTCGAGCGCCTTCGCAGGCCAGCCCAGGTCGCGCGAAACGAGCGCGATC
>JBGTLM010000199.1:0-2014 GCA_041744135.1 Pyrinomonadaceae bacterium
TGCGCGCGCGCGAGGCGCAGGCCCTGGGCTTTGAGAAAATCGTCATTCCTGCGTCAAACACTGCCGGGCTCGAGCGATTGCTGGGAGTTAGAGTTATAGGCGTGCGTTCGGTCGAAGAAGCGCTGCAGGAGTTGTTTTAGTGCATGTCAGAACGGGGAGCGGTAGCGACCTGGTTTTCAAATGAGCCCGAGTTCAACCTGGGCAAACTCGCTCGCGCTGGCAAACGACGACCCGGTCGCTCGCGGTTCTGACAGCTGAAGCAAACGACCCGGTCGCTACCGCTCGCGGTTCTGCCAGGAACGATTAAAGTAGCTCGACTGGATCGCCGATAGAAACCACACCGCTTTGCACTACGCTCGCGTAAATTCCAAGGTTTTGGTTCGCGTCCTTCACGATTGATCTCAGCACACTTGGATCTTTGGGAAGTCCGGAATGTCCGTGGCTCGTCATGCCGCAGCGAGCGCACGGGATCTCACACTTCAATTCGACCGAGCCGACGCGCAAATTCCGTCCACTCCAGCCGGCCTCGATGAGTCCTTCAAACTCTTTGTCCGTTTCGATCAAGAAGTTCGGCCGAAAGCGGCGCACATCCCAAAGCGCGGCAGGGTTGAAACGAGACATCGCTTCCAATGATGCGGTGGTGAGCACATGAATGGGAAAAGCGTCGAAGTAAGTGCCGGGTGGAGAGGTGAACTCTAGCACCTCAGGGGGCATCACGGCCAAATTGGGAATGGGCTCATCGGCTTCGCGACTGAAAATTTCGCGCACCCCAGCTTCTTGATTTGTGAGACTGATAATAGCGGGTAGCGCCTCTCGAAAGGCTTTGAAGCGACTCAGACGCCCGAGCGTGCGAGCAGCGGCGGTCTTGCGCCGGTAGTGTGCCTTATTGCTGGCGGGCTGCAGCGGCCACAGCGTAACGTCTTTTCCCAGAACCCGAGAAAGCCGGGAGTTCACGTCGGAGTCACCGCTGGCGACCTGGGTGCCGTCCGGGAAAGTTATTCTAACGCTGGGGGTCGTGCCCTGAGTGGGTTGCTCTTGATAGAGTGCGGCGCACCCCATCAGCATCGGGATTCGCTTGCCATTGGTTATTTCGCCGCTCGTTTCATCGCGCAATGCCCAACCGCGATCGCCGGGAATTCCCAGGGAGCCTACGGTGCATTCGTTAAGCTTCTCCCCGGCCATCGATTTTACCGGATGACGCCAAATCTGTTGGACCGTGCCGATAAACATATCCGCTCCAATCGCCTTATGGCGCGACTTCTTTCAAACAAGCTGAGGTCTGGGCAGTGTCGGCGGCGTGACGCGCAGTCTGATTTGCCTTCGCGCCTGGAGGGATCTTGTGCGTGATGCAGATTTTCTCAGGAGTCATTTTCACCACCGCCAGAAACGAAGTCAGTCGCATGGGATTCTCACCCTCGCTGGCATTGACGCGCACAATCAACGCAACTGGCGAGACTTTCCCTTTACTCTTGGTCACGCGCCACTCGGCCTTACTTCCCACACTGGAAAACGCGTGGGTGATGACGTCCCAGACATCCAATGGATGGTGTTTGCCATCAGGAGTTACCACCGTAATCGACTGTCTGACGTCGTCCTCCAGGACCAGAAGTTTATAGCCGGCGATACCCGGGCATCTGTGCGTTGAGCTACTACCAGTTTCCTTATCAACCTCGATCGTCCTGCACTTCGACGAAGAGATATCGCTGTAAACACTTTCCAGCTTCGTTTGGGCTTTGATTGATTCGCCGCTTGCAAATAGGAGCACAAAGAAGATTGTCGCGTCAGATAAGGTCTGCCTGGGGTGTGCTGTTTTTCCCATTTCTTTTGAGTTGCTCCCGGTGATAGCATTCCACACTGATTTCAAAGTCTCTGCACCGTAGATCTCGAAGCCAAATTAAAGGAGTCTACCCGAATGTTCAAGACGTATGGCACGTGGCATCGTTTGATGATGATCTGTTTACTCTTCGTTACTGGCTTGTCCCCAGCTCTCATTCGAGCCCAGCAAACGCCAACG
>JBGTLM010000200.1:0-25152 GCA_041744135.1 Pyrinomonadaceae bacterium
CAACGGATTTTAAGTCCGTAGCGTCTGCCATTCCGCCACCCCGGCATCGGGGCGTCAAGATAACATGGCCAATATAAAGGTCACAATCGACGCGATTGGGGGTCCGTATTTTTCTTGACAGTCCGCCACAGCTGGAAGTCATAGAAACAATCCACGAAACCACACCAATTGGCGTGTAATAATTTTCGTGATCGTTCGTGCAGTTTCGTGGATCGTCTTTACGGATCGATTTCTCAAACTACCTTATTACCCGTTTTGTAAGGGTGTAGGGGCTTCACTCTGGGTTCCGGTCGCGATGCCAGGGTGGCCACGGAGTGACACCCCTACAATAGTGATCACGAGAATGGTAAGATTCAAAAGCAAGTCTGAGAAGCGAGAAGTGAACGTCGGCCAGAATCATGACTGAAGAAGAGGATCATGACTGAAGAGCAGGAAGTTTTCCTGGCACACATTCAGGAGAAGGGCCTCAAACGCACGGCCCAGCGCGACCTTATCCTGGATGTTTTTCTGCGTACTGAAGAACACCTGTCCAGTGAAGATCTCTACCAGCTGGTCCACAAGGAAGACGCTTCCGTTGGTCAAACCACTGTCTACCGCACTCTAAAACTGCTGGCCGAAGCCGGTTTGGCGCGCGAAGTTCGCTTCGGTGATGGTCTGACCCATTACGAACATAACTACAAACACGAGCACCATGATCACATGATCTGTTCCAACTGTGGCAAGATCATTGAGTTCTACTCGGCTGAACTCGAAGCCATTCAGGATGCTATGGCGGCAAAACACAAGTTTGAGGTGGAGCAACACCTACTTCGGATAATTGGCATTTGCGCCGATTGTCGCCGGACAAAACGTGAGTCGGAAAAGCAGGGAGAAAAGTCTCGAGAACGGAACAGTTCCGCATCAGCGCGTTCACCGAGATAGCAACGAGATAGTAATGGAAAGCGACAATCGACCGCCCCTCATCCACATGGCCAACGGGATAGTGAATCAGAGCAGCTTAAGAAGGAAATCTGTAATCGAGCGGCTGGGTCCCACAACTTTATGCCTGCTTGGGCCTATGCTTTTTATAGCTTGTCCCAGGAGCGCTCCGCCCGATGGTGGAAACGTGGGCGTCTCTAAGCGGCCAAATAATGTGTCGGCAATGGTTCCCAGCGCGGTGGCCTTCAACGGCGAGCGAGCCATGTCCCATGTGCGTAAACAGGTGGAGATTGGACCACGCCCGCCCGGTTCACCTGAGCTGGCCAAAACACGTGAATACATCGTGAACGAGTTGAAGTCCTATGGCCTGACAATTTCGACTGACGAATTCGTCGCGTCCACCCCCGTGGGTGAAAGGAAGATGGTCAATATCACAGCGGAAATTCCCGGCGAATCCGAGGATGTAGTTATTCTCGGCAGCCATTACGATACAAAGTTCTACGAGGACATGCATTTCGTCGGCGCGAATGATCCCGGCGCTTCGGTGGCGACTCTGATTGAGCTAGGACGTGTGCTGTCGGGCAATGGCCTGAAACCTAAGTTGACCCATTGGCTCGTGTTCTTCGACGGCGAAGAATCCTTCTGCGAGGGTTGGGACGAGTGCGGAAAACCGGGTGCGCCAGACAACACCTATGGCAGCCGGCACTATGTCTCCGAGCTACGAAAGAAGAATCAGCTAGACCGGGTGCGGGCGCTTATTCTTTTAGACATGATTGGATACAGCAGTCTTGAGCTGGGCCGCGACACGATGAGCACCAAATGGCTGCAGGACATCATCTGGCAAACTGCTCGGGAAATAGGATATGGCTCGGTGTTCGTGGAGCGTCCGGAAGGAGTGGGCGGCGATGATCACGAGCCTTTTCTAAGGGCCGGTATAGACGCAGTGGATATCATACAGCTCAACAGCTACCCATATTGGCACAAGCCGGACGACACAGTAGACAAGGTATCGGCGCGCAGCATGAAGACTGTCGGCGATGTCGTGATAGGAAGCCTGCCTCGCGTCGAGCAACGACTCTTGAGTAAGAGCAGATGAAGCGAGTAGCTGTAGTTCCAGGTGACGGAATTGGACCGGAAGTGATTGCCGAGGCAGTCCGTACGCTCGAGGCCTTGCGAGCATCGCACGACGTCCAGCTTGAATTGATCCACTTTGATTGGGGCGCGGAAAAGTTTCTCAAAGAGGGCGTGGGTTTGCCTGCGACTGCGCTCGAGATGCTCTCCGAAGAGTTTCAGGCAATTCTTGCGGGAGCTTTTGGTGATCCTCGAGTTGCTTCTAATCAACATGCCGAGGAAATCCTATTGGGGATGAGGCGTGGTCTGGACCTCTACATCAATTTGCGCCCTGTCCGCTTGCTTGATGCACGCCTGACTCCGCTCAACAATCGCACAATTGAAGACATAGATTTTGTCGTCTTTCGTGAGAACACCGAGGGCGCTTATTGCGGAGCCGGCGGTTTCCTTAAGAAGGGAACTAGTGAAGAGATCGCTACTCAGGAAGAGCTAAACACCCGTCGCGGAGTGGAGCGAATCATCGTAGCCGCTTTTGAGTATGCGCGCGCACAAGGGCGCAAGCGCGTCACGATGTCCGATAAGTCAAACGTACAGCGATTCGGAGGCGACCTCTGGCAGAGGGTTTTTAAAGAAGTTGCTGCCGGATACCCTGAAATTGATGCGAACCACCAGTACGTTGATGCGATGGCCATGTTCATGGTGCTGGATCCCACGCAGTATGACGTGATTGTCAGCAATAATCTTTTCGGCGATATCCTCACTGACCTCGGCGCAGCGATTCAGGGTGGGCTGGGGTTGGCCGCTTCGGGGAACATTCACCCGGGAAAGGTTTCGATGTTTGAACCAGTACATGGAAGCGCGCCACCGCTCGCAGGGAAGGGTATCGCGAATCCCATCGGAGCGATACTGACTTCAGCAATGATGGTAGAGTACCTTGGTTATCCGGAGGCCGGGAAAGCAATTGAAGCGGCCGTCCGTGGCGCGGTTTCACGGAACGAAACCACGCAAGATCTTGGCGGGGTTCTTTCCACGAAACAAGCGGGCGACGCAGTCCTTCGCCGGCTTGCTTGACCCGATTTACCGATGCAACTCGGCATGACTGGCTTAGTCGCAACCGAAGAAGATACGATCCACGAAGTCACACGAAAAAACTCTAAAGGATCTTTAGTGATATGTTCGTGTAATATGGTGGATCGTATCCTGAATTGGAGGATCTGACGCCTGGTCCAGGATTTACACTCCCCAATCTTGCTAGCACCAACACTCACAGCTGAAATCATCGCAATCGGTTCGGAACTGTTAGCTCCCGACCGCACGGATACGAACAGCCTCTGGTTAACCGAAAAACTCAACGGCATTGGTATTGAGGTGAAGTTGAAGACCATCGTCGGCGACGATGACGCGCGTCTGGAGGAGACTATCAGCGATGCAGTTAAGCGGTCTCGAGTTGTGATCACTACTGGCGGCCTTGGACCAACCGAAGATGACATCACCCGCAAGGTAGCGGCGCGTGCTCTGGGTCGGAGGCTGTTTCTTGATGAGTCGGTGCTGGAAGAGATTCGGAAGCGTTTCCTGAGTTTTGGGCTCACGATGCCGGAACGCAACTCCCGGCAGGCAATGGTAATTGACGGCGCGAAAGTGCTTGATAATCCGAACGGTACAGCGCCGGGTCTGTTTATTGAGCACGACGGCACTGCAATCGCTCTTTTGCCGGGTCCTCCCAGGGAAATGCGTCCGATGTTCGAGAATCATGTTCAACCAAGGCTCGAGTCAAAGGCAGGACACTTGCGTGTGGTCCGTCGCGTTTTGCGGGTAGCAGGAATGGGAGAGTCGGCAGTCGACGAGAGGATTGCTCCCATCTACACGCGGTATTCCAATCCGCAAACCACGATTCTCTTCAACAGGAGTGAAATCGAAATTCAGCTTACGGCCCGAGGTCGAACGGAAGCAGAAGCTGAAACCCTTCTGGACAAAGTGTCAGCCGAACTCGAATCGGAACTGGGCCATTCCATTTTCGCGTTTCGAGGAGAGCAAATGGAGGAGATAGTCGGTTTGCGATTATCTGTTGGACGCTACACCATCGCGGTCGCAGAAAGTTGTACTGGTGGTCTGATCGCCGAGCGTCTTACAGATGTTGCCGGCTCATCTCGCTATTTCATCGAAGGCGTGGTCGCTTATTCAAATGAATCGAAGACCAGAACGATCGGAGTCGAACCAGTGTTGCTGCTCGAACATGGAGCAGTGAGCGCGCCGGTAGCTGAGGCGATGGCCGAAGGGGTTCGTAAACACGCGGGAACGGACTTTGGCCTTGCGGTCACAGGAATTGCGGGTCCAGGAGGAGGATCCGAGGAGAAGCCTGTAGGGCTGGTCTACATCGCGCTCGCCAGCGAAGTTCAAACGGAACATCGCAAGTTGATGCTTCCCGGTGATCGCAACCTGATCCGCTGGCGTGCGTCGCAGGCTGCTCTGGATCTTTTGAGAAGAAGGTTAATCTAATTCCCATCACGACCTTCGGTGAAGTAACGATCGACCACCGCAATCAGATTTCTGAGGTTTTCATCCGTTCGCGACTGCGCCTCGGTAAGATTAATCTGCGAATCAACCAGCACATTGATCTTAGCATTCACGTCATTGAACCCAGCAAGTGTTCCATTCGCCAGGCGAGCCACAATACTTTCCGTCTGTGCCTGCACTTCGCGTAATTGCTGAATATCAACAGCAAACTGCGCTTGCTGCTCGATAATAAATTCCATTCTCTTTTCGAATTCTTCATTGTTCATGGTGAGTGATCCTCGAAATCTCTTCGAGCTTGAAGTCCGCGCCAGTTTTCTAAGACCAGCGATGATTGAGTTTTGCCTTAGCCGCGAAATTGACTATCACGCTTCGTCAAGTTTCAGTCTCATTTTATAGGTCTTCAATGAAACCAGATTTGTGATGGAGGAGGCGATTTTCAAGCTCTCATCAATTGAACCAGAAATAATAAGACCCTTAACCTCTTTATCTGGGAACCGCTGTTTGAGCAACCCGACATACATCGACATTTGGCCAAATACCTTGAAGTGCCACGCCTGACTTTAGCTCAATAGCAAGCAATGACTGATTTCCTTCATGCTCTAGTAATAAATCGATTCGTTTGCCACCGATTGAGTATTCAACTCCCTCATTATTATTTCCAAATATTTGATACTCAGGGAATAGTTCTGGTATCTGGTTACATAATGAATATTGCAAGTCTCTTTCATAGGTAAAGTTGTTGTTGCCCACAATGTCTTCTTCAACACCATTCGATACGGAGTCATCTGGGGTTGGAAAATCATTGCCTGAAAGATAAAGGCTTAAAAACTCCGCATATCTACCAATAGCGTTCCTAAAAAGAGCGTTACCCTCATAACCAAAACTGCTGTATATGCCGGATTGCTTATATTTGTCAGCGATTGCTCTGACTAAATCACTATCATTCAGCTGGTATATGTCTATCGGCACTCCAGTTTTTTCCGCGTAGTGCTTAGAAACACGGTTCACTGCCCCCGGATAACTCTTAGATGCACCCTCGTTCCCGCGATTGACCAACCATTTTCTGAACCTTTCTCTCATATTGCGTACCTCCTGGCTAAGCTATAGTGATTATCGCTCCACAAGCATTATAGCGCCGGTTAACCCCGTTATTCGCAGTCGACCCGCCGGTTATTGCCCCTAGGCCGGTTGTGATAGTCTCGCCTTTCAAGCGTGAGGTCATTGCTCCGGTGGAGAGTCGTGTTAACGTGCGACCTGTGCTTCTCATCATCATTGCATACCTGCTGGGATCGATTCCATTTGGTTATTTAGTTGTTCGAGCAAAGCAAGGCGCCGACATCAGGCAGACGGGTTCAGGTGGAACGGGAGCGACTAATGTTTCGCGGCGCGCAGGGAAGGCCGCGGGGGTGTTGACATTGCTTCTCGACGCGCTGAAGGGCGCGGCCGCTGTCTTGATTACTACTTGGGTTCTGAGTGCGCCCGCACTGGGCGCACTCAGAGGTACCCCTCTACAAGATTCAGCCGCATCGTGGGTGGCTGCAGCCGCGTTGGCCGTGATGATTGGGCACATCTTTCCGGTGTGGCTGAAATTTCGAGGAGGGAAGGGAGTCGCAACAGGAGTTGGTGTGTTCCTGGTCTTGATGCCCGCAGTCGTCGGAATAGCCGCGTTGATCTTCGTAGGGATTGTCTTGTTGACGCGGTACGTGTCATTGGGTTCGCTGGTCGCCGCGCTGTCGATACCGGTACTGGCGTGGCTGAAGCATAAGTTCGTTTCGCCGCACCCTAGTTTTTCACCGCTGATGACGGTTGCGGTGGTCGGTTCGCTGTTGATTGTGTTTGCGCATCGGGAGAATGTCGGGCGACTGCTGTTGGGACGAGAGAGTAAGTTTCGGTGATGCGTTTCGTTCCTACGTCGCAGGAGCAACGCTGCGCAAATGATCAAGTGAGATGAAGCGTATTGCTGTCATTGGTGCGGGGAGCTGGGGGACAGCGCTGGGGATCATTGCTGCGCAGCGCGGCCACGAGGTGCGGCTGTGGTCACGGAACGCAGACGTAATTGAATCGATTAACAGGCAACACGTGAACGCAATCTACCTGCCCGATTCGCACATCCCTGAACGAGTGCGCGCCACAGGTAAGATTGCAGAGGCATTGGAACTGGCCGCGCTCGTCATACTTGCCGCACCTTCACATGCGACCAGAGCTATTCTCTCGAGTATGGTCCCGGTTGTAGATCCCGATATGATACTTGTCAGTGCCACGAAAGGGATTGAGATTGGCACCGGCAAACGCATCTCGCAGATAGTGGCTGAAGTTGTAGGCGAAAATTTCTCGCCGCGATTCGTTTGTCTCTCCGGACCATCGTTCGCTAAAGAGGTTGTCGAGAAGCATCCAACTGCTGTTGTTGCAGCGAGCGCTAATGTCGAGCTCAGTCGCAGTGTGCAAGCGGAGCTGAGTTCTGAGAACCTTCGCGTTTATACGAATGATGACGTGGTCGGAACGGAACTCGGCGGCTCTGTCAAGAACGTGATGGCTATCGCCGCGGGGATGGTGGCCGGGCTCGGATTCGGTTCCAACAGCATCGCCGCTCTAATCACTCGGGGGCTGGCCGAGATGACGCGGCTGGCTCTTAGAGAAGGCGCGAAGCTGGAGACGCTAATGGGACTGGCTGGTTTGGGTGACCTGGTCCTTACTTGCACGGGTGATCTCTCTCGCAATCGATTTGTTGGCCACGAGTTGGGGAAGGGGCGCGGTCTGAAAGAGATTACGAGTGGTATGAAGGAGGTGGCCGAGGGAGTGAGGACCACGCGGGCACTCAAACGCCTGGCCACACGACTCGGGGTTGAAATGCCGATAACGAGTGAGGTGCACGCCGTGCTTTACGAGGGCAAGACGGCGCAAGATGCCGCGGCCAACCTGATGACCCGACCGCTGCGAGAAGAATTTTAGAGAAAGAGTTCCGGGAAAGACTTGAATGGTAAGCGCAAAGGAAGAAAAGGCTCTGGCCTCGAATCGCGCAGCTTTTCACAACTATCACATTTCAGATAAATACGAAGCTGGGATTGCCTTGACCGGAACGGAAGTGAAGAGTGTGATGGGGGGCCGCGTGCAGTTGAAAGAGTCTTACGTGGCCGTGCGTGATGGCGAAGTCTGGTTGTTTAATGCCCACATTTCCCCTTATTCTCATGGCAATCGCGAGAATCATGAACCCGTACGGACACGGAAACTGCTGCTGCACCGGCGCGAGATAGCGCGGCTGGAAGAAGCTGCCGTAAAGCAGGGGATGACGCTTGTGGCAACGCGCGTGTATCTGAAGAACGGACGAATCAAGCTTGAAGTTGGAGTTGCGCGGGGGAAGAAGATGTATGACAAGCGCGAAACTGAAATGCGCCGCACGATTGACCGAGAGACGCAGGCGCAACTGAAAGAGCGCAATCGTTAAAGCGCTGATTTTGAAGAATCGAGGAGCAAAAACTCATGAACATTGAAGGTAGATCCGGCTCTTATCAGGAAGTCGACGCCCACGCCTTAGCCGTCGCTGTTTTTAAGGACGAGAAGGCTGATAGTGGTTTCTTGAAGGACCTCGACGCGGCTGCCGGCGGCATGGTCAAGTCTGTAATCGATTCTGAGGAGTTTAAAGGCAAGGAAGGCGAAACTGCCTATCTATGCTTGCCGCCTGCTGGAGGTCTCCAGGCCCGACGGCTTCTTCTGATTGGCGCTGGCGAGAAAGCGGAGTATCACCCGGCTCGGGTTTCGGAATTCGCCGGAACCGCGGCGCGTTTTCTGCGCGGTAAGAATGCGAAGTCAATTGCGCTTGTGCCGCGGCTTGAGGATGATCCGGAATTGATCGCGGCCCGGGTGGTTGAGGGCGCGATCATAGGGCTCTTTGAGATAGATAAGTATCGCACGTCAGATAAAGAGTTGAAGGTTATCGATCGCCTGGTAGTTATTGTTGACGGCGCCGACAAAAACGCGCTGAACCGCGGAGTAAAGCGTGGCCAGATTGTCGGCGAGTCTGTCAACTTCACGCGCGATATGGCTAACGAGCCCGGCGCTTACTTGACGCCGACAAATATGGCCGAGCGAGCTCAGGAGATCGCCAGCGAGTTTAATCTAACTATCGACGTGCTAGACGAAGCACGCATGCAGATCGAGGGCATGGGGTCTTTGTTGAGCGTCTCTCGCGGTTCAGATGAGCCTGCTAAATTAATCATCCTGAAGTACACACCTGCGAAACCCGCGGAGGATAATGGGCAGTTACTGGCCCTCGTGGGTAAAGGAATCACCTTTGATTCCGGCGGCATTTCGCTCAAGCCCGGCGAGAATATGGAGCTAATGAAATACGACATGACGGGTGGCGCAACTGTGTTAGGCGCAATGCGGGCGATTGCTCAGTTAAAGCCTTCCTTTCCCGTCCTGGGAGTTGCGCCTTGCTCCGAGAATCTACCTTCGGGCAAAGCAACAAAGCCGGGTGATGTGGTGCGAGCAATGACTGGCAAAACTATTGAAGTTATCAACACCGATGCTGAAGGCCGGCTGGTACTTGCGGATGCCATTGCTTATGCGAAAAAGTTGGGGGCTACCAAAATTATCGACATGGCCACACTCACCGGAGCGGTTTCGATTGCCCTGGGAGACGTCAATGCCGCCGTGTTGGGAACCGATCAAGAGCTCATCGATGAAATAATCATCGCCGGCAAAGAAGTTGGCGAAAAGTTCTGGCAGTTGCCCCTCGACAAAGAGTATTCAAAGCAGATCAAGTCTGACATCGCGGACATCAAAAATGTCGGAGGACGCAAAGCTGGAACCATAACGGCCGCCGCTTTTCTCAAAGAGTTCGCAGATGGAGTCGACTGGGCGCATTTTGACATTGCAGGCACGGCGTGGGGTGACGAGGCAAAGCCGTATCGGTCAAAAGGCCCCACGGGAATTGCGGTTCGAACTTTGATCAACATAGTCAATCGAGCCGACCGCTCAAAGTAGGAGCGGCCAGACATTGCCGATTGCCGATTGCCAATTGGCGATTCTTCTTCTAACCCTTGCGTTGATTCCGGAGCATAGATTCAAGATCAACGACAAGGGAAAACACCAGAGTCACCATTGCATCAGTCTTGGCAGGCGCTAGTTCCAATCGGCAATTGGCAATCGGCAATCGGCAATGTTGGGAACTGTGCTCAATCGTCGACAAGTACTGTTAGCATAAGTGGACAAATTCATTTTGGAATACGGGAGATAGTATGGTTTACCGCGTTTTTCTAACGCTCAACCAAGTGGCATATAATTTGAAGGCTGATGGACAAGCCAAAGGGCGCGGACCTCACTAAAATAAGGTCCTCGCCCCCCTCGACGGCCGCTCGAGGAACAGCGAATCCGCCCCCTTTGGCCCCTCAAAAGGTTCTTTCGTCTCCACGTTAGACCCTGTCTCGAAACTAACCCCACTCTTACTTTCACAGCACTGGCCAGAACGATTGCCATCGGTGTTATAATTTCCGTGGTTGCCTGGTGTGAACCGACGTAGTCGCTGATTCATCGCAGGCTAGAGGAGTTCAAGAAGCGCAGTGATCGATTACTACAAAACCCTTGGAGTTAAGCGTACGGCCTCCCACGCCGACATTAAGTCAGCGTATCGTAAACTTGCGAGACTCAGGCATCCTGACGTAAATCACGACTCTGAAACTGCCGCGCGCGAATTTGATCTGCTTTCAAAGGCCTACCATGTTCTCAGCGATCCCCAGGAACGGGCCTACTACGACCATCAACTGAACTCGCGAAACAGCAGCAGCTCTTCCATTCTGCATTCGAACAATCCCCACGCACACCGCGCCCGCAACCTGGCGGTACAGGCTAAATGGGACCGCGTTGTCGATGAGGTACTCGAACGTGATCGGCGTGAGAACCGAGAACGTCAGCGCGCTGTTTTCACGACAGTTTCGCTTTTCCTCTCCACCTTCTTCGTAGCGCTGATGAGACCGCCCCTATGGCAAGTCTTCGATTACGCGGGGCGCGCCATCATGCTTACTCTATTCGTGATCGGTGTCTGGCATCTGGCCACCCGACTACGAGAGTACATTCAACATTACACTTATATTCCGAAGCCGATTCAAACCAGCATCATGCGCGAGGATGAGACACCGGAGCAGCCTTTTACCCGATTTTCCGCATATACGTTTTTGCTGGTTGGGTATGCCCTGAGTATCGGAGTCGGACTTTTCATCGGTTGGCAAACTCAGGATTTCTTCAACGATTTGACGTTGCTATTTCAGCATCGCGTAGAAGTGGTGCAATCCAATTTTTTAATGTATGCGTCAGCGGCGTTGATTACCGATCTCGTGATCTACCCGCCGATTGCGGTACTCATTGTTGACACGATGCAGGCTCTGGCTGCACGAATTGACTGACGGCCTCGGGCGGCAGTTTTACAAATGCCAAATCTTGCTGCCGACTCTGGCCGTATGTATAGTTCCCCCCCTCCCTGAAGTAGTTAAGTCGCAATAAATGCTGTTTGAGTGTTCGCCCCAGAACTGAAACCGACGGCCTTCGCTGATGGCCTGAGTCGTCGGTTCGCCGGCAAAGGAGAAGCGAGATGGCCAAGCGAATAACTAAACGGCAGCTGCTAGGATTAAAACTAGAGTCGCTGAATGATGTTGAGGTGCAGGAAGTCCTCGATTACCTGGCCGTGATCGAGACGTTGCGCCGATCCAGGATTGCACCTTACGCCTGGCAGGACGACATCGTTGAGCTGCTCGCAGATGCCCAGGAAAACAAGCGAGCTCGTCAGGCGTTCGAATGGGAAGTAGCGCGGCGGCGAGCCGAGCGTCGCGGCGTGGCCATTCCGGGGCATCGAACATGAAGACTGCGAGTCAGAACACTCATCATACCTATCGGATTTTCGTGGCTTTCTGCACATTTCTCTTTTGTTTTTCGGTTTCGAGGGTTGGCGGGACGGTGATTCCGATCCAGGGTGACCTTGCCAAAAGATCTCTTACTCAGTCACAGCTTGAAATTGATAAGCAGCGTCAGCGCTTGAGTTCTTCGGAGGTCGAAGAGCGCCGCGATGCTCTCATGCGATTGGCGGCGCTGCGGCACCCTGAAGCTTCGCGGGCTGCCGTTTCAGCGCTTGACGATGCGGCGGCAATTGTCCGAGCTACGGCTTCGGGCGCCGTCCAGTGGTTGCCAGCGGAGGAAGGCGCGGCCGCATTGCTTCCCTTGTTAGGCGACAAAGACGAGTTTGTACGACAAGAAGCAGCTTACGCCTTGGGCCGGACAAAGAGTAGAAGCGCGGTCACGCCTCTCATCGAGCAGCTTGCGAAGGACAGGAAGGATGGAGTGCGTGGGGCAGCTGCGGTGGCTTTGGGTCAGATTGCTGATGAGGCGGCCGTCGCTTCACTTGCTCAGTTCCTTTCGCCGCAGACGTTGTTACCCGGTGCGAAGGCACGCAAAGAGAATAACGTCTTCGTACTGCGGGCCGCAGCCGTGTCGCTGGGACAGATTGGCAGCCGGGCAGGATTACCGGCCCTGGTGGCCGCCCTTGAAGATGAGAGAACTACCGATGATGTACGACGAGAAGCTGCTCGCGCTCTGGGCCTCATTGGGGATCCCGCTGCCGAGCCGGCGCTGCGGAAAGTGTTGACGGCGCGGGATGCTTATCTTTCTTTCGCGGCTCACGAAGCCTTGCGCAGGATATCGCGCCACAAACCGGTCCGTCCGGGATAGTAATCTCGGCCGTAAATCGAAAGCGCCGCCTACTAATAAGTGGGCGGCGCTTTAATTTGCAATTACCGGAAAGATTAGCTTTCAGTCTTCTCTGCGCGGCTCTGACTCTTTTTCGCGGCCTTTGAGGCTTGAGGAATCGGCAGGCCCACACCTCCGGAAAGCGACTCGACCTCTTCGGGCTGTCCCTCGGGTTTCGGGACTTCCTGAATTAGGGCGCCGCCCGAACTCTTCGAGAAGATCAGTTTATGAGTAAACCCGTCAACGTCTACGTGCACGAGGTCGCCGAGGCCGACTTGATCGGTAGCCACCAGGTTAGATAGTGGGTAGACGAGGAAACGCTCCACCGACCGTTTCAAGTGGCGGGCGCCATATTTGAAATCCAGACCCTCTTTCAACAACATGTTTTTGGCTGTTTCGGAGCATTGGAAGACAAACTTCGTTCCCGCCGACTGCATGATTCGATCCTGAACAGCTTGCAACTCGAGGTCGAGAATCTGACGCAGATGGTGTTCTTTCAGGGAACGGAAGACCACCACTTTATCAATACGATTCATGAACTCCGGGGAGAACTTCCGGCGCGCAGCTTCAACCGCCGTGCGGTAGATTTTCTGATCTACCTCGGTGTCATTTGGATTCTTCGCACCTTTGGTAGGGGCAAAACCAATCCCGCCTGAGATGAGCTCCGACATCTCGCGCGCACCCAGGTTGGAGGTCATCACGACCATTGATCGTGAAAAGTCCACGCGTCGGTTGTCCCCCAGGGTCAGAGTAGCTTTATCAAGGATTCCCAGCAGCAACTGCCACAAGCTATCCGAGGCCTTTTCAATTTCATCAAAGAGGATGAGCGAGAGTTTCAGATCGTCAGTATGCATCCGATCCAGATTCTCCTGCGTCAACATTGGCGAAGTCTCACGGTGACCGAGATAGCCTGGAGGGGAGCCAATCAGCTTCGCAATTTCATGCGAGTGCTGGAATTCGGCACAGTCAATTTTCACAATTGCGTTGGGGTCGGCAAATAGAACTTCCGCAGCAGCTTCGATGACGCGAGTCTTTCCCGAGCCGGTAGGGCCCAGAAAAATCATGGTGCCGATAGGCCGATTCGGCGGGTTCATGCCGGCCAGGAAAATCTGGTAAAGGCCGCTCATGCGGCGTACTGCCCGTTCTTGTCCTACAATTCTGGAGGACAAGCGTTCCTCAAAGTCCTGGGCGCGTGGACTTTTTTGATCAGGGTCCAAAAAGACTGTAGCCATATTGTCGTTTAAGTTGTCCATGTCCATTCAGCAATTATCTTCGTATTCCCACCTGCTGCGAGAGTTTCCTGAACCTTTTCTTTCGGCCCTGTCGGCCTCCTGCGCATCAGTCATAGCAAGGAACGATCCGCTGGTAAGAAGGATGCGTTGTCTCAAGTCATCGTTCGCCCCGGCAAGAATCGCGAGTAGTCCACTTCCGTTCAACACCCTGCTATATATACGACACTAAGCGAAATGTCATCACTAAATATTGGGGAATTGTGGCAACATTCTCTTTCCACCTCCACCGGCTTTGCGGTGGCGTGACATTTCCTGTCAGATAACAGATGACAATATCTGTTTGGTAAGGGGCGAAGGGCGAGTTTACCGGGAGTTGAATGCACGTTTTAGCGCGCCCCAAGACGGAAAAGGTTTTTAAGCGAGAATCGGCATTTTGCCATGCCCGCGCACCTGCCCGCTGAGCCGCGCTGAGCCACCTCGAAACAAGCAAGTTTCAGTCGTAGTATTCAAGGCCTAAATGGGTAATAAGGTCCTCGCCACGAAGGTGGCGCAGGGTGTTCTTTAGTTTCATCAACTGAATAAAAATGTCGTGCTCGGGATAGAGATGCGGAGCCGTCTGTGGTGACTTGAAATAGAATGACAGCCATTCCTGAATACCCTTCATCCCGGCGCGCTGCGCCAGATCAAGGAATAATGCCAGATCAAGTACGATGGGCGCGGCCAGGATTGAGTCCCGACACAGAAAATTAATCTTGATCTGCATCGGATATCCCAGCCAGCCAAAGATGTCTATGTTGTCCCAGCCTTCTTTATTGTCACCGCGGGGCGGGTAGTAGTTAATGCGAACGACGTGAGAGAAGTCTTTGTAGAGACTCGGATAAACTTCGGGCTGGAGAATGTATTCGAGTACGGAGAGCTTCGACTCTTCTTTCGTCTTGAAAGATTCAGGATCATCCAGCACCTCGCCGTCGCGATTGCCAAGGATGTTTGTAGAATACCAACCGTGCAGTCCAAGCATACGTGCCTTCAAACCGGGGGCGATGATGGTCTTCATAAACGTCTGGCCCGTCTTGAAGTCCTTACCGCAGATCGCCAACTTGTTCTGCTCGGCCAGGATTCTGATGGCCGGAATGTCCACAGTCAGGTTAGGAGCCCCATTAGCGAAGGGAATTCCGGACTTCAAAGCGGCATAGGCATAGATCATCGAAGGGGCGATTGACTTGTGGTTTTCCTTCATCGCCTTCTCAAATGATTGGATTGTTTTATGTACGGGATTCTCTTTGAGGAAGATCTCGGTTGAGGCGGCCCAGATCATCACCATCCTTGAAACCTTATTCTTTCGCTTCCATTCGGCGATCTCAGCAATCAGTTGGTTAGCTAGATCAAGTTTATGCTTGCCGATCTTTACGTTGGTTCCGTTGAGGCGTTTGACGTAGAACTGATCGAAAACCGCCTTCATCGGCTTGATCTTTTGGAGCGGGCTTTTGAGCTGGAGGAGTAACTCCTTTTCCAGGACTCCGGCATGCATCGCTGCTTCGTACGCGGAATCTTCGAAGATGTCCCAGGCTCCGAAGACGAGGTCTTCTATCCCCGCCAGTGGCACAAAGTCCTTGATTAAAGGCACCCGGTTCTCGGTTCGCTTTCCTAGCCGGATAGTGCCCATCTGCGTGAGGCTGCCGACGGGTTCAGCGATCCCTTTCTTGATGGCCTCCACACCGGCTATGAAAGTGGTGCTTACGGCACCGAGGCCCACAAGCAATACTCCCAGTTTGCCCTTTGGCTCAACAATCTCCGAAGGTTTTCCTGTTGCCATCCGTCACCTCATCCTTCTAAAAAGTCGGTGCCGTAATGATACTAGGGGAGCTGGATCGCATTAGGAGGAATCTTGCTCATTACTGGCGTTGAATTGCGGAACATCGCTCTGCTGGCGGTCTTCAGCTGGAAACGAGGGCTTTGCGAAAGGCGCGCGGAGTCAGACCTGTGGCCTGGCGAAAAGCTTTGGTGAAGTGGCTGGGACTAGAATATCCGACCCGTGAGCTAATCTCGGTTACCGACAGATTCGGCTCGGCAAGTAACAACTGCGCTCGGCTTGCTCGTATGTTGGCCAGGTAGGCATGGGGCGTCGTGCCGGTCAACTTCTTAAAGACCCGCAGGAAGTGAAAAGGAGACAAGTAAGAAGCCGCAGCGATCTCCTTGAGCGAGAGATCTTGTTCTAGTTGAGCATGCATCAGCTCAACCGAGCGGCGGACGCGCCGATCGATCAGTCCCACACGAGAGAGCTCCAGCTCCTCGGAACGGCGTATATTCGAATAGTGTCTCAGGAGGTGCACCACCACTTGCTCAACCAACGCGCGGAGCACAATTTCACGCCCCGGCTTTTCGTCTTTAAGTTCGGTCGTCAGGCTGCGGGCCAGTTGAGTTAGCCGTTCGTCATGCTCAACCAGATCCAACCGAAAAGCGACGGTGGTCCCCGGCCCAGTCAGATGCATACGCACGGCGTGATCAAGCACAAGGGCAGGTGCGAGGATTAATTGAAGTAGCTCAACTGACTGGCCTGCCAGATGCCCGCCGATGGACGGGTTAATTAGTAGCGCCTGATCCGTTAACAGCGAACCGGATTTCTGGTCAGTCCTGAATTTGAGACGACCATCAAGCACCACGATGACGGTGTATTCGGACCTCGCTTCGGGAGCCCCATCAAGCTTTTTCACTCGTCGGTAGTAGAGCGAGTATTGCGGATTTATTAAAAAACGATTTACGGCAGGTGGGAAAGGACTCATCAAAAGAACTGTACGCGAATGTCTTTAGGACCTTCAAATCGCGGCATGCGTGTTCCGGTAGCGAATCATGCTAGCGGGATCGTTGGTGATTAAGGCCTTTACGCCCCGCGATCTACCACGCTCAATCCACTTAGGACTATCGACGGTCCACACTACTACTTCGAGTTGAGATTTTCTCGCCTGTTCGGTCAACCGGCTACTGGCTAATGCGTAATGCAGGCAGATTTCGTTCGCTCCGCAATTTTGCGCCAGCTTTACCAGCCTGATCCCTCTGATCAGAGTAGCGGGACGTGAGACCCTCGGCTCGAAGAGAGCTGCCGTGCGAATTGCAGGGTAGATGGCTTTGACCGCTTGCACTTGTGAAAGGTTAAAACTCGAAACAACCACGTGCTGAGCAATTGCATGTTTTCTAATGGCGCCCGCTACTTCAGCAGCCAGTCTCCCACCATCGCCAGCCTGACTCTTCATTTCGAGATATAACAGGGCATCCGAGTCCGCGAAAAGATCAAACACTTGTTGCAAGCTCGGCAGTTTCTCTCCGGAGAAATCCATGTCATCGGCGTTACGCCGACTGAACCAGCTGCCGACATCGGTTCTCCCGAGCACTTCCGCCGAGAGTTCAGCCACCACACCATCAACCAATCCGGTTCGTGCGAGTGTGGGATCATGAATAACTACGGGCACGCCATCTTGCGACAGTCGGACATCAAACTCGATCCCTTCAGCCCCATCCTGAATTGCACACGTAAATGCAGCGAGTGTGTTTTCCGGAGCAACCGACGAAGCCCCTCGGTGTCCGATGATCAGAGGAACGTCACTCATGAGTGTTGGCGGAGAAGGAATGCGGAATGCGACAATCGAGCATGACCGAATGGAGAATGATGACCTGGGAGAAGGAATGGGTACGATGGCGAGCCTATCGTTTTGAAAGATATGTTCTTCCAACCCAGCGGGCTGGCACGCCAGCGGAGATCCTGCGTTCCCCCCGCGCTAACCCGCTGGACTCAGGAGTCGGCCGGAGTTACTCAGAACTTTCTTTAGCTTGATATCGAAAGTTCCGTATTCATTCTTAACGCGAGCGCTGACCGGAAGGCGCCGGGCGTCCTCACTAAACCAGATAGAAAACTGGCCCTCAGTTTCGATCATCCCTCGTGGGCCGAAAAGTTCGACATCAAGCCGGATGGCGTTAACTCTTCCCAGCACAGTCTTGATCCGTCTCTTCTCTACCACGCGGATGGGAACGTGATAAACCTGACCGGAGTCGCTTACCACGAGTTCCAGGGTTTTCCCCACCTGCAGCGGCTGGGTTCTCAAGTAGTAGATGGCAGACAGAATGTCGCGGACCGGGCCGGAGAACTCCGAGGTGACGGTGCGGGGAGGTCGCGACGGATTTGTGGGGTCGGTTTCGGTCCACACGACCTTCCCGACGACATTGTCAAAGACGGCTTCGCTGCTACGAATACGCTTTCCCTGTTCGTCAATCCTTTTAGTATTCTGAATTCCAAATGAAATCGGATCTACGATGGATTCCATTCGCTCCCGAAAACGCAGGTTGAACAATTTCGCAAAGAATCCTTTGCTCGAGATGTCACCTTTGAAGACCCACGCGTATGTCGCAGTCTTCTCGAGCGGGGCCGAATTGGGGTTTTTCGCGGGCTGGATCACTGGAGTGCGGCTAGCGGTAAATCGAAAATCCGCAACATCCATTCTTCTTAGCAGGGCGCGCGAAAACTCGGCTTCATAAACCAGTTCTTCCGCGGGTTCAAAAGGCCTCTCCCAGATTGCGCGAGCAGGTGTTTGAGCAGTGGCGAAGTTAACGTCAACCGTGGCGAGCCAAAGAATTGCAACTAGTAGATTTCGCAATCGATTCATTTTAAGTAATAAGCCTTAAAAGCCAGTATTGCCCAGGCGACCAACAATCCGAGGGTCGCGCGGTATTCTCGGTAACGCATGTAGAGACGACTATCAAACTTTGTAGATTGAAATGCTTCATTACGAAATCGCGTGAATCGCGGAAAGAAGAGTGGCACCTCCGAAGCGTAGTGATGATAGGCAGTCCCAAAGATCTCAGCCAGAGTCGCGGATTCGACGCGCATGACCGGAAAATAGATGCCAAGAAACAGTGCCGCAAAAACGATCCCCAGCGGCCACCAGCCCGAACCAATCGTAAATCCTAAACCCAGAAGAAAACTACCGAGATACAGGGGATTGCGTGAGTAGGCGTAGGGACCGGACGTGGCCAGAGCGTCATTTTTCCTGATGTGGCCCGATGCCCAGCCGCGTGTCGCCAGACCCATGACCGAAATAGCCCCTCCAACCGCCAGGTAAAGCGGGCGCGGCTGGGCCAGGAAAATGAAAAGTGCCGCACACAGAAAACCGAGCGGCACGCGCCAGCGTTGAATCCAGGTTCCACCTCTACGCAATACAGCCGAGCTCCCACACGGACAGACATCCTGGCCTGTCCTTATTGCCGACCGTTCGAGTTTACTACGTACCAGGCAAGAATTCGCGGCCCATTGGTTGTGGTATTCTGGGGACGCGTTCCAAACGTTCGGTCACTGCCTGTCGAAGTCGCCGGACATCGATATCCATGCAAATCCAATTAGAGCATGCGCGCCGATGGCAATCGACGCGGCAGTCGATGTCTGTGCGATCCACGCAAACGTCATCATTGCGGGGGCTTCCGTTGCGCCACCACTCAGTGGGTCCAAAGAGACCGACAACCGGGGTACCGGCGGCAACTGCGATGTGCGTTGGCCCAGTGTCTCCTCCTACATAGACTTGGGCGCGTTTAGCAAGGGCATAAAACCCCTTCAGCGAAAGACTAACGGCTCGCGCTTTGCCGGAACGGCTGGAGCGCAAAACTCTTTCTGCCACTTCGATTTCGCCAGGACCGTAAGTGATTAGCGAGTGGAGACCGTGATGGCCCCAGACCAGATCGGCAAGTTCACCGAAACGCTCGGGACTCCAGAGCTTTGTCGGCCAGCCGCCACCGGGATTCAGAATCGCACAACGTCCCTCGGTTCCGTCAAGTGCTTTATCTGCCTCGCTTTCATGATTTGAGTCGACCTGAATCGGGAACTCGAGGCCGCTTGAGTGTTGAGGTACAGCAATACCAAGGGCACCATGCACCAAACCGAGGTTTTTGCGAATCACGTGCGTGCCTCTGGGAATAAAAACCGTTTTGGATAGCAAAATCCGACTGGCTGGTTCCCGGAGGCCTTCTCGCGAAAAGCCAAAAATACGACGCGCGCCAGAAAGGCGCCCGATAGAAGCCGATTTGAGTAGTCCCTGGAAGTCGAGTGCTAGATCGAAGGCCGAGACGCGTAGCCGACGTAACTGCTGGCGCGGTGCCCGCAGCGTCTCCCCAGACATCAGCCCGCGCCTCAGCGCCTTCGTGTCGACTTCGATGAGGCGATCCAAAAAGGGGTTGTCTCTTAAAATTTCTGCCGAACGTTGTTCTACCACCCACGAGATTTCAGCGTGTGGCAGGGCATGCCTCAGCAGTGCTAACGAAGGTAAGGTATGGACGATGTCACCAATGCTGCCCAGTTTCACTATTAGAATGCGCACCTTCTGATGGTAAATCGTATTTGGTGATTAGGCAAAACACCTGGCAGGAAGCCTCTTGTGTTCGAGAGCGGCTTGAGGAACGGTAACCAGTATGTCGCAACTCTCTTTCTATGGACCGGAATTATTTCCTCTGTCCAGAATTTCGGACGAGGAATGGTTTTTCGGATCGCCTACTATGACCACGCGTCCACCGTACGAGCGCACCACGTCGCGCTCGGGCACGGTCTCCTCAGTGTAGTCGGTGCCCTTAGCATGTATGTCCGGCCGGAGAGCAAGCAAAAGATTTTCCACCGTGGGCTCGTCGAAAACGGTGACGAAGTCAACGGCGGCAATTGAGGCCACTATCTCAGCCCGCTCACTATCGGCCATGATGGGGCGCCCAGGACCTTTCAAGATCGTCACCTGCCTGTCTGAATTGATTCCAACCACCAGCAAGTCCCCCTGAGCCTTGGCTCCCTGGAGATAACGAATGTGGCCGACGTGAAGAACATCAAAGCAACCGTTAGCTAACACAATCTTTGCTCCATTTTGCCGGGCCGTCTGGACGCGAGCGATAAGGTCTGCTTGATGGAGAATCCGGTCGACTGATCTCGTTTCAGTTTGACTTACGTCACGGTCAGTTTTCATACCACGAATCATCTATTGTGCTGACTCTAAGGTTCTTACAACAAATCGCAAGTTTCTTGCTCTTAGTCCCATAGAGACGCGGTGTTTATAGGCCGTTGCGCTAAGGATTTCGGAAGCTCCAGAGGACCGAAATACTAGCGTTCGTCACAATGGGTAAGAACATTTCGCTCCTCTGGAGCTAGCGCCATATCTTCGGACCAACGGTCTATAAACATTCCTTCCCCTAAGGGGACTGGGTTGTGTGCTAACAAATCTTACTCGCAAGAAAACATGAAAGTAACCATGCTACGGATCGAACACCCGAATACAAGTGCCAACCAAAAAGCCTCTTCCGGCCTCGATGGATTTGTCAGCGCACTCTAGAGGCAGGAGACTAGCACACCGTACATCGAGTTCTACCTAAGCAGTGACTCAACAAGCTCTTCGTCTGTGACTGACGCGGTGCCGCGCTTCATCACCACGAGGCCGCCGGCATAATTGGCCAGGCGCGCGGCGTCAGGGAAGGATGCACCGGAGGCCAGCGCCAGCGTGTAGGTTGCAATCACGGTATCCCCGGCGCCGGTGACGTCCACCGGCTCACGAGCGCCAACCGCATCCATGTGAACAGGCGCAACTGCGTCTTCGAGAAGCATCATGCCGTGGCTGCCGCGAGTGATCAGCAAGGCGCGGTAGCCGAGGCGTTCGCGCATTTCCTCGCCCGCCGATTCCAGGGCAGTGACATTCGCCAGTTGTTTGCCCAGAAGTTGTTCGACCTCGTCCTCGTTGGGAGTCGCCGAGGTGAAACCCTCAAACTCTGAGAGCCTAAAACGGGAGTCGACCAGAGCTGGGATTCCTCGGTTGGTTGCGGCATCCCGAACGTCCCTCGCCACCTCCTGGCCGCCAACGCCATAGTTGTAGTCGGAGATGATGACGGCATCTGAGGTTTGTACTTCCTTAAGAATACGTTTTCGTAACGGTTCATGGAACTCGGAATTCAATGGGGCTCCCTCATAATCAAGGCGGATGACTTGCTGCCGAGTAGAGTGAAGTTGGCCCGCGAGAATTCGCACTTTCGTGGTTGTTTGAAGCTTCTCAGATGTCAGCAATCCGGTGCAGTCCACTCCCGCCGTCTCCAACCTTTCCAAAAGCGCTCGCCCTGCGGCGTCTTCACCAACGACTCCAATCAGCGAGACGTTGGCACCCAGTGAAACGAGATTCATCGCACAGTTCGCCGCGCCGCCCGGAACTGTTTCCGTCTGCTCGTGACGGAGAATGAACACCGGAGCTTCGCGCGAAACTCGACTGATGGCGCCATAGACAAACTGGTCCGCTATTGCATCGCCAACCACCAGGATCCGGTGCCCCGGGAAGCGCTTCACGATGCTGATCAGACGCTCTTGCAGCAGTGTCCGTTCGGTAGTCATGCGCGTTTCCCAAGCGGTTCGTCGATTATTCTCTTAACTGCGTCCAACAAGTGGTTTGCGGTCAAGTCTGGCTGATGATTCCAGTTTTGCCGCTGATGTTCCCATTCGCCGCGACCGTAACCGCTCATGACGAAGGCAGAGTTAACCCCTGCGTTACGGGCCAACTCAATATCGCTGTGACGATCGCCAACCATCCAGCTTTCTGCGAGAGCGATGTCATACTCCTCGGCGGCGCGGCGTATTAGTCCCGGCTTCGGCTTACGACAATCGCAGTCAAATCGATATGGCAGCTCTCCGACCGACGGATGATGGGCGCAGTAATAGATCGCATCGATTCGCGCGTCAGTTGCTGCCATCTGTTGTTTCAACGTTTCATGGATAGTCCAAATCATGTCTTCGGCAAAATATCCGCGGGCGACTCCGGCCTGATTAGTAACGACGATTGCCAGCCAACCATTATCGTTCAGGAGTTTGATGGCGGCGGCGGAATAGGGAAAGACTCGAAAGCGCGAAGGGTGATTGACGTACCCGACCTCTTCCGAAATCGTTCCATCGCGATCGATGAAGACTGCCCGCTGCATAATGCCACCCTGAGTTTAGTGTCCTGACTGTAAAGCTTTCTCAACAAATGCAAAGTGTCTAGCCACACAGTCCTCTCGGAACCTGTTGCTTATAAGCCGTTGGTACCCATAAAGTTCTAAAGCACTAGAGGAGCGAAATACATCGATTGGTCCTACGCAAGAACATTTCGCTCCGCTGAAGCCGGCGCTGCATCTTCGCCCAATGGTATATAAACATCAGGTCCCTACGGGACTGGGGTTGTCTGCAACGAATCAAGCATCAGCCGCGCGCGTTCGAAAACATCCTGCGCGCTGATCGCGGTCATGCAGCGATGGTCAATCGGACAATCTCGCAACATACACGGCGCACAGTCTGGCGGGTAGCGCACAATTTCGCCAATTGGTGAAAACGGACGAGTGGTAAACGGGTTGGTAGGCCCAAAGATGACTAGGGTCGGCCGTCCTAGGGCGGATGCGATATGAGCGGGACCGGTATCATTCGTAACCAGTAGATTCACGAGACTCAGAACAGCGGCAACCTGGGTCAGGCTGGTTTTGCCCGTCATCATGATTGGCTCATGGTGCATCCGCAGGCTGACTTCCCGCGAGACATCCAGCTCCCCGGGCGAGCCTATCAGTAAAACTTCGGCGTTTAGCTCATCTATCAAACTGTCGGCAAGCGCACCGTAGCGCTCGGCCGGCCAACGCTTCGCGCGGCTGTTTATCGAACCTGGACATAGGGCAACCACGGCCGGCCACCCCAGCGGGGCAGCCCCGCTGGGGTGGAAGACGCGCCCTTCGCGGAGACCGTGGGCGCGGAGTAGATCCAATGCTTCCGACTGACGAGGTTCAGAAATGTGCAGGGAGGCATCAGGAGGCCCGTCGGCAATCTGTGCGTGACCGACAAGCGCCCGCTCGAGTTCAGCGACAATGTTCAGGTAGTAAAAGATTTCATGCTTCGAGCTGCGCCATTCAGGAACCGGCACCGGATTGGTTAGCAGCTTGCCGCGTCCATCAGTCGCATAACCAATGCGAAATGGAACTCGAGCCAGGGCAGGGATCAATGCGGCTTCTAAGGCATTGGGAAAAAGAACGGCGAGATCGAAGTTCCCCCGGCGCCATTCGACAGACTGTTTGGCAACTGACCATGGTCCGCGCCGGTCGTAGATCAGCAGATCGTCGAGAAAGTTGGCGTCGGCGAAAAGCTCTTTGGCCCAGGGCCTGGTCGCCAGAGTTATGTGAACACTTGGGAGCAAACGACGAAGTCCTCGCAACGCAGGTACGGTCATCACGGCGTCGCCGACCCAGTTGGTGCTGCGAACTACAACTCGATTGATGTTTTGCTGTTTAAAAGTTCCCATAGCTCGCATCCACACAGACTGCAGCTCTGGTCGGAGGTCAGAGCAAGCTTCGCAACCCGTCCTTGATTCCGATCTGCGGCTGCCAGCCCAGTTGCTCGCGAACCAAACTCAGATCAGAGACATAATTGACGGGCACCGGATGCGAGAGCGCATCATTGTATTCAATAATTGGTTCGAGCTGAATGAGCTTTCCCACGGTGCTGATCATCTCGCTCAGGGTTGCCGCATTCTTCGGACCGCCGCCAAGATTATACAGCCCGTATGAGTTGGACGAGTCGATGAACGCCTGGCATGCTCGCGAAAAATCGTCAACGTGCAGGATGTCCCGAATCGCGTGTCCACCCACTGGGACTTGAATTGGCCAGCCCCTTTTGACTGACTCGATGTAGTGGGTAACGAACCCGTACTCATTGCAGTCGGAGGGACGCGCGTAGACCGTGGACAGCCGAAAGATGCAGGCCCGCACATTTCGCTGGCGGGCATAGTAATCGACGTAGCGCTCGCCAATCAGCTTCGACCACTCGAGCGGTGTCTGGCCAGAATAGTCAGTCGAACATGTTTCCGGCACCGGATCGTATGCCGCTGCGTTCGCGCCGTACACGTCCTTGGTGGAAGCGTAAATAAAGACCGAACCAGGCTTCATCTGACTAATGACATTGGCGGTCCCTTCGCCGTTGGTGCGAAAACTCAGATCCGCCGCTGACGGGTCTTTATCGAGATAGGCTGCAAGATGGATGACGACATCGTAATTCGCCGCAATCTCAGCATCGCTTTCGGTAAGTACGTCGAGATTGGAGCGACGCGAGAAATCGTCGGCTTCGAAAAACCGGCGCACATGAGTACCGAGATACCCACTACCGCCGGTGACAAGAATTCTCATTGATTAATCTTTAGAGCTCTTTCGTGCGGTTTCGTGATTTCGAGGATCGATACTTGCCCGGGGAATCGATCCACAAAATCACACGAAGAATCACTAATCAAGCACCTTTTCTTACTCATGAGACGTTGGCCGTTGGACCTTGGACTCGTAGAGACCTTTCGCCATTGCTGTCAGTTTCATAAGCAACTCAGCGCTTCCGATTGCGATTAGCATGTCGCCGGCCGCGATCAATGCTTCACCACTCGGGTTAAAAAGCGTCTGCCCGTCGCTGCGCCGAATACTAACGATCACAATATCGAGTTCGGAGCGAATATTCGTGGCGCTTAGTTTCTGTCCCACCAGGGGAGAGGAAGGACTGACTTCAAGCTGTTCCAGTGCCAGACCGAGGGTATTCGCGGTTATTGAATCTATGAAGTCTCCTACCGCCGGCTTGGTAAGGGCCATAGCCATACGGTGGCCGCCGATGATGGTGGGAGCGACCACGCGATTAGCTCCCGCCCTG
>JBGTLM010000201.1:0-19825 GCA_041744135.1 Pyrinomonadaceae bacterium
TCGACCACGACAATGCCGGTTGAGGGATCGACATCCACTTCCGCAACCGCGGCCGTGTAGCTGTAAGCAGGTGATGGTCCAACACCAGCGCCTTTGAACTTACCGGGCGACGGCGGCGGTGAATAGGATCCGACAGTGCCAATCGTGCCGAACTTCGATTCCGCCAATACCACTGCCTCGGCAAATGACACTCCAACATCCGGACTTTCCACGTCGAAGACTCTACGTTCGGCCAGCGAGATATTCTCGATTGGCACGCCGAGTTTTTCCGATACCGCCATTACCAGCAGCTCCCGCGCTCTTTCAGCTGCCTGTATCGCGGCGTTGCCGGTCATCAACGTAACGCGGCTCGAGTAGCTGCCGAGATCCACCGGCGTCAGATCCGTGTCCGCGGTGACGATGCGGATGTCGAAGGGATCGATTCCCAGAACTTCGGCGACGATGTAGGCGAGGATTGAATCTGAACCCTGGCCGATATCTGTCGAGCCGCACATCACACAGACACCGCCCTGGCGATCCAGCCGCAGCTGCACGCCCGACTGCGGCATGCTGTTCCAGTAAATCGGCAGGCCAGCACCGCAGATGTAGGAACTACACGCGATGCCGATGCCTTTGCCAAAAGGCTGCTTGCGATTCTCTTTGGTCCAGCCTGAAAACTTGTTCTTCCAGTCTGAGCCTTCGACAACTTTGTCGATACATTTCCCGAGGCCCATGCTGCCGATGCGTAGATAGTTGGCGGTGATCGAGTAAGGTTTCACCAGATGCTGTCTGCGAATCTCCGCCGGGTCGAGGGCCAGTTGCTCGGCGATTTTGTCGAGTTGAACTTCGAGTGCATAACGCGGCTGGGGTGTGCCATGACCGCGCTTGGGACCACACGGCGGCTTGTTGGTGAACACGCGTACACCTTGAAATTTGTAGCGGGGCACGTCGTAAGTGACGGTCTGCAACGCGCCCGTGTAGAACGTGCTGGCGACGCCGTAGCTGCCATAGGCACCGCCGTCCAGGAATGTCTTAAAGTGCATCCCGGTAATCGAACCGTCTTTCTTAACCCCCGTCTTGACCTGCATCAAAACAGGATGGCGGCCGCGGTGGCAGTAGAAAACTTCTTCGCGGGTGAGCGTGCATTTGACCGGGCGACCCGTGATCATCGAAAGCTTGCAGACGATGATCTCGTGATTGAACGGATCACTCTTGCCGCCAAACCCGCCCCCGTTGGGGGTGGCAATGACGCGAACATGGCTTGCCGGCAGCTCCAGAACTTTCGCGAGGGCGCGATGAACGTAATGCGGAGTCTGCGTCGAACTCCAGAGATTTAACTTATTATCCGTGTCGAAGTAAGCGACGGCGGCGTGTTGTTCCAGCGGCAGGTGTGTGTTGCCTTCGTAGAAGAAAGTGTCTTCGCGGACCAGATCCGCCTCAGCGAAACCTTCTTCGACGTCGCCAAATTCCAACGAGATCTTTTTGTGGATGTTGCCGCCGTCCCCGTATTTGTGAATGCGCGGCTCTTCGATAAGGAGCGCTTCGTCAATCGTCGAGATAGAGGGCAGGTTCTCATATTCGACTTCAATGAGATTCATTGCGTCGAAGGCGGTGTCTTCGTCGATCGCTACCACGGCTGCGACCGGGTCGCCAATGAAACGGACCTTGTCGATACAGAGCGCATGTTCATCCTGGCTGACGGGAAGGATTCCATAGGATATGGGCAAGTCCCGGCCTGTAATAACCGCAAAGACGCCCTGGGTTGCCAGCGCCCTGGCGACATCGATTCGTTTTATCAGCGCGTGGGGATGATGGCTGCGCAAGATCTTCGCGTAGAGCATCCTCGGCAGCACGATGTCGTCGGCAAACTTCGTCTGGCCCGTGCACTTTGCCCGGGCATCGACTTTGCGAAACGGTTTGCCAACTACCTTGAGCGGCTTTCCGTTACTGTTCTTTTCGTTCTTGGATTTCACGTTTATCTGTGTCTGATTTACTCATAGTCATACTCGCACTTCTTTCACGCCCGCCTTTTGCGGGATGGTCTACCCAACTTTCAGTTTGTCATCGCCGACCAGATTGCCCGGGATAGGGCTAACGAATGACTTCGATTTTCACTCCAATCCGTAATCTTGACCACGCCCGCTCGGCGGTAATTGCCGCATCATTTCTCACAAGAGCCAATGCAAGACAACTTCGATCACCGAGCGACAGCCCCAACACTTTCGTTTTCGGTCGCAATGCCGCTGCGATTTGCGCCAGGCCTGCGTCAAAGTCGATCACAGGAAGGTTTATCAGTTCGACAGCTTCTCGAGCATCTGAGTCAGTCATTCCCCTGTCAATCAGTTTGCCTATAGTTCACAATAGTAACCGCGCTGATTACCGAATCCGCCACGGCTGACTCAACGCGATCCTTGCCTTTTTCCTGGTTTAGTAAAGTAGCAAAGCCGACGCATTAAGAACGTATTTACTCACGCCTGGCCTCCGCCCGCCGTTCCTTGAGCAGCTCATCTACCAGCGATCGTCCCCACTTGACGTGCCGCTTGACCATTGCCTGTGCCCGTTTTACCGCTTCAGCATGGCTTAGGATTCGAAGTTCTCCGTCTACCACGCGCAACAGAACCTCGTCGCCAGTTTTTAATCCATGAGCTCGTCTATGCCTGGCGGGAATCACAAGCCTTCCGCCAGGCGTTATCTTGCCGACTGTTGCCTTCATTTCAGGCCCCCTGAATTCTGAGATTGGCCCAAATCCTCAAATGTGGCAAATCCAGAAAAATTGCCACGTCGGAACGAATGTGGCACGGGAAAAGAAATATTGCGAATGCCGGGTTCTCTCAGCAAGGCAAGATGCGATTCGATGAACGCTACTCCAAGCCATAGACGCTTGCCCGAGGCATATCCATCTCTTCACCGCGCATGCGTGCAGCGGCCAGTTCAACCGCTTCATAGATTTTGATGTAGCCGGTGCAGCGGCAGAGATTTCCGGAGAGCGCCTCCTTAATTTCTTGGCGATTTGGCTTGGGGTTCTTCTGCAGCAGCTCTTCAGCCACCAGGAGAAAACCCGGGGAGCAGTAACCACACTGCGCGGCGCCCGTGTCCGCAAACGTTTCTTGCAGTGGATGAAGTTGCGCTCCATCAGCCATACCTTCAATGCTTTTGACGTGGCGTTCTTCGGCATCGAGCCCCAGCATCAGACAAGAGAGAATTGCCCGGCCGTCGACCAACACCGCGCAAGTACCACACTCGCCCAGTTCACAACCATGCTTTGTCCCTGTCAGATTCAGGTCTTCGCGCAGCACTTCCAGCAGCGTCTTATGCGGAGCAAACGCAACTTCACTGGGTTCACCATTCAGCGTGAACCGGATGAGTACTTTCTGTTTTGTTTTCTCAGACATAAGTCCTGGGATGAATTGTCACAGAAGGGCCAGAAAAAAACAAAAGGGGGGAAGGCACTGTTCTGGGATCTTGAGAGATAGTCCAAAATTCATGGACCGTTATCTAGCGCTGCCCAAGCAGGTTGCTAAAAAAGTGGTGTGGAGCAATAGAAGCCGTAATACGATCCACGAAATGACATACGATCCACGAAATGACACGAATTAACACGAATGAAGGCTCCAATTTAGTGCCGTTTCGTGTGGTTTCGTGGATCGTGATTGTTTTTCAGCAGCCTGCCAGGCTATTACATTTCGCGCCTTTGGCGCTGAGGCACTGGAGTTTTCACACACTCGCTACGGTTATGTGTTTGCGGGTTCTCTGTTCAGAGATGCCATCCACTCAAGCCTTGGCCGAAGCACCATCTTTTTTCTTAGAGGCATTGAGCGTCGTGTTGTCTATCAACCTCGTCTTACCGACGTAAGCGGCGACGGCAATCAACATTGGCCGTTCGTCCAGCTTGTCCAGCTTTTCCAACGTTTCCCCGTCTGTGATGCTCACGTAATCCACACGCACCCTGGGCTCGGCTTCAATGATGGTTCTTACAAGTTCCGTGAGTTTAGTGCCATGTCGTTCCCCCGCTTTGTAAGTCTCTTTCGCCTTTGCCAGAGCCTGATGAATGACCGCGGCCGCTTCCTGTTCTTCTGGTTTCAAATAGAGATTGCGGGAAGACATGGCCAATCCGGAATCCTCGCGCACGGTTGGCAGTACGATGATTTCCGAATCAAGAGCGAGGTCTCGAACGAGTCGCCGGATAATAATCGCCTGCTGTCCGTCCTTCTGACCAAAGAAAGCAAAATCAGGACGCACCACATTGAGCAGGATCGTAACGACGGTGGCAACGCCGCGAAAATGACCCGGACGCGTTGTGCCCTCTAACTGCTCCGACAGCCCCTCGACATTCACATAGGAAGAAAAGCCCTTGGGATAAATCTCTTCGATCGGGGGTGCAAAGATAAAATCAACGTTGTAGTCGGTCAGCAGGGCGGTGTCTTTCGTCAAGTCTCGCGGATAGTGTTCGAAGTCTTCGCCTGGTCCAAATTGGGCTGGGTTCACAAAGACGGAAACGACGACCACATCACACATCCGGCGCGCTTCTCGCACCAGGCTCAGGTGGCCTTCATGAAGTGCGCCCATCGTGGGCACAAGCCCGATGGTCCGATCCAGCTCGCGGCGAATTTTGCGCGCGACGGAACTCATGCGCTGACGACGATTGATAATCTCCATAGTTTTGAGGGAATTCAGGAGTTCTTGCTCTTTGAGTCTTTCACCGGGGTGGGTAGATTTAATTCTTCGGCTGCTTCTGCCGGCAGCGCGTAGGATTCTGCCGTTGATGGATAGCTGCCGTTTCGCACGTCGTCGGCATAACGGCTGACGGCGTCTGTGATTGTCTGATTCAGATTTGCGTAAGGTCTGACGAAGCGCGCGAGTTTTCCGAATGACAGTCCCAGCATGTCATGGAGGACCAGCACCTGAATATCGCAGTGAACGCCGGCCCCGATGCCGATAGTAGGTATGCTGACACTCTCGGTGATGAGCTTGGCAATTTCGCGCGGAACAACCTCTAACACAATCGCGAAGGCCCCGGCTTCTTCCAAGGCCAAAGCATCGTCGAGCAGTTCCCGCGCCGCCTCGGCGGTTTTGCCTTGTACGCGATAGGCTCCCAGCTTGTTGATCGATTGGGGCGTTAACCCGATGTGACCCATCACCGCGATCTCTTCGTCGACGAGACGTTTGATCAACGGAAGACGCTTCCGTCCACCTTCGAGCTTGACCGCTTCGGCCCCACCTTCCTTCACCAGGCGCAGGGCGTTTCTCACGGCATCGTCGGCGCCGGTATGAAACGATCCGTAAGGCATATCGGCCACCAGCAGCGCCCGCTGCACTGCCCGACGCACGGCCTTTAAGTGAATCATTACTTCATCGAGCGTGACGGGCACCGTGTTCCCATACCCAAGTACTACGTTACCCAGACTATCGCCCACCAGAACAATGTCGATGCCGGCTTCGTCGACGATACGGGCCGTGGGGTAGTCGTAAGCTGTCAAACATACCAGGCGCTCGCCCCGCTTTTTGCTGGCTCGCAACGAGGGCGCACTGACTTTTTCTGGACGCTCTGGTTTGAGATACGGCATTGCTTCAGCTCTCTAGCCACTCGGGCCCGTGACCAATTAAATTGCCAATAGGCCCGGAAATTCGGAGATGTTCAAGCGTGCTATCAAGTGGCGGCATTATAACGGGAAACCGGGAAAAAGGGGAAAAGAGGAGGAGCAGGAGCAGGAGGCAGGAGCAGGAGGCAGGAGGCAGGAGCTAGCACTTCCATTTGCCATTTTGTGCCTATTGTTTCGTGTCCCTTCGCGTGATTTCGTGGATCGTTCTTTATCTCAGTCAAACGAGCGATCTACGAAGTAACCCGAATCACCACGAAATGAGTTCAGAAATGACCAATGAAAAATTATGAAAAATGTCAAATGATAAATGGAAAAAAAAGCACCCCTCATGCTCGTGCTTCCTGCTCCTGCCGTCTGCATCCTTAATCCCAATCCCCCTGACACTTGTGACGCCTACGGACGCCAGCGCCTAACTGACGAGTTGTCCATCGCCTGTTCGAGCAGCTCATTGATCGTCTTGTTAAGGGTCGGGTGTAGCAGTTCAGGTGCAAGCTCCGCCAATGGCGTTAGCACAAACCTCCGAAGATGAAAGCGGGGATGAGGAAGAGTGAGGAACTCGGTGCTGCGCGTATCATCTCCGTAAAGAAGAAGATCAAGATCAATTGTCCGCGGGGCCATCGCAGTTTCGCGCATGCGGCCAAGCGCATACTCCACTCGGAGCAAACGGGTCATCAACTGTTCAGGTGGCGGAAGCACTTTGGAAGAGAGTTCGGCAACCATGTTCAGAAATGCCGGTTGCGGAAATGTCTCCACAGGTTCAGTTTCATAGACGTTTGATACTCTACTAATCTCCAAACCCGCATCGAGCATTCCTTGAATTCCCATCAGTAGATTACCGGCCCGATCCCCAAGGTTGGAACCCAGACTGATGTAGACCTTAGACATAGCTTTGGAATCGAGAATTGATGGTTTTTGATCTTTGTACTTAATACTTTGTTCTTTGCTTCCGACTGTCTGCGCTGTTACTGATTCCGCTCTGCTTCATTCTATACTTGTAAGAGCTCGAGCAAAGAACAAAGTACAAAGCACCTACTACGGCAATTATCAAACCTTGTCTCAACTAACCACATTACTCTGGCTGAAGTGGAGGTTGTTTCGGAATTCACTGAGGTCGTCCAAGGCGGTCCCCAACCGCGTTGCGTCAATTTTAGGAATGTTGGCTGCGCTGGTTTTTGCAGTGGTCGTCGCGTTAGGGTTGGGTTTAGCAGCATTTGCTCTCACCTCGGCGGCGATAGTGGTTCAGGCCACTCAAAATAGAACCAGGCCTGGCGGCCTTCCGTCGGCTGAGTTCATCTTCTTCTCCATCTTCGCGCTCTGCTACCTGATGTGGGCGACCTTACCGCTCGGCATCGGCAGCAACAGACAATTTGAGCCAGGACGTCTGCTGATGTATCCGATTAGCCTGCGCAAACTCTTTGTCATCGACTTCATCAGCGAGGTGACAAACCTTCAGTCCATTTTTGCTATTCCCGCGATCATCGCGGTGGGTCTGGGTGCAGGTCTGGGAAGCGGAATGCTTGGCCTGGCGTTAATTGCGACAATACCTGCGGCAGTCTTCGGAGTGGCGCTTTCGAAGTGGCTGTCCATCTCGCTTGGTTCACTCACTCGCCGAAGGCGCACGCGCGGCGAAACTGTGTTGGCGTTGATTGGGGTCGTGGTCGGCCTTGGCGGCGCGTTGGTCGGCCAGCTTGCGCCCGCGTTGCTCAGGCACGCCGAATCATTCAGGGGTCTACGCTGGATACCCCCAGGCGCTGCCGCGGTGGCACTAACCGACGGTTTACGCGAAGGCGCCACGGGAGACTACCTGTTAGCCCTGGCTACGCTCACGGGCTACACCCTCCTTCTCATCGCGGCTACTTATTGGATCGCCCAACGCTCAGTGCTTGGGGGAGGAGGAAAGCGTCGAACTGGTGCCGCGAAAAGACTCGCAAAAACTGATGTCTACACGGGGTGGGAACTTCCTTTAGTATCGCCGCAGCTCTCAGCGGTGGTCGAAAAAGAGTTGCGTTATGTAATGCGTAATGCGCAGCTCCGGATGATGGTGTTAATGCCCTTAATCCTGATTGTAGTCAGACTGGTGAATACAAACCGTCTGAGCGCTGAGGTGACAGAGGGACCGAGATCATTCGCGACCGACTTCCTGGCGTATGCTGAAGGCTTGATGGCCAGCGGCGGCGTGTTGTATGTGTTTCTAATCCTTACCGGGCTCTCATGCAACCAGTTCGCTTTCGAAGAGGGAGGTATGCGGTCACTTATGCTGTCCCCAGTAGATCGCCGAACCATCCTAGTTGGTAAGAACATCGCTTTGACCATCGTTGCATTTCTCTTCTCTGCCGCGCTGCTGGCTATTAATCAGTTGGTGTTCCGCGATCTCACGCCTCGGGCCTTCGTGTTCGTGACCCTTTGCTTCATTACGTTCGCCGCGACCATGTCCGTAATCGGCAACTGGCTGTCCATACGTTTTCCAAAACGGATGAAGTTTGGCAAACGCCTGAACGTGTCCGGCGTGGTCGGACTGTTAATAATTCCTCTCCTTATTTTGTTGGCGATACCGCCGCTTGCAGCCGCCGCGGCTGGCTACTTCACCCAGAGTCTGATCATCGAATATGTTACACTGAGCCTGTTCGCCACACTGGCAGTTTGCTCTTATTCTCTCTTGATCGATCTGCAGGGACGAGCGCTACAGCAGCGCGAAGTGGAAATACTCGAAGCCGTCCGCGAACCGACAGATGACTAACTATTCCAGTGATGTCGCCCCGCGGCATCCGGGCGGGCAGAAGTTAGCGGCCCCGTCAATACACAAATGGCTCGCAGAAGATTTCGCAGCAATCAGCGGCACGAACCGGCTACCGAACGCTCCTTTCAGGAGTACCTCCTCTCCACAACTGCGCCCCAGACCTCGAGAGTCGAACTGCTTCGGCTTATTCGCGGCGGCGAAGATACATTCCTTGAACTTAAAGTAAAACTTTCGAATCCCGAAAAGATTGCCCAGGGAATTGTTGCCCTGGCAAACACGGGCGGTGGCGTCATAATCTTTGGCGTGAACGATCAAATGCGCGTAGCAGGGCTCGATGATGCCGAAGACGTCCAGCAAGAGTTGGTGCGCATCTGCCGCGAAGAAATCCACCCGCCAATCATCCCCTTTATTGACTGCATCGCCTTTGACAATGGCCGGCGCATTGTGGTCCTCGACGTGGAAGGGAAGCGGCGCCCCTATCGCACTCGTGATGGGCGTTTCTACCTGCGCATCGGCGCCGAGAAACGCGAGGCTACGCCCGAGGAGCTGGCGACGCTCTTGGACGAAGCGCGACCGTTGGGGTATGAGAACGTTGCGGTAATTGGCGCCGCGATCAAAGACATTGACGAGGCACATCTCTGGAGTTTCCTGCGTGAGTTCACCGGAGACGCCTTTGACGAAGCAACCGCTTCCGGCTATCCCACCGCCGAGGTTCTGCAGCGCGATCTACTGCTGGCTGCGAACAACGGAGTCGAGGTTGTACCTAGCACAGCCGGCCTGCTTCTTTTCGGGCACGATGAAAAAGTTAGCGAACTGCTGCCGCGCTCGGCAATCACGGCGACACGATTCGCAGGTGATTCGGTACAAGCCGGATTTGTCGAGCGCGTAAAACTCAGTGGCAATCTATCCACTCTTTACGAATCGGCTCTCCGTTTTATTAATCGTTATTGTGATTTGTGGGATGCGCGTCCCAGGGTTTCCCGGCCGGTAGAGGTTGAGGAGAGTCCTGTTCCGGCCCGGGCAAATTATCATCGTGGCGCTTTGAGAGAAGCTGTCGCCAACATGCTGGTGCATCGGGATCTGGCTCTCAGGGATCAGCCTACACGTCTCAACATTTTCGACCGCACAATTGAATTGATAAATCCCCGTCGGACTCTGGGGTTCTCTCCGGTGGCTCAGAAAGCTATCCGCTATGGATTGCCGGAGAGACTTAATCCTCAAGTCTCGGCAATCTTCTCCAGTCCTGCATATGCGTTGGACCTACCGACAGGTGGATTGCCAATGCTACTGCGTGAATCGCGCGTGTTCTCCGGAAAGCGCACCGAAACCTACGCTTTCAACGATGAGTTTCGGCTGCGCCTTCATGGAAGCTGAAAAAAGAGAGGCAGGAGCAGACGGCAGACGGCAGGGCGTGAGCACGAGGGGCATCTTCCATTTGACGTCTCATTGGTTATTTTCTGAACTCATTTCGTGGTGATTCGTCTTATTTCGTGGATAGCTTGTCTGGCTGGCAGATGAAGAACGCTCCGCGAATCACACGAAACCTCAGGTCACGAATTGCAAATGAAGAATTATGAAAAATGAAAGAAAAATGCTTGCTCCTGCCTCCTGCCGTCTGCCTCCTAAGTTTACACGCTCTGACCGGCCGCATAACCTGAGGCCCAGGCCCACTGGAAGTTAAAGCCTCCGAGTTGGCCAGTCACGTCTACCACCTCACCGATGAAGTAAAGTCCGGGCACTCTCTTGACTTCCATCGTTTGCGACGAGAGTTCCCCTGTCGCTACACCTCCCGCGGTCACTTCCGCTTTCTTGTAGCCTTCAGTTCCAGAGGGAATGATCTCCCAGTGATTGAGCCGTTCGGCAATATCCGTGACCTGTGCGGGTGTGAAGCGTTTGAGTGGCTGCGAGGGGGCGTTCAACGCGCACCACGCGTGGGCAAAGCGGCGTGGCAGAAACTGGCTCAGGAAGTTTGCCAACTCCATCTCTCTGTTTTGCTGTTCGCGCAGAAGCTTTCCGGCATCGTGCTCCGGTAGCAAGTTGATAGCAATTGCGGCGCCGGGCTGCCAGTAGGAAGAGACTTGCAGGATTGCAGGGCCGCTCAGGCCGCGATGGGTGATCAGAATATTTTCGCGAAACTGATGCTCACGACAACTAACCAAAGCATCAACGGAAATTCCACTCAGATCCGTTAACTCGCTTTTTGCACGAGTTGCTAGCGTGAAAGGGACAAGTGCCGGCCGCGGCGCCTGAATCGCAAGACCAAACTGCCGAGCCATACGGTAGCCAAAGTCGGTAGCACCGAGTGTGGGAATCGATAATCCGCCGGTGGCAACGACGAGTGATTGAGAGACAACCCGTCCGGTTTCTGTTTCAACTTCGAAGTTCTCTTCTTTCTCTACGCTACGCACAGTCGAGCCGCAGCGAATCTCGACACCAGCAGCTTCGCATTCGTGGAGCAGCATTTCTATTATTCGGCGTGAACCCTCATCGCAGAACAGTTGTCCGAACTTTTTCTCATGGTAGGGGATGCCGTGTTTCTCCACTAAGGAGATGAAATCCGCCGGCGTATAGCAGGCCAGGGCAGACTTGCAGAAGTGGGGATTGGCCGAGATAAAGTGATCAAAGCTGGTATTGATGTTGGTGAAATTGCATCGTCCGCCGCCGGAGATGGCGATTTTCTTGCCGACGCGTTCCGCGTGCTCAATCACCACCACTCCGCGGCCGCGCTTTCCAGCTTCTATCGCGCACAGGAGGCCTGCTGCTCCACCGCCGATCACAACGACATCTGTATCAAGAATCATTTCCGATTGCCAATTGCCAATTGCCGATTCAAGTCGGGTGAATTCGCAAATTTGTTCCCAACCTGCAATCTCCAAAAAAGAAGGCAGCGAACCTCACGGTTGGCTGCCTTCACTCACTGCCCTATGCGTCTCGCGTTAACCCTTCGGGGCGTTATAGACCGAGCGCGCCTGAATGACATACTCCTTGTCGTCGTAGACGCCATCGCCGTTGACGTCCACGCTTACTTTGATCTTGTGCTGTTTGCCATCGCGAACGTCACCCGGGTTGAATGCCAAACTATACTGACTACGCAGCAGGCCGTTAATCGAATTCAGGATTCCGGGAACCTCGCCTTCAAAGGTGTAGGGAAAATAAGCGCCACCCGTTTCCTTCGCGAAAGTCTTAAGTGTGTTGTCGGCCTGCAGCAGAGTGAGCCTTCCGGGCATCCCTGAAAGGCTGTCGGTGGCGGGCAACGAATCACCGTATCTCTTGTTGAACATGTTGCCGGTACCAATGATGTAGATCGGGATGCCGGCGTTTTGCGCAATCTTGCGGGCGTCGCCGTAATTAATCTTGCTAAAGGTATCGATTCCCGAGGCTATCAGAATCAACGCCCTCCTTCGTCCCTGAACCGTGACTAGTCCGGCGTAATCTGACTTTTCAGTCTTCGAATCTTCCAACACAACTGAGTCACCGCGTCCGCCGACTAGTACAAACTTCAACGCATCGAAAAGATTGCTCTCTCTGAACGCCGGCGAATTGCGCAGCAACAGATTGATGACCTCGTTGATTCGTCTGGGGTCGTTGGTGAAATCCGTTAACGGCGTTGGACGCATGTCGTAAGCAACCACCGAAACGTAATCATCTGGCGGCTTAATAAACTGCGAAAGAAACATTGCGGTCGGACGCAGAACCTCATAAGTTCCCGGATCGAACCCGCCGCTGCCGTAATAGCCGAACAACTCAGACCACTTGCTGTACTCGAGAACCATTGCCACCGTAATGGGGGCCTGGGGTGTAGAGAAGTTTGTAATGACCTGCGGACTTCCGTCGGAGAAGAGCGCGAAGTTTTCTTTCTTCAACCCCGTGACTATCTGCCCGCTCTTCTTGTGGTAGACCACCGTGTCGACATTGACGATTTGGGTGCTGATCGTCACCTTGTCAGCGTCTTGCGGTTTGCCGGTCAAGTCCGGCGGCAACGGCTCTTCCTGCTTTTCACCAGGTTGGGTAATTTCACCAGGTCGCTTGTTTTTCTTTTGATTGCCGGCAGGCGGCTGGCGGCGCGACTGCGCTAATGCGAGAGGAGCAAATGTTCCCAAGAGCAAAGCGGCGACTAGCGTGACAGCGAATAGCTGAAGGAGAGATTTATAGTGGTTCATAGCGTGATCCCAAAACGAACGTCAAACCCGATCCACAAAACAACACGACCCAATGCGGGTCGAAAACACACATAGCAAAACCCAACGAAAACCCGTCGGAAAGGTCTGATGCCGAGCAGTAAACCGCGGTTGCCGCTTCAACGTGGCGGCCCGCCTGCCTCTGCCTCGATAACGACATCATAGGTTCCGGTATTGTCGCTTAAATCCCCTTCGTTAACCCCCAGAAACAACACACCATCTCGCTGCGCGACGAAATCCCTCCGGGTGCCAACTAAGATAAAATCGTCGTTGTCGTCTCCAACCACAGTAATTAAAGCGCCTGTGGCTTCGTTGCGCATCAGTTTCTCGTTGTCCGGAACGGTTGACAGGCCGATGGGAGTTGAGAACCTTCCCCTGCCGATCGAGATACGTCCCGAAGAGCTGATGCGTAAACGTTGTCCCTTGCGAACCACCAGACCGCTGTTGGTCCAACCGTTATTCGCGATGTCGGCGCGAACGCCGACCTTGATTGTGAAAAACGTAGGGGAAGTGCTCGGGCTGGTTGTTCTCGGATTGCTCGTAGCTATATCAGGCTGCGGGTTGGATCTCGGCGGTTGCGAGACCAGCTCTGGATTGCCGGAGCTCATTTCCTCATTCGCCAGGGAGGCAGCCGCGGCTGTGGTTGCCGAGTCAAACTCAATTGACTCGATGTCCTCGACGTAAATTGACGTCCGACTGCGCCGGCCTTTGGCTCCGGCCCCGATCAGGATAGTAATCTGTTGATCTTTGAAGCCAATCACCTGACCGCGAATGACGCTTCCATCTTTTAAGCGGATGGTGTCGGCAACTATGGGAACAACCAGGGACAGGACCAGGAAAACTGCGCAGAAGGCGTAGGAAATCTTCTTCATCGTTCTTCTCCCAGCGAGCATTTCAATCAGGAGGTTTAGCAAGACTCGAATGCTTTTGCAAGCGGGAGAGGCTTGGGGTCGGCTCATGCGATGCGCCCGGCGGATAAAAGGTTCCCTGAAGCGCGGGTTAACACCCGTTAAATTGTTCTGCCCGTGGGATTAGGTGTCTCCCATTTCACACCGCGGCTTTAGCCAGTGGGAGTGTATTTCACAATACTTAATGACCGTTTCTACGTTTCGGGACGGCCATATCATTCTCTCGCGGAGGAAAAACGTTGAACGGTTCTCAATACCCGAATGTGGAATTGACACGCCGGACTAAAGCGGCGGCCGTGAATGAGAGGTCAGAAAGGCTACTGATCCACTTTGAGGGCACGCTTGCTTGCCCTAATATGTCATCTTTGGCTGACGGGTCATTAAGCCAATCAATAAGTAAACAGGAGAGCAATTTAAATGACGACCCATAGGAATGCGAAAGCGGAGGCAACCACGCCCGTGCCGCCCGAAGCACAATTGATGCAGATCCTGGGGGGCTGCTTTCAGTCGCAGGCCGTTTATGTGGCGGCCAAACTCGGCATTGCGGACTTGTTGAAAGACCGGCCGTTATCAGTGGCGGAGTTAGCCCGCCAGACTGGTACGCACGAGCGAACCCTTTATCGCGTGCTTCGCTGTTTGGCTAGCCTGGGCATCTTCAGAGAAACGGATGGGAAAGTGTTTGAACTGACTGCCCAGGCAGAGCTGCTAATTTCCGATCACCCTGGATCGATGCGCGACGCCGCGATTTTCCTGTGCGAACCGTGGCACTGGTCAGTTTATGGGGAAATGTTATACAGCGTTACGACCGGCAAAGTGGCCTGGGAGCGAGTGCATGGCAAGGAGGTGTTTCCTTATTTTCAGGAGCATCCCGCGGAGTACGAAATCTTCAACCGGGCGATGACAAGTTTTTCCACAAATACGCTCCCTGCGATTGTCGAGGCCTATACGTTTACCGGTGTGAAGAAGCTGGCTGACATCGCTGGTGGGCACGGTATGTTGCTCAGCGGATTTTTGAAAGCAAACCCTCAGCTCGAAGGTCTATTATTTGACCTGCCTCAGGTGATCGAGGGTGCTCCGGCGTTGCTTGAGAAGGAAGGTGTGGCCCATCGCGTTGAACTGAAAACGGGTGACTTTTTTGAATCGGTTCCCGGCGGCGCCGACGCCTATATGATGAAATTTATCATTCATGATTGGGATGACGACCGGGCACTTAAGATCCTGAGGAACATTCATGAGGCTTTACCCTCTGACGGCCGGCTCCTGCTGGTTGAAATGGTGGTCCCTGCAGGTAACGAGCCGCACTTCAGTAAGATTCAAGATCTCGAGATGCTTCTGTCACCGGGTGGATTGGAGCGCACCCCGGATGAGTACGGCGATCTGTTGGCCCGAGCGGGTTTCGAGTTGAGGAGGATTATTCCCACTAATTCGCCTTTGAGTATCGTAGAGGCGTTCAAAGGCACAGCTTCCGGAATATCAGCCACAGATTTCCACAGATGAAAACGCGGATCGGAACAAAGTTACCCGTCGTTTCGATTGGAAACTCTTTAGATCTGTGTATATCCGCGGACTTCTGTGGCTAAATTCTGTTTGGATTTAGAAAGCGGGACGGGGAGGTGCAGCATGTTACCCATTCGCGGACTTTACGAGGTTGCCATTCGCGTCAAAGATTTGCCGCGAGCTGAAGCTTTTTACAAAGACGTCCTGGGTCTGGCGGAGGGGATTCGGGATGAAAGAAGAAACTGGCTGTTCCTCCGCGCCGGTGGCGATGCCGGAATGGTTGTCTTGCAGGAAGACAAGGGCGAGTGGCCCACCCAGCACTTCGCCTTCACCGCAGACGCGGCGGACATGGATCGTGCAGCGAGTTGGCTAAGAGAGAAAGGAATCGAGGTTAAAGGTCCTGTCACTCATGATTGGATGCCAGCGAAATCGATATACTTTGACGATCCCGATGGGCATGCGCTGGAGCTTTGCGCACCGCTGGTTCGCAGCTAGGGTGATCGCGAGGCTGCGACCTCCATTTCTAAGATGATCCACAAATGCATCTGAGACCGAAATACTAAGAGCACCATATTGGGTGATCCTTGATGCGCCTTTCAGGGCGCGGTTGTGTTTGTCGACCTTGATCCTTGGCGCAAAGCCGCTTGCCCCTCTGCCGCGCCCCGGGCGCTGGGTGAGTTTTGACACAGCCGCTACCATTCCTCGGTTCCGTAGACGACTAGCGCTCGGCGGGAGACAACATGCACAACAGACAATTCGGCCGCACGGGCTGGGAAGTAAGCCAGATTGGTTACGGGATGTGGGGGATGGGTGGTTGGTCAAACTCTGACGACAACGAGTCTCTTCAGTCCTTGCAGGCTGCCGTTAACTATGGCTGTAACTTTTTCGATACCGCGTACGTCTACGGCGACGGTCGGAGTGAAAACCTGCTGGGCCAGACGGTCCGCGCCAGTCGCGACAAACGTCTCTACACCGCCACGAAGGTCCCGCCCAGAAACAAACAGTGGCCTGCTCGTCCGGAGTATGCGCTAAAGGAATCTTACCCGCCTGATCACGTTGAAGAGTTTGTACACCGGAGCCTGGAAAATGCACGTCTGGAGAGTTTCGACCTGATGCAGTTTCACACCTGGGACGATGAGTGGCTACGAGATGATCGTTGGCTTTATAAGCTCGACGATCTGCGCAGCCAGGGTCTCATTAGCGCGATCGGTATCAGCATTAACAGGTGGGAGCCATGGAACGGCGTGGGTGCGGTCAGAACCGGACAGATTGATTCGGTACAGGTCATCTACAACATCTTCGATCAGAATCCGGAGGACGATTTGTTTCCGGTATGCGAGGAGATGAATGTGGCTGTGATTGCGCGGGTGCCGTTTGATGAGGGAACGCTAACGGGCACACTCACCAAAGATAGCAAATGGCCCGAAAGTGACTGGCGCAACACCTACTTCGTTCCCGAGAACTTAATACCTAGTGTGGAACGCGCCGAGGCGTTGAAAGAACTTCTGCGCGATTGGAATCGGGAACATGCAACGGTGATCACCATGCCGGAACTGGCGCTGCGTTTCATTCTTACTAATCCCACTGTCAGCACGATCATACCGGGAATGCGCAAGCTGTCTCACGTTGAATCAAACATCGCCGCAAGTGATGCCGGGCCGCTGCCCCCGGAGTTGTACACAGAGCTCAAGAAGCACCGTTGGGTACGCAAGCCCACGCCGTGGTCTCAGTGAGATCCTTCAGCAAATGACTTTCAATGCGATCGACATCGTGCTTGTGGTGGTGGTGCTGCTGAGCGCGCTTAACGGCTGGCGGCGCGGCTTCGTCCTGGGTTTGCTCGATCTGCTCGGATGGATCCTGAGTCTCGTTGCCGCTCTGCGTTTCTATCAGCCGACGGCGCGTTGGCTCGGAGCGCGCGTTGACTTGTGGTCAGAGGTCTGGGATCAACCTCTGGCCTTTATTTTGATCGCAGCCGGTGTGGGTGTGGCAGTTCATCTCCTCAGTTACGCTTTTCTGCGGCGGCTGCCGGAAGATGTTCACGAGCGATCCCTCAACCGACTATTCGGTCTGATACCGGGCCTGGCAAACGGTTTAATTACGGCAGCCATCGTCGCAGCGCTGCTGCTCTCCATACCTCTAAACGAAGGCTTAAGCGAACGCGCGCGCGGCAGCGCGTTGGTCAACCGTTTCGCCGTCTACACCGAACGCCTTGAGAACGCGCTCCATCCCGTTTTCGGTGACGCTATCGCGCAAACCCTCAATCTGCTGACAGTTCAACCGGATTCAGACGAACGCGTCACGCTGCCTTTTACAGTCCCGGTCTCGCGTCCCAGAATTGATTTGGAAGCGGAGATGTTGAAATTGGTAAACAAGGAACGAACCGCTGCCGGACTTAGGGCCCTTGCGCCCGACCCTGAACTGACTGAAGTTGCGCGGCGACACTCGGCAGACATGTTTGCCCGCGGGTATTTCGCTCACGACACACCGGAAAGTCGCGACCCGTTTGACCGCATGCGCGCGGCCGACGTTCGTTTTCTCACCGCCGGAGAAAATCTCGCCCTCGCCCGCACGGTGCAGATAGCACATACTGGCTTGATGAACTCGCCGGGACATCGGGCGAATATCCTGCGACCCGAGTTCGGGCGCCTTGGCATCGGCATCATGGACGGCGGTATGCGAGGCGTGATGGTGACCCAGAACTTTCGGAATTAGCGAAAACAACTCCTTGGAGTGCTGCGACCTGTCGCCGCTTTGGCCCGAGGCGGCTTGACGCCGCACACTCTCCGCGCTTTTAATTCAACCAATCTCGCTGCGGCAGGTCGCAGCTGACACCTCACTCAAAGGAGGGGCTCCTCATGCCTCCGATTAAAGATTGGCCTCACGCACCGATTCACCGTATCGGCTCTGATGGAATTTACATGGTGACCGGGGCTACCCTACAAAAGGAACACTTCTTCAAGACATCAGAAAAACTGAGCCTACTTGAAAGGGAGTTGCTTTCACTTGCCAAACAGTACCAGTGGCAGCTTGAAGCCTGGGCTGCGTTTGTCAATCATTACCACCTTGTAGCTCGCGGTTGTCCCGATGCGTCACGCCTCGATGCTTTCCTCAAGCATCTGCATTCAAATACGGCGCGCGAGATAAACCAGCTGGACCAGGCAGCGGGCCGTCAGGTTTGGTATAACTTTTGGGATTCAAAACTCACATTCCAACGGTCGTATTTGGCTAGACTCAACTACGTGCATCAAAACGCTGTAAAGCATGGGCTTGTGAGAGTTGCAAACCTATATCCCTGGTGTTCCGCAGCATGGTTTGAGCGGACAGCTTCTCCCGCGGCAGTTAAGACCATCTATAGCTTTAAGACTGAAAAGCTTAAGATTGCTGACGACTACTAATGGGCTGGAGTGCGTCGACTCCTTGGAGTGCGTCGACTCCTTGGAGACAAGTATGATGAATGTCAGGTTGAGCGTCTAGAATAAGCCAAGCAAAAAGACCTGGCTAATTCGAGGAGAAACGACCATGACAGATCAGCTTCCACAGCGCACCTTTATTCCGCGTGACTACGACATCTTCGGCGGTCTGGATGTGGACAAAAAGAGCATAGCCGTCACTTTCACCGATCACGGGACAATGCGAAAATCTCTAAAGTTGCCCTATAGTGGGACCCAACTACTTAATTACACGCGGAAGCATTTTCCAGGTCAGCGAGTAGCTTTTGTTTACGAAGCCGGGCCGACTGGCTTTGGTCTCCACGACGAACTGACGGCGGCGAGCCATCCTTGTCTGGTAGTATCGCCCTCTATGGTGCCGACAGCTCCGGGACAACGAGTGAAAACTAATCGTCTGGACAGCAAGAAACTCTCCGAAGGACTGCGCGGGGGGCAACTGCGCAGCATTCATGTGCCGACGCAGAGCTATCGCGAGCTGCGTCATTTGGTGCAATTGCGGGACACGCAGGTAGCTCAGTTGACGGCCACCAAGTGTCGCATCAAGTCGCTGCTGTTGTATGAAGGGATCGCCTTTCCGGCAGCCAACGGCAAATGGTCGGGGCGGGTATTGCGCCAGTTGGAAGCGCTGCCTTGTAGCGCTGCGGTGCGCTTTAAGTTGGACCGGCTGATCGACGCCTTGGAGTTCCATTTTCAGTCTGCTGCCGAAGTGCAAAAAGAGATTCGTCACTTCTGTCAAAACGATCCAGAACTAAGCCAATGCATTAGTTTTCTCACCAGCCTGCCAGGGATAGGTTCGATCACCGCCACCCATGCGCTGGCGCGCCTGGGAGATTGGCGCCAGATCAGTAACGTGCGCCAGATCGCCGGCTTTCTGGGCCTGGTCTCCAGCGAGCACTCTACAGGCGACAAGGAAAATCGTGGCGAGATTACGCGTATCGGCGACAGCCGTTTGCGCAACAAACTGATTCAGTGCGCCTGGGTGGCGATCAACAAAGATCCCGAGTTGCGCACTTTTTATCGGCGCGTCTATGAGCGACAGCCCAAGAAGGTAGCCGCCCGCAAAGCCATTGTGGCGGTCGCCCGTAAGTTGACGACGCGCATGTACGCCGTTTTGAAAGAACAACGGCCCTTCGTTATCAGGCCGGATAGTTCTGTAGCTCCTTTGACCGCAGAGGAGACCGTTGGCCCCCGGGTACGCCTCGACGCCGCACAGAACGAACAGCCGTAATCTTTGGCTGCGCTTCGCTTCTGGAGACAGAGAACCCAGGGCTAGCGATATCGCCCTAGAGGGCCGCATTCTCGAGAGTGTGACGAACATTGTGTCGTGCCACGTATAGCAGTCAGTCTCTCTTAGGTTGAAGAGTTTGGTGTCAAAGAACGAAAGCAAAAACAAAAGCAAAACAATCAATAAGGTAAAAGCAAAAACCTCATTATGTAAATTGACCTTAACTCTTGACATTCACATAGCAGTGCGGCG
>JBGTLM010000202.1:0-10197 GCA_041744135.1 Pyrinomonadaceae bacterium
ACCCAGGATAGCAATCGTGGCCGGAACGGCGCCGGCAGTTCTCACAATCGCTTCAAGTCGATGCGCAGTTTCCAGATTTTGCGGACGCGGCAATCCGTGGACGACGACCGTTGATTCCAAAGCCACGATTGGTTTGCGCGCCGCCAGAGCAGCATCCACTTCGGCGCTGAACTCAAACAGTTCTCTATTTATCATCGGTTTGGTTGGGTGAAATCAAATTTACGTGAGCAGGAGGGCTCAAGTCCCGCTAATTGCAAATCACTGCAACCCTCTTTCGGGTTTTTCACACGCCTCTACCGCTCTTGAGGGAGCCCTTCTCGATCTATGCTTCGCCTGCCCCCGCCTCTGCCGTCGGCTTCGTCAACTGGAACACAGTGCCGCCCTCGTTGCGTGGAGTCCAGCTCAACTTGGCATCTATCAGACTCGCGCGCGCACGCATGTTGGCCAGACCACGACCTTCATGTTTGTGTTCACCAACCTGTTCGAAGTCCCCACCGTTGTCTTCTAAGGTCAAACTGAAATCACCTGCCTGGGATACTCCCACTACCATCTTTACCTGAGTCGCATTCGCGTGGCGGCAAATGTTATTAACTGCTTCCTGCGTGATTCGATAGATCTGCATCTGCACATTGGGCGCCAGCTTAGCACTTTCTTCCAGCACTTCGTCGCACACAAATTCATAAGCGAATTGCCTTTCCGGTGGCGCGTGTTGTACCGCATGTGAGAGGGCGAACTCCAACGCCGCCGCGAAACCTACGTTCTGCAACACAGATGGGCTGAGGTCTTCGCAGATTCGTCTTACTTCTTGAGATATCGACTCAATCTCTCCGCGCAGCAGTGCCACGTCCGGGTTCTTTCGCACTTGCTCGCGGGCGTCTGAAAACTGATCCGCCAGCAAGAGCAAGTGCCTTAGGTCGCCCAGCGTTTGGTCGTGAAGGTCACGCGCGATGCGGCGCCGCTCACGTTCAGCCTCGTTGGCAAGGTTGAGTCGGGCATTCGCCAGATCTTGATTCGCCGCTACCAGGGCCGCACTCGTTCTCGCGATCCGTTTGCGCTCCAAAATGGCCCATAGCAAAGCCAGCAAAGCCAGGGTCAAAAGCACTGCCAGGGCTGTCGAGGTCCAGGGAAAGGGTGCGGCGGCGACATTCAACTCAAATGAGAGCGGGCCGGAGGGAACGAGGTCCCTGGTAAAAGCACGCGCCAGGACCTTGTAATTCCCCGGCTGCAGTCCTTCCATGGCAAATTGCGATTCACGCGAGACCTTTTGTTTGACGACGTTTCCTTTGTTATCCGTGAGCGTGAACGCGTATTGAAACTGCTCAGGAAACGTACGGCTACTGTTTGCAGCCACCTCGAAAAGCAAGCTGTTCTGAGGGTATTCGAGACTAAGGCCACTAGTGAGTTCGCCGGGGTGATGGACGCGCTTACTGATGATTCGTGTGGCATAAAGAGTGGGCGAGATTTGCCCGGGCGAGTAACGCGCAATACCACGGCTGGTTCCAACTAGTAGAATGTTGCTGCGGTTAGAGTTTTGCTGAGGCAGAACGGCAAAGACATTTTGTGAAGGCAGTCCCTGCTCGGTATCCATTTGCGCCACCACATGGCCAAGTTGGTCGTCGAGCACGATCTGGACCAGGCCTCCCCCCGTGGTTGCACACCAGACTCCGTGCGGGTTGCGGACTCCCACAGCTACCAGACTTCGCGCATCGAGGTCGGGGGCCGCGATCATGCAATCACTGTCCGGACGGCACGAATAAACCCCTCGGTTTGTGGCAAACCAGAGTGTGCCATCGTTTGTGCGAACAATTGACCGGACTGTGCTGCCTCGGAGTTTCGCAAACGCCGGCTCCGGTTCCGCCTCGCTACCGTCGAAACTGAAAACGCCGTCGTTCGTCGTTCCGATCAAAAGTCTTGCGTCTCCATCGGCAAACAGGCTGATCACTTCGCGTGAGCCCTTACCGTCCCTGGGCCACACGATGCGAATGCGTGGATCTTCAAACAGTTCAAGGCCGCGCTTGAAGCTGGCAATGTAGATGGCATCGCGAAATCGAGTGATCGACCGAATGCTGCCAACGGCGTCGGCATTACCGGCACTTGCCTCGACACGTGTAAAACGCTGCGACTCGGTTCTCGTTCCAGGCTCGGGCTTTGCTCCTGCAAAAAAACCACTAGCCGAACCCACCAGCAACATTCCATTCTTGTCTTCAGCAATTGCATAAATAATGTTGCGAGCAAGTTCGGTGACTGTGAGCCAACTCTGCGCGGTATTGTCGTAAACGAAGAGACCACGGTTGGTGCCGGCCAGCACTCGGCCGTCTGAGGCTTGATACAACGTGCGCACGAAATTGCTTTCGGCGTTGCCCCCGACGTTCTCAACCTGCGGGGCCTGCGGGTCGAAGCGGCAAACGCCTCTATCAGTGCCAAACCAGACGACGCCCTCGCGATCCACAAAGATCGAATAGACGTGATCCGAGCGCAGACCTCCAGCCGTGCCGTCGAAAGTAAAACGCTGAACTTTCTTGGAACCGGAGAACCGGAACACTCCTTGCCCGTCCGTTCCCACCCAAACCTCTTCGTTTCCTCCGCTGATGGTACTGATCGTTCCCGTCGGAGCGTCAACTCTTAGAAGGTTGTGAGGCGCGGTGCCGTGATATAACCCGCGTTCTTCTTTTCTGCCGCGCGCTCCCAACCACAACTTGCCATCCGCATCTGTCTCTAACGCGCGCACAAAGTAGTGTGGTGGCTGCACCGGCGACTCTTTTGCTGTCCCATTCTCAACCGTGAGCAGCCCGCGGCTAAGTGAGCCGGCCAGAAGTTTGCCATCAACCACAATAAGACTCGTGAGTGGGAGAAGTCCGGGACGATCCCGGTCGGCGCTTTCAAGTGGCTGCCCCAACAATTGGCGGACATCGAGTTTGCCGTCATCCTTTTTGCGACATTCGAAGATCATGCCTTGCTCCGTGGCCATCACCACCAGATTGCGTTCGGGGGCGATGATTGCCGTTATCACTTTGCCTGCCGTTTCCCGTAACACTTCAAAGCTCCCTCCGAGCATACGCACAGCCCCGGATTCCGTCCCGATCCATAGCACACCCGACCCGTCGGTTTTCAAAGCCAGCACGCGACCGGATGGGAGATTGGGATGGCTGATGGCTTGTGTTCTGCGCCCCTCGAGTTTCGCCAGTCCTGCGTCAGTGCCAAACCACATCGCGCCGTCTGGGCCCTGGGCAACCGCGAGTACGCGGTCAGATGGCAAACCATGAAACAACGTGACCGCGCCCCATTGGTGCAATCCAGTTAGCGGCGTGGGCGACGGAGAAGGAGCCGGCGATGGGGTGGGAGATGGACTTGGTAAGGGCGAGGCCGGGAGATTTTCGGGTTGTGAGGAAGCAGCAGGAGCAGGAGGCAGGAGCAGGAGAATAAAAGACGCAGATAACAACAACCAGAGAATAGATTGCAGGGGCGTCCCTCCGTGGCCACTTGCGTCGCGACTCGAGGGCGCCCACGGAGGGACGCCCCTACAACGCTTGACTCCGGGAGGTGTAGCCTCAGTCACAGTTTTTCCGGGTCGCCGCGTCTCCGTATCCCGGCGTCCCGCTTTTGTTCCTCCAAATACCGCTTGCCATCACGCTCGATCCACGTTTCCAACTCGAGCGCCGCCTTCTCCAGTTCGTCATTATTCAGCAACCCGCGTCGAAGGGCTTCGAAGAATGCGCGCGTGCGTACGTTGTAAGCGAGCTTGTCATAGGCTTCATGCTCCGTCCCTTCCGCTACTGAGGCGAAGAGCTTTTCGTAAAGCGTGGCCAGCCGGCTCTCGACACCGCGCAAACTCAGACTGCACTTGCGCGCGATGGCCCAGTTGGAAAGGCCGAGGGCGAGGTAGTAAAGCGCCTCGGCCTCAAACTCGGTCAGGAGGGGTCGCTTGAACGAATCTTTGAAAGCGGGATCGATCATGTCGGCGCCATCCTCCAGCACCGCGGCCACGAAACGCAGGAAACGCGTCTCAGGATTGTTCTTGTGAATGAAACCGTACGCTGGAGGCGGATCGACTAACTTTACGAGTTTCCGAATCTCGTTGATGTAGATTTCATGAGGAAACTGAGTCCAGAAGATGATGCGCGCCGCAGGGAAGTCACGCCAAATAGCCCGCGCCGCTTTCACGCCTGAGAGCTTGGGCATCTGAATGTCCAGAATGCACACGGCAGGCCTGTGCGCGAGCGCCAGCTTAATGGTCTCCTCGCCATCGCCAGCTTCAAGAACCGGCGCGTGTGCCTGAAACTCACGCTCCAGAATCTCGCGCAGATAACTGCGCTGGGCCACGTTGTCTTCGGCGATCAGGATTGACATGGGGGAATCATTACTCATGCTGCTCAGCGCTGCAAATGTATTTTCAGAAGCTACCTGGGTCAATGTGGCTTGCCACAGTTGCATCCGCGGCTTTGCCGCCTCCGGTGCGGAAAGGGCATGAGCCTGTGTCAAAACTCGAATCTTGTTGCTGACCAAGCTCGACGGGGGGAAGCCATCCTTCCTAACCTGAGATTTTCAGTCTTGAGTGATTTTCTCCTAGCTTGAAAGGCTTTCAATCGGGAGAGAACGATACAACTCTAGGAACCTCGGAGGTCAGGAAGGCGGACCCTGTCCCCGCTCAAGCTTGAAGGCCACTAAGCAGCAATCAACATCTCAAACGCAGTCACCTTGTTCTTGGAGCTGAGAGCTTTAGCTTTTATGGCAATAGCTTTCCAAGGGGAGCGGGGACAGGATTCACCTTCCTCACTAGAAACTCGCCTTTAAGTTGTTGATTTTATTACAGGCGAGAAAGTTTCTAAGTTGATATTTGCTCGCCGCTTCGGCGGGCTGCTCAGCTGCCCTGCAATTAACGTAACTTGACTGCAACCGGTGGTTGTCTGCACTATGACGCTATACAAACCACATCCATCTCCCCCTGAAAGGTATAAAGATGTACGTTCGAAAAGTCTTTTCGCTGACCGTTGCCTGTCTGCTCACTCTGTCCACAATCAGCGCCAGAGCCCAGCAGCCTGCGGCGTCGACCCAGCCAAGCTCGCCGCCGCGCGATGAAAAGCTCTGGAAGAAGGCGTTGGAAATTCACCGCAAGGCAATCGTGGTCGACACCCACAATGACATTCTCTCGATGATGACCGACGACAACTACGACCTGGGTGTCACGTCTGTCGGCAAGTACCACACTGACATCGTCAGAATGAAACAGGGCGGCCTGACTGCGGAGTTCTTTTCAGTTTACATAGATCGCAGTTTCGCCCGCGACGGCGGTTCGGCGCGTCGCACGCTCGACATGATCGACTACGTCTACAGAGCAGCCGAACGTTATCCAAACGATCTAATGATGGCTTATTCCACGGCCGATATCCGCCGCGCGAAGATCCAGAATAAGATTGCTGCGCTCATGGGCATCGAAGGCGGTCACGCTATTGAAGATTCTTTGATGGCCCTGCGCGACTTCTACCGTCTCGGCATTCGCTACATGACGCTGACGCACAACAATACGAACAACTGGGCCGATTCCTGCTGCGACGAAGCGAAGCACAATGGGCTGTCAGATTTTGGCAAAGATGTGGTGCGCGAGATGAATCGCATCGGCATGTTGATCGATATTTCGCACGTATCAGATAAGACTATGAGCGATGTTTTGGATACTTCGACTGCCCCGGTAATCGCTTCCCATTCCTCGGCTCGCGCGCTGGGCGATCGGCCGCGCAACATTCCGGACGATCTACTGGTCCGCATCGCAAAAAATGGCGGTGTTGTGATGGTGAATTTCTATCCAGGCTTCATCGACAAGAATGTGATTGCAGCCTCGAAAGAAAGAGATATCCGCCTCAAACCTCAGACGGACGATCTCAGGGCCACCTACAAAGATGACGCAAACCGACTCGCAGAAGAAATAAATAAACTGCAGGCGGCTAACCCGCTGCCGGCAACGCCGCTTTCTGTGTTGATAGATCATTTTGATCACATTGCTAAAGTTGCGGGAATCGATTACGTGGGCATTGGCTCCGACTTCGATGGCGTGCCTAATTTGCCTGTGGGTATGGAAGATATTTCGAAACTACCTAACATCACCTACGAGCTTTTGAAACGTGGGTACACTGAAAAAGACGTCAGGAAGGTTTTGGGAGACAATTTCATGAGAGCGTTCGCGCAGGCGGAGGTCGTGGCGCAGACGTCGAAAAAGAGGCTAAGCGGGGACGGGAGCGTTAAGCGCATAAGTGGGGAGAAGAAATAAAAGCACGGTGACATGATGACGTGTCACCGTGCTCAAAATTCAAACGTCAGGGCAATTAGAAATTATCGTCGTCCGTTTTGCCGCCTTGTCCACCCTGCTTGGAACCTTGACCCTGCTGGCCACCACTTTGCTGGTTTTGACCACCCTGGCCACTCTGGCCCTGGCTCGGTTGCCGCTGCCCAGTGCCCTGGACGCCGCCACCCTGTCCGGATGATTCAGGGTCCTGCTGACCGCCCTGGCCCTGTTGACCACCCTGGCCCTTTTGACCCTGGTCCTGGCCCTGTTGACCACCTTGACCACCCTTACCCTGTTGACCCTGAGCGCCGGCTGTGGCAGTCGCGCCCTGAGCTTTTTCGTTGCCTTGACCTTGCTGTTGATTGGTATCTCTTGATTTCTCGTCTGCCATGTTTCCTCCCATGTGCTCGTGTTAATAAGATTGGGCTTTGAAGTGTTCCAGTTAGAACATTCGCTAAGCCGGGTTACCCTGCAACTCTTATCAACCTTCATGCCATTCCTGAATCTAGAGCATCAGCTAAAATACTGGTAATTAGCCGATCATAAAAACGTACACCGCGAATCAGATCGTACTAGAGTAAGGCACAGGCGTTCATCACTTAGCTGCGTGTTATAATTTCGACATTCATGAGCGTAGCCGGAATCTACATTCACATTCCCTTCTGCCGTTCGCGTTGTTCTTACTGCGACTTTGCCACCGGGATTTATGACGGCGCTCTCGCAGAGCGTTATGTTCAGGCGCTGGTAAAAGAAATTCTGAGCTGGCACGAAATTGAGTCTTGCTCCGCAGTCGACACCATCTATTTTGGCGGGGGCACGCCTTCGCTGCTTTCGGCTTCGCAGATCGAAGTGATACTTACGGCCATACATACTCGGTTTGCAATCGATCCTGAGGCAGACGTGGAAGTCACCATGGAGATGAATCCCGGGACGGTGACGCCCGCGCTGTTGGAAGAGTTTCACTGGCTCGGAATTAATCGCGCGAGTTTTGGGGCACAAACATTTGACGATCGCGAACTCGCACGCCTGGGCCGCTCACATACAGCCCAGGATACACGGCAAACTTTTAACTACCTGCGAGATGCCGGCTTCGACAATGTCAGTCTCGATCTGATCGCCGGATTGCCGGGCCAGACTCTCGAGGGATGGGAACGAAACCTCGATGAAGCTTTAGCACTTCGACCCGAACACCTTTCGTTCTATCTTCTCGAGGTCCACGAAGGCACACCTCTGGCCGAGCACATCAGGCGAGGCAGGCAACCGCAGCCTGACGACGATCTGGCCGCTCAAATGTATGAACTCATGCTTGACCGCGCCGGCTCGTTGAGATACCAGCATTATGAGATTTCAAATCTTTGCTTCCCCGGGTTCGAGTCGCGGCACAACACCAAGTATTGGACGGGCGCGCCTTATTATGGCTTTGGCTGTTCGGCCCATTCATATGACGGCACCTTCCGACGCTGGTCCAATGAGCGCGATGTCGCTCGGTACGCCGGGCTAATTCAAAGAGACACTTCGCCCGTCGTAGAGCGGACTGAACTGACTAAGGATCAGGCACGCGCGGAGGCCCTCTTCCTTGGGCTGCGCATGATGCAGGGAGTAGATCTGAAACGGCACCACTTACAATTCGGCGCTGACGTCCGGGACTCACACGAGGTAGAACTTGCGCGTTTTCGCGAAGCTGGATTGATTGAGTATGATGGCGACCTGATCAAGTTAACTCGTTCGGGTACGCTGCTCTCAAATGAAGTCTTCTCAGCCTTTGTTTAGCTTTCTAAAAACCTCCATTGAGTTTTTGCGTTTACGCGATTCGTTCTCGCTCTTTGACAGCGGTTACACGATTCAATTCGAGCTGTGCGGTCTGCGCCGTCCGGCTTCAATCAGTTCCGCAGGGCTGGTGATCAAGAAAAACATTTGCTACCACCTGCAGTCCGGCAAGAACCGAACATTGCAGTCGTTAGACGTTTATGCGCCACAGGCTACGTCGCTGAATAGTCGGTATCCGGTGGTTCTCTTTATGCATGGTGGCGGCTGGCGCGCTTCGGATAAGAATGATCAGCTGGGCGTGCACGCCAACGTGTGCAAAGCCCTGGCGGCACGAGGCCTGGTTGTCGTCAACGTGAATTACCGTCTCGCACCCCGCGTCAAGCATCCCGAACCGGCGCGCGATGCTGCTTATGCCTTCCGCTGGTGCATGGAGAACATTAGTCAGTACCAGGGAGATCCTGAGAGAGTGTTTCTCAGCGGACACTCGGCCGGTGGGCATCTCGCGGCTTTGATCGCGCTTGATGAGAATTACCTCGACGATGTAGGTCTGGCGGCTGCAATGATCAAGGGAGTGGTGGGTATCGCGGGGTTACAACCTGGCGCATTTCGCTAAGCGTAACGATGGCCGAACATCTGATGACGAGGGCGGCATTTGGAAATAACCCTGGCCTGCGTGCCCACGCGTCACCCGTAAATCACGTTCGCGCGGACGCGCCGCCTTTTCTCTTACTCAATGCCCAGGAAGACGAGAAGTTGGATGAAGAAGCCGACGAGCTAGCGTCTCTTTTGCGTGAAATGAGCGTCTCGGCAGAAACCTCGATCATTTCTGGTACTAATCACTTTACAATTCTTAGTCTGGTGGGCAATGGAGATGATACGCTGATCGACCTGATGGTTGAGTTTGCGAAGCGGCAGTAGACAGTGAACAGTAATCACCGGCTTGAGCAAAGTACGAAGCACAAAGCAAATCCAGTAATTCATGACTCGTCCCTTGATCATAGCGATTGATGGCCCTTCGGGTGCGGGCAAGTCGACGCTTGGCCGTATGCTGGCGCGCGAGTTGAATCTGCTCTACATCGACACGGGCTCTATGTATCGCGCAGTGGCGCTGGCGGTGGTGGAGGAGTCGAGTATAAGTTCAAACGACGATGTCGCCGTGGGTTCGCTGGCCGCCCGAGTGAGTATCGATTTACGAGGAGACCCCGATTCGATGGAAATCACGCTCGAGGGCCGCGACGTAACCGAGGCAATTCGCAGCGAGGAGATCACGCACCTATCGTCAATCATCTCCGCGATACCGGAAGTACGCCGGGTAATGGTCGAGCGCCAAAGAGAAATGGGTAAGCGGGGTGCGGTGCTGAATGGACGAGACATTGGGACGGTGGTCTTTCCTGATGCTGACGTAAAATTTTTCCTTACCGCGGTCCCGAAAGAGCGCGCAAAGCGCCGTTTCGTCCAGGAAAATGCTCACGATAGCAGCATCAGTTTTGATGAGACCTTTGCCGACATGTCCGAACGTGATCGACGCGACGCCACCCGGGCCGATTCGCCACTCGCGACCGCCAAAGACGCAATCGTGGTTGATTCCACAGGTGTGTCCATCAATGAAGTGTTTGAACGGATGATGGTGGTTATACGAGAGCGACTGGAGAATAAGAAGTCATGAAGCTTATCCGGTTTTCATTTAAGTCTGAGGCGATCTGGATGATGGTGTTATCGTTCGCTCCTATGGTTATAGGGTTGCTGATATTTCTCCTGGCATTGCTGCTGCGTAGACTTGGCTAAGCTTTGAGTTGTGGGGGATCACAATTTGTCCTAATGTGCGATGGATGTTCACATTTCTGGATCTTATTTCGTGTTACTTCGTGGATCGTTAGCTTGGCCGAGAGATAACAACGATCCACGAAATCACACGAACGGAACACGAACAATAAATCAACAATGCCAATTGCCAAAATGAAAAATGAGAATTACAAATCGGCAATCGCAAATCTAAAATCAAAAATCTCCCCATGTTCACCGGCATCATTGAAGAACTTGGACGCGTGCGCTCGATCGACAGGCGCGGTGAAGATGCGCGTATTGTAATCAAGGCGCACACCGTCACCGAGGACGCGCACGATGGCGATTCGATTGCGGTCAATGGCGTTTGC
>JBGTLM010000203.1:0-21891 GCA_041744135.1 Pyrinomonadaceae bacterium
ATCGTCCCAAGCCGTGTGCGTGTACATCGGGCCGCCGCGAATGTCGCCAGCGACCCACACTCCTTGAACGCTGGTGGAGAGTCGAGCGTCCGCTTTGACGAATCCCTTGTCTGTAACTTCGACCCCAATTGTCTCCAATCCAAGATCATCTGTGTTTGGATGGCGGCCTGTGGCGACGAACAAGTGTGACGCCTTGATCTCCGTCGGCGCATGGCCTTCGAGTTTGATGACGAGATTGGTACCGTCAGTCTCAACACGTCTGACTTCCGTTTGCAGATAGAACCTGATCTCTTCCGCCGCCAGAGACCGCTGCAAAACTTCGGCAACGTCTTCATCCTCATCTTTAGCGATCTGCTGGTTGTGATCGATAACTGTCACGCGGCTGCCCATGCGACGATAGAACTGAGACATTTCGAGTCCGGTCGAGCCGCTGCCGATGATAACGACGTGCTCCGGCAATACTGTTTCGTCAAGCCATGTCCCGGCAGTTATAACCTTTACTTTATCCATCCCTTCAACCGTCGGTATCCGGCTGCGCGTCCCGGTATCTAAAACCACCTGCCTGGCCGTCAACAATCTGTCTTCAACACGAATCAGAAAACCCGCTTCGTCGCGCCCTTCCAAACGCGCGTGACCGTAAATCAGCTGCGGGTTGGCCGAGTTTTCAAACCCTCGCTTGATGCTGCGCCGAGACTGCTGGACGATTGATTTGGCGCGCACCAGCACGCCGGCGAAATCCACTTCGACAACCGGAACACGTAAGCCGAACGTCGCCGCGCGGCGCGCTTGATACGCGACGCGCGCCGAGGCGAGCGCGGCTTTCGTCGGCGTGCAGCCGAAGTTGATGCACGAGCCGCCGAGGTGCTTGCGCTCGACGAGACAGACGCGCATCCCGGCACCGGCCAGCGCGTGCGCCAGAGGGATGGCGGCTTGACCGGCCCCGATCATCAGCACGTCATAAAAATTATCTTTCGTCATCCCGTGTCCGCCCAGATGAATCTCGTCCTTAATGAATTGTTAGGCGGTTGCTTAAGACCGCCACGCTTGGACATTCGCCGAAAGCTCACGCTGTTGGAAGCTGGCCGAAACTATTGTTGTAGATCTTGCCTTTCTTGGTGCTGCGGCGCCTGACCCCGTTTCCCATTCCTGACCCCAATTACTCTGAATTATCGGACCGGACCTCATGGCGAGGTGAGAGGTTCGGCCTGCCAGGCCCGGTGAAGCACCTCCAAGAAGGACGGTGCCTCAGGCAAGGGTAAAGAGCCGATCCGGTTTACTACGATACCCGGGTTCCATGAGTTCATGACCACCCCCCCGCCCAACGCCGGCAGGTCGGCGAGCGTGACCTCCTGGTCGCGCTGGGGGACACCGAGGCGATCCAGCTGTCGGCGGACAATGCCCATCGTGGTTCCGCCCAGCATATCCGCCACGGGCCACACCACCGCGGTGCCGTCCCAAAAGGCGAGATTCCAGATCGACCCCTCGCTGAGCCGACCCCGACGGTCAATGAAGGCGGCGTCGTCGAAACCTTGTCCAACGGCCTGACGGAGGAAATACGTCTTAGCCACCTCGCCGACGTGCTTCACGGCCGGGAGAACCCGTTCGTACTCGACCGTTGCCAGCGCCAGCGGGCCCTCCGGGCCGTTCGATGGCGGTCCAGTACGCACCAGTACCTCGGGCGTCACATCAGGCCCGGCCACGGTGAACTCGCCTGCCGGCGAGTACACCGTGGCCATCAGCGAGAGGTCTGACGGACCGGCCTCCAGCGCCGCCCGAAGATAGGACCGCACCCGATCGTCGGGCAACGACTGACCGAACAACTCCACCGAGGCAACCCGCAGCCGCTCCAGATGAAGGTCGAGGCCCCGGACCTGGCCCCCACGCACCTGCACCGCGGTGAAATGGGCATAGCCCGCGAAGGCGAGTGGTGCCAACTCCTCAGAGGTTGCCGCCCGACTGTTACGTTGAACAACAAAAGAGGTTAAGTGTTTTGACATTTATGCACTTCCAAGGATTTGGGTCGGGACGGTGGCAATTGCCGTGTCTCGACATACATGTTTCTCAATTCGCCTAACGCTTGGGTTCGGCGGCTGCCGAAGGCAGTCCGCTTAGTACGATGGGTTAGTCGGCAACGGCGACATCTACATTTTCCTCTTGAAGACCACATTGGTGGCATTTGGTGCGCGCACGTGTTCTGCACAGTGGTAGCCAAGCGACAGCATGTCAATGTTGGAGAACAGGCTTTCTCCAGAACCGAGAAGGATGCGCGCGATGGCAATATGCATCTCGTCAATCAACCCAGCGCGGAGGTATTGCCGAATCGCGGTCACGCCGCCGCCAAGCCGAACATCCAACCCATTCGCGGCGTTTTTGGAGCGCTTTAACGCACTGAAAATACCGTCTGTGATGAAGTGGAAAGTAGTGCCACCGTCCATGATGACTGACTTGCGGGGGTGGTTAGTCAAAACAAAAACTGATGTGTGATAGGGAGGATTGTCACCCCACCAACCTTTCCAATTCTGGTCTGGCCACGGCCCGCGAATCAGCCCGAACATGTTGCGACCCATAATCCATGAGCCAGTGTTGCTGAATCCACGAGCAGCAGAGTCATCATCGGCGCCAGTTGTGCCGCCACCATTCCCGAACATTTACTGAAAAGTTCTGATTGGGAGCACCCATTTGTGCGGGCCCAAGCCACCAGCGCCAAGTGGGTTTTCAAGATTTTGGTTCGGCCCCGCACCGAATCCGTCGATGGAGATAGAGAAGCTCTCTACGCCCAGGCTTTGTCATGATCAACTCCTTCAATGTTTCACAGGCGGATGTATTGCCGCCTGACATCGTTTTAGTCTCCAAAGATGTCTTAGGCTTCGACCCGCGCCTTGATGCGATGTAAGCCGGTTGAGCCTTCCGGGATCACGTAGCGGTCTTGGGTGACTTGAGGTTTGCCCGCGCCGTCAGTGGCGCGAACCGCCAGTTTATACTCGCCCGGCACGGGTCGCCACTCATAACTCCACAACGTCCAAGCCAGCTTTGAGCCGGGGTATTCAATCCGGGCGTCGTGCCACGTCTGCGCGTCGTCGAAGCTGACCTCCACCTTCGAGATGCCTTGCACGTCGCCGCCATAGGCGATGCCTCTAAGCATCACGGGCGCGCCGGCCTTCAGCGGTTGAGACAAGTCCGGACCGTCGATCCGCGAGTGTGTGTGCGTCTCGAATTTCGGCCCCCACCCCTGCTCCTCGTAGAAGCCTTTGGCGTCGTAGTCAACGAGTTCGATGCGCGTGATCCATTTGACGTTTTTTTCGCCGAACAGTCCAGGCACGACGACGCGCACCGGATAGCCGTGCCGGTCGGGCAGCGGCTCGCCGTTCATCTCGTAAACGACGAGCGTCGTCTCATCCATCGCTTTCTCCAACGCGAACGTGTCGGTGTAGCCGTCCGCAGCGTGCAGTAAGACTTCAACGACGCCCGGCTTCGGCCTGGCCGCTTCGATCAACCGGCGCATCGGCACGCCCCGCCAGCGGGCGTTACTCATCAGGCCGCCCCCGACCGAATAGCTGATGCACATCAGCGTCGTCTCCTGGGTCACAGCAGGCAGCGCGGTGAGGTCTTCAAAGCTGAAACTTTGCTGGCGCTCGACGAGTCCGGTGATTTCCAACTGCCACAGCGATTTCTTGACGCGCGGGTCAATCACGTTCTTCGTCACAGTGTAAAAGCGGTCGTTGGGCGTGATCGGTTGCACTTCCGGGCCGAGATACTGCAAGCCGTCGTATTGGAACGTGGCGAGGTCGAACAGCTTACGCCGGATTAACCAGTTGGCGATGAACCCGAAGACGAGGACGCCCAAGCCGCCGGCCAGCAGGGAGCGCCGCCCGCTCAACGGGGCATTGGTGTCATCCGTTGTCATTTGCGCGTTCGTGGCCGGGCGCGGTTCCAGCATCAAGCGGTGCAGCAGCACGAGGGCGAGCGCGTAACTGCCATAAGAGATCGCCAAGCCGACGAGTGTTGCCAGCCGGGCGTGGGTCGGGGGCAGTCCGCCGTAGTGCGTGTCGAGCACGGGCCACAGCGCGATCACGGAGACGAGCCAGAGCGCACCGGTGAAAGCGGCGGCGAAGAGGACGCCGCGCGTGCGGAGGTTGAAGCGAGAGAGAAAGTTGGTCGGGCGGGCCGCCGGCTTTTCGGTTGAGGTGGAGTTGTCCGTGTCTGCCGTCAGTTCCCGTCGGCGAGCGCGCTCGACGATGATCGCGTAGAGCGCGCCGCCCAGCATACTCACCCCCAACATCCCGCCGAGCACGCCGCGGATGCCCGCTTGTTTCAACTGATTGTAGCCGCCGTAGCTAAACAGCAGCTCGAAGAATTTGCTCGGCTCGAACAACGGCGCGATGCGGTCGCCGATCAACTCCGGCGGCGAGGCGAGGCTCAGGAAATACCGCAGCGCTCCAATCGTCATCGTCATGCACAAACCGGCGGCTAACCCGATCAGCAAACCGATGCCGATCACTTTCAGCCAAGATTGTTTTTTCATCGTTCGTTCTCTCGATCAGGACCTGCGCCGCTTAGACGAGACCGCCTGGTAATAGTGACGCCAACTTTGGAGTCTGGTGATGATAAAGCGAAGACGGGCGCTGTCATCTAACCAAAGTTAGAGGCCATGCCTGGCTTTTCGCTTCGCAGGTCGGGTCGCGGACAGGCGCGTCATCCCTCTTCTTCGAGCGCGCATTGAGCCGCACCGTACAGTGCGGTTCTATCATCGAGAATCACACGTACGTGGACCTTCTCCAGAAACTCTGAGAACCTTCCTTTGCTGAGGAACGCCCTCATAAATGTTCCGTCCGCCAGTCTCTCGATAATCTTCGGAGCGATGCCGCCGCCTACATACACCCCGCCGGTCGCCTTCATCATCAGCGCCAGATTGCCCGCAGCCGCGCCGTAGATGCCGACGAAAAGATCGAGCGCTTTAGACGCCAATTCCGATTTTCGATCTAGACCTGCGTTAGAAATCGCGGCGATTGCCGCTCGTTTGTCATCGGCTTCGGTTTGAGCTGCGAGCCAATCAGGTTCATCGGAGTAACCTTCTTCGCGCAAGAACATGTAGATGTTGAAGAGTCCGGTTCCCGACAAAACGCGCTCGTATGAAATGTGCCCATCGTACAGCTTCATCAAGTGGCGGAGCAGTCCGATTTCAGTTTCAGAGCGTGGAGCGAAATCGGCGTGTCCGCCTTCGGATGCGAGCGGGCGACTTCTGCCTTCGTGGTTAACAATGCCAGCCATGCCAAGCCCCGTGCCCGCGGCAATCAGCGCACCGTTTCCTTCGGGTGACGTGTCGCCTTCGTTGAGCGTGAACAGTTGCGCTGCTTTAAGTGTCGTGATGCCGCTCGCAGTAGCTTCCAAGTCGTTCATTAATTTGACGCGCTTCAGCTTTAAGGCTTTAAGAAGAGTGCTTTCGCAGACAGTCCACTTCAGATTCGGAGTCTCGATGCACTCTTCGTCGATCGGACCGGCGATGCCAAAGCACGCGCGTGTCACCGTCACATCATGCCTGGCGAGAAAGTCTTCGAGGATTGCCTCCAACGATTTATACTCCGCGCTCGGGTAACTTCCTTGCGCGAGCGTCGTCAAGTTCCGGTCGAGCCCGTTTGTCTCGAAGATCGCGACGTTCGTTTTTGTGCCGCCGATGTCACCAGCTAAAATCATAAAGTCGCTCGTTTGCAGAATCTGTCGACATAATCCGAATCAATCCCCGGTGAGCCGCCATTCTATATGGCTCAATGGAGAATGAACTTCTCCATCGCCCGCGCAAAGCCTTCTTCGGTGTTCGCCGCCGTCACGACATCCGCGGCATTACGCACCGTGTCACTTGCCTGACCCATCGCAATGCTCAAGCCCGCCCGCTCGAACATCAAGATGTCGTTCAAGCCATCACCGATGACCGCGATGTTCGGCGTCGCTATGCCGAGCACGCGGGCGAGTTCTGTCACCACCGTGCCTTTGTGGGCTGCGGCGTCTGTGATGTCGAGAAAGCGAGGCTTGGATTTCGTCGCCGACACTTCGCGCCCGACCTCTGCGAGCAGGACCGGTTCGGCCTCGGCGACGAGCGCCGGGTCGCCGACCAATGTTAATTTAGCGGCGTTGTCGAGCAAGTCGCGGAGGTTGTCTTCGACCACCGCCGCGAAGCCGACGGTGTGCTCCTCGCGCTCGACGAATGGCGTGCGTCGGGCGACGTGCCAGTCGTGGTCGCAGTAAACCCATGTCTCGATGCCGAAACGCTCGGCGGTCTTCACAACCTGCTCACCGACTGCGCGCGGAATGACATGCTTGACGAGCGTTTCGCCGTTGGAACGTTGGACTACGGCACCGTTAAATGCCGCGAAAGGTTCGCTCAATCCGAGCGATTCGGCAAACCGAGCGAGTCCGCGCGGCGGGCGTGAACTTGCGACGGTGAACAGAATGCCCTGCTCGTGTAAAGAACGCACCGCGCTCATTGCCCGCTCGGTAATAACGTGTTCGGGCGTAATAAGCGTGGCGTCAATATCCGAGATCACCAGTGAAATTTGCGCTACTCGCATACTCATTAGTTGTTCACTTTCCGTCACCCGCTACTGGGATCAAACTTCCGCCCCTAGTGACTTACTACCCTTCGAGCTGTAAGCGCGTCGCCGCCGCTCCATCAATCAACCACGACACCTCACCGTTTAAGGGGCGCACGAGTTGTGTGGGGAACACCTCGCCTCGCACGTCGCGTCCGTTTTCGAGGACTCTTTGCAGCACATCCGCTTTATCGCTACCAGCAACGAGAAACATCACCACGGCGGCGTTGTTAATCACGGGCAGCGTCATCGTCAACCGGTGCGCGTCGAACTTTGCGACGCGGTTGGCGACAAACAAGCGCGACTTCTCCGTGAGAGCCGCCGTGCCCGGGAAGAGCGAAGCGGTGTGACCGTCAGCTCCCATGCCGAGCAATACCAAATCGAAGCGCGGAGGTGCACCCTCGTCATGATCGACGAAGTCACGCAGCACATGCTCGTAATCGCTCGCTGCTTCCGACGCATCGGGCTTCTCAGATTTTACCCGATGGACATTCTCTGTCGGCACCGGCACTTTCACTAGCATCGCTTCATTAGCCATGCGGAAATTGCTTTCCTGGTGATCTGGCGGGACGTGGCGTTCGTCGCCGAAAAAGAAATGAGTGTCGCCCCATGGCATTCGCTCGCGATACGGTGAGTCCGAGCTTGCCAAAAGCGAGTACAAAATCTTCGGAGTTGAACCGCCGGAGAGCGCGATGGTGAATCTGCCGCGCTCACGCACTGTCCGTTCAGCGCGACAGGTAATCCCCTCAGCCGCCGCGCGGCTCAACTCATCAGCGTCGCGAAAAACGCGGACGATGTCCTCCCTCGACCCCGTCATGACTCTTCCTCACGCGCTGCTCTGGAGTTTTTGGATCGATCCGTTGCGGCTTTCATCAGACTCCGCAGATCTGCCGAGCCGTACCTCGGGGTTGCCGAAGACGGCGGCAAGTATTGATGGAGCGAGTCTGACCATGTTCATCGGTGCTGCTTAGGATCGCCGTTGAGGGTGCGCCATACGTGACCATTACGCGCGAGCAGCGCATCGGCTTGTGCCGGGCCGTCCGTTCCCGCCGCATAACTCACGACCGGAGACGCGCCGTCGATTGCCCAAGCTTCTTCAATCGGAGTAATCAGTCTCCACTGCTCTTCCACTTCGTCGCGCCGTGTGAACAGCGTCGCATCGCCCTGCATCACGTCGAGCAACAGAGTTTCGTAGGCCGCGGGCGAACTACGATGAAAATTCGCTTCGTAGTTGAACGCGAGTTCGACCGTGGCGGTTTCCATTTCGACGCCAGGCAGCTTGGCCCCGAAGGAAATCCTAATCGCCTCGCACGGTTGAATCTGCATCACGATAATGTTCGGTTCGATGTCGTGAACATTGCTCTCGCCTTTGTGCGTGTGCGCGAAGAGTGCTTGCGGCGTGCGCTTCAGATGCACTGCGACTTCCGTGACTTTTCGGTTGAGCCGCTTGCCGGCGCGGACGTAGAACGGCACTCCCGCCCAGCGCCAGTTATCAATCTGAAATTGCACTGCCGCAAATGTTTCCACCTGCGAAGCCGCCGCCACATTTTTCTCGTCCCGGTAGCCGGGTACACGCTCGCCATTTACCTCGCTCGCTGTGTATTGAGCGCGTATCGTGCGCTTCGTCGCTTCAGCAGACGTCATCGGACGCATCGAGCGCAGCACTTCGACCTTTTTGTCGCGCACCGCATCGGCGTCGAACGCGACCGGAGGTTCCATCGCCGTCAGAGTTAAGACCTGGAGCAGATGATTAGCGATCATGTCCCGCAGAGCGCCCGTCTCTTCGTAGAAAGCGGCGCGCGCGCCGACGCCTAAAGTTTCAGCCGCAGTGATCTCAACGTAATCAACGTAGTTGCGATTCCAGAACGGCTCGAACATCGAATTGCCGAAGCGGAAGACGAGCAGATTCTGTACCGTCTCTTTGCCGAGAAAATGGTCGATGCGATAGACCTGATGCTCCCCGAAAACGCGCGCGAGCTTTTCGTTCAATTCGCGCGCCGACTCTAAGTCTCTCCCGAACGGTTTCTCGACAATGATGCGCGACCAACCTTTTTCTTCACTGGCCAATCCCGCCGCGCCCAAACCTTCGATGATCGTACCGGCGACAGACGGCGGTGTTGATAAATAGAAGAGGTGATTACGCGAAGTAAGGTCTGCTTCAACCTGGTTCATTTCGTCGAGCCGCGTCGCGATTTCTTCGTGCACGCCGTCGCTGCTCGGATCGCCCGTAAGGTAATTCAAACGGCTTGCAAATTCCTTCCAACGCTCGTCGGTAAAATCGCGCGTGTCACTCGCGCCTGCTACTGCGGCCCGCATCTGGGCACGAAAATCATCGTCGCTCATCCCGGTGCGTCCGACGCCGAGCACGTTAAAATCGCGTCCCGTACATCCTTCACACGCGAGGTTGAAAAGTGCTGACATCAATTTGCGTTTCGATAGATCACCGCTCGCGCCGAAGATGATGACGGTGCAAGAATCCACTTGCGGAAGACTCGGGCGAGCGAGTTGGTTTGAGGTTTGCGGTGCGTTGGCGGTGACGGCTGACATAATTGTTTATCTTTTTGCCTCCCGTGTCATCTCTTCGTTGATAGCCGCGACCAGTCCGTGTGGATAAAACCTTGACCGGGTTTGTCGCTGCGTTCGTAAGTATGCGAACCGAAGAAATCGCGCTGCGCTTGGGTCAAGTTCTGCGGCAAGTTCGCCGTACGGTAAGCGTCGTAGTATGCGAGCGACGCGGACGTCGCGGGGACCGCGATGCCGATCCTCTGCGCCGTCGTTACCGCGTCGCGCCATGCCGCATCCACCGCCTGCACGTCGCGCTTAAACTTTTCATCGAGCAGCAAATTGGCGAGCGAAGGTTTCCGCTCATACGCCGCCATGATGTCGTTCAAAACACGCGCGCGGATGATGCAGCCGCCTTTCCAGATGCGCGCCATCTCCTGCAGATTGATGTCCCACTTGTACTCATCCGACCCGGCGCGGATGAGGTTCATGCCCTGCGCGTAAGAGCATATTTTCGACGCGTACAATGAATCATGCACCGCTTCGATTAAACGCTTGCGCGCCTCTTTGTCTTTGTCGAACTGGCGCACACCCTCTTTATTTTCTGGCATCAGAAGCTCTCTGCTCGCCGCTACGCGTTCATCTTTGATCGAAGACATCACGCGCGCGTCAATCGCCGCGGCAATCGTCGGAATCGAAACGCCCAGGTCGAGCGCGACTTGCGCCGTCCACTTGCCCGTTCCCTTCTGTCCCGCTCTATCAAGGACAAAATCAACAAGCGGTTCGCCCGTATCTTCATCTTTAACCGTAAAAATCTCTGACGTGATTTCGATCAGAAAGGATTCGAGCGGGCCGCGATTCCACTCGGCGAACGTCTCGGCAAGCTCATCAGCGCGCATCCCGAGAGCGCGACGCAGAATGTCGTAAGCCTCGGCGATGAGCTGCATGTCGCCGTACTCGATGCCGTTATGCACCATCTTGACGAAGTGACCCGCGCCGTCCGCTCCGACGTAAGTCGTGCACGCGCCCGAATCGGTTGTCGCCGCAATCGCCTCGAAGATTGGGCGCACATGCTCGTAAGCCTCACGCGCGCCGCCGGGCATTAGGCTCGGACCGAAGCGCGCTCCTTCTTCACCGCCGGAGACGCCGGAACCTAAGAAGTTGATACCGGTTTCCTTCATCCGGCTCTCTCGGGCCTGCGTGTCTTTGAACCAACTGTTTCCGCCGTCAATTACGATATCGCCGCTGTCGAGCAACAGCCTGAGGCGGTCGAGAGTCAAGTCAACGGGAGCGCCGGCTTTAATCATCATCATGATGCGGCGCGGACGCTCAAGAGCGGCGACAAATTCTTCGAGTGTCTTTGTCGGGGTGAATCGTCCGCTTGCTTTGTTCTCGGCGATGAATTGGTCAGTGCGTTCTGATTCGAGATTCCAGACCGCGACGTTGAAATTCTGATCGGCGACGTTCAGCGCCAGGTTGCTGCCCATCACTGCCAAGCCGATCATCCCGAATTGCGCGAGTTCCTCACCGGTTCGTGGTGCTGACATGGCTTTCTCCTTTCGTTACAACCGCCTTCCGGATCGACGCCCTCAATCGTTCTAAACCTGCCTGAGTGTCGGCCCCGAGATGAAAACGAATCGCGCGTCTGTCGCGGCTGGCGAGCGACGCGAAGTCGCCGAGTGCCTGCGCCTGCTTCAGCACGCCGAACGTAAAAGGCTCGTGCGGAATCGCCAAATCTTCTTTATCGTCCGCCGTGATTTGAATAAAAACGCCATTATCTGCGCCGCCTTTGTGGAGTTGCCCGGTCGAGTGCAGGAAGCGCGGACCGTAGCCCACGGTCGTTGCCACTTTCAAAGAATCGCGAATGATCGTCCGTATCGCTTGAATGGCTTCGTCGTGTGCAGAAGTTTCGGCGATGTATGCAGTCACAGCTACGTAATCATCCGGCCTCACTCGTGCCAGATGTTTGCGGATGACTTCATCAACCGACGAAGCGGCCAGCGCAGCCTGCGCTTCTGCGGCAGCGTAAATCTTTAGTGGGCCTTCCGCGCTAAATGCTTCCGGTGCGGTCAGCTTACCTTTCGACCTAAACTCTTCGAGCAATTGCTTCGTGTTGTCCTTCGACTCCTGCACGTTCGGCTGATCGAACGAGTTGATGCCTAAGACCGCACCCGTGAGTCCGACGGCAACCTCCCAGATGAAAAACTCTTCGCCGAGGTCAAGTGCGTCGTGCAACGTGTGGCGTATGACCGGATGCCCTGCGTCTTCGAGCGACTTAAGTTTGGCTTCAGTCTCTGCGTCGCTTGCGTCCTGGGTGCGAATGAGTACGAACACGCGGTCGTCGCCGTAAACTTCCGCGTCGTCGAGCGGTTCGCCGGCGACCGGCACAATGCCTTTGCCTTCCTTGCCCGTGCTCTCAGCGACGAGCTGTTCGATCCACAGTCCCAGCGAGTCGAGCGGCGCAGGCGTCACCAGCGTCAGCTTGTCTCGCCCTGCTTGCGCGAGCGTGCCGAGTATAGTGGCGAGACGTGCGCCCGGATTTTCTTTCACTGGGACAAACTCAGAACAAGCGTGGACGGCGTGCAAAGCACGGTCGAGCAGAATCTTGATATCAATGCCCATCAGCGCGGCAGGGACAATCCCGAAATACGAGAGCGCGCTGTAGCGTCCGCCGATGTCCGCCGAATTCTCGAAGACGCGACGGAATTTGTCGTGGCCGGCATCCGCGCCTAACTGCGTGTCGGGGTCGGTGATGGCGATAAAGTTTTCGCCTGCCGCGTCGGCTTTGATTTCTTTCACGCGCCCGTAAAAGTAGCGATGAAACATCTGCGGTTCGGTGGTCGTGCCGGATTTCGAGGCGATGATAAAAAGCGTCTTCGCTAAATCAATTTGTGCTTCGAGATTCTGGATTGCTTCGGGTACGGTCGAATCGAGAACCAGCAGTTCGGGGTAGCCTTCACGCGTGCCGAAACTCCGGCGGAAGACTTCCGGGCATAGCGACGAACCGCCCATGCCGAGCACAACCACGCGAGTGAATCCTTCCTGCTTGATCTCGTTCGCGAAGGTGATCAATTCATCTACGTGCTTGCTCATCATCTCGACAACGGGCAGCCAGCCGAGCGCGTTTCTGATGATTTTCGCGCCCGTCTCGCTTTCCGTCCACAGTGTCGCGTCCTTTCGCCACATGCGGGCAATAAACTCCTCCTTTTCCATGCGTTCGAGCGTTTGCTCAAATGCTTCTTGGTGTTTGCCGAGATTGGCGGTCTGGCGTTCGAGCAGGTTGCGCGTCACCCCGTCGCGCCGCGCTTCGATTACGGCGATGAGTTTCGTGAACGAATCGGCGAACGACTTAACGCCTTCGGTCGTCAATTGCTTTGTCGCAGAGTCGAGGCTGATGCCGACTTCGGCGAGTTGTCGTAAATATTCCCGCGCTCCTTCCACATCTTCTTCGAGCGTCGCGCGGACGCGCCCGTGATCGCGGAAAGCGTTCAGCGTGTCCGGCGGGACTGTATTAACCGTGTCCGCCCCGATGAGCGATTCGACGTAGAGCACGTCTGAGTATTTCGGATTCTTAGTTCCCGTCGAAGCCCACAACTGACGCTGCGCCTGCGCGCCCTGCGCTTTAAGTTCCGCGAAGCGTGCACCCTCGAATATCCCCTTATATTTTTGGTAAGCGAGCTTCGCGTTCGCCACGGCCGTTTTGCCGAGTAAAGATCTGAGCCGTCTTTTCTCGTCTTCGCTCGACGCTTTGGCAATGCGTACTCCGAGCTGTTTATCAATTGCCGCGTCAATTCGTGAGACGAAGAAACTTGCGACGGACGCGATGCGATCAACCGGCTCGCCTTTTTCGACGCGCCGCTCAAGTCCGCGTATGTAGCTTTCGGCAACTTCTACGTAAACCTCTTGCGAAAAGATCAACGTGACATTGACATTGATTCCGCTGGCGATCACCTCTTCAATTGCAGGTAAGCCTTCGGGTGTCGCCGGAATCTTAATCATCACGTTCGGGCGGTCGAGCGCCTGGAACAACTGTTTCGCGCTTTCAATCGTCCCTGCCGTGTCATGCGCGAGCGTCGGGCTGACTTCTAAACTTATGTAACCGTCAACCGCCTTCGACTCGTCATACAGCGGACGAAACAAATCGGCGGCTCCCCTAATATCTTCGACGACGAGCGACGCGTAAATCTCCTCGACGCTCGCGCCTGAAGAAGCCAATTCTTTCAACGCCTCGTCGTAATCGGCCGAACCGCCGATGGCCTTCTCGAAGATCGTCGGGTTGGAGGTTACGCCGCGCAAGCCGTCTTTTTCGATCATGCGCCCCAGTTCGCCGCCCTTGAGCAACGAGCGTCGCATCTGATCGAACCACACGCTCTGCCCGTAATTGTGTAATTGAGTCAATGGGTTCATGTAACTTTCCTTTCGTCGCGACAAACGCATTCGGGTTAAGCAGCTTAAAAACAATTCTCCATCTTTGTGACTTTTGCTAAACGGCGGACATGGCGCTCTTCGCCAGTGAATCTTGCTTGAAGAAAGGCGCGCACTAGTTCCAAAGCCAATTCTCTGCCCACGACGCGGGCCCCCAAACAAAGCACGTTGATGTCGTCATGTTCGACGCCCTGATGCGCCGAGTACGTGTCATGGCAAAGGCACGCTCTCACGCCGCGCAATTTATTCGCCGCCACGCTCGCGCCGACGCCCGAACCACACACGAGAATGCCGCGCTCCGCTTCGCCGCGTTGAATGCTTCCGCCGACTAACCGCACGTAGTCGGGGTAATCGTCCGGCTGCCCGCCGTCGTGAGTGCCGAAGTCCACGACTTCATGCCCCGCGTGCTTCAGTTCCTCGACGATTTGCTCGTTGAGCGGAAAGCCTCCGTGGTCGGCTCCGATAGCGATACGCATAAGTTTAGTTTTGATTACCACCTGGACTATACCGCCCGCTCCATGAGTATGCCGGTCTGCTAATCAGCACCCAATTTAGACAGCAAATCGGCATCGCTCGTAGCAGCACGACGGGTAACAGGATCAGATTTGGAGTCGGAATTGTACCACTCAGCAATTAGAAGACGCCGAACCGCATACATCTTTCGTCGCAGTTTCATTTTTCGAGCAGCGCGCGCGCTTCCGCTGCGACGTGGTCGTACCAGCCGCTGTAGCTATAAATAGCAGCGCGGGAAGCTATCAACTCACGCACATACGATTTTGGGCTGATCTCTTCGAGCGTCCACCCAGCGGGAGCCCGGTCGTCCGATATGTGATAGGCGCAAGCTTAGTGTGTATGTCAATGCTTGTTGCGTGCTCGCGGATTGCTTGACGGAGTAACACCCGTCAGAGTCTTCGTCAACCGGGCGAACTCCCACAATCTGCTTGCGCTGCTGCTCCGGTATTTCGTTCCGGTCCATCGCGATGATGGCTTGTGCCCAATTCTCAATGAACCAAGTGTGAGGCACGCCTCCCGAAAAGAATATGTCCGGGTAGCCGTCGAAAAGAGAGAATTGGGGGACGATGGCTTTGACCGCAGGGTGACGGTTAACAAGCAGCAGCTCTGCGGTCGTGCCGACGTAAGAAACGCCCGTAGCTCCAACTTTGCCGTCGGACCACGGATGACTGACGATCCAGTCAACCACATCCTTGCCGTCTCTGGCTTCCAACGGCACTAGTTCACCGCGCCGGCTGCCAAACGATGCGCCGCTGCCACGCACATCTACGATCACGTAGGCGTAGCCGCGAGTCACAAAGTCGACGACCCTCTGCGGTGGCCGGTCCAACGCTTCACGGACTTCCGGCTTGAATTCGAACGAACGTCAATAGCGCGTCTGCTCCAAGATTGTCGGCAGGCGCACGCCAGCTTTAAGTGCCTCGGGGAGGTAGATATCAACCGCGAGCCGGATACTGTCACGCAATATCACGTAACGTGAGGTACGTTTGACGCCCGCGTGAATGGGCGTCGAGATTCTGTCGGCATTATCGTCATTGGCCCACCACGCCCTATCGAGGCCCGGCGAAGGCTGTGGCGGGGGTTGTGTAGACTGCGCAACGACAGTCGTGTTGCCCGACTGCGCTGGAATTACCACCGACCACGACACACACCGGCAACAAAAAAGAAGAGTGCAAAGATCAGAGAAGCTATTCGTCGCATATTCATCATTATCCGAAAATCGGCTTCGCGAAGAAGTTTGAGAAGCTATGCCTTTGTCTAGTATCAAGTCGGGATTTCGTCTTCATTGGTTTCATCGGCGGGACCGTTCTAACATGCTCTGCGGTTCTTTGACCTTGCAGCTTTCATCCTCTTTCTAAAGCGTGGCTATGAGCCCCGCCACCAGAGCGCCACGCAGTGCGATATCGGATGTCAAAATGTGCTCGTTTGCGGCGTGTGCGCCGCCGCCGTCAATTCCAAGCCCGTCGAGGACAGGAACATCAAGCGCGGCGGCAAAGTTGCCGTCCGATGCGCCGCCGACCGATTGCTCTCCGAGTTCAAATCCGAGACAGGCAGCTATCCCCCGCGCCTGCTGATAAAGTTTCACTACGCCCTCGGTCCGCTCGAACGGGCCACGATTGATGCCTCCGTTAACCGCGAGGTGTACGCGTTCATCAAATGATCGCAAGCTGCTCATCAATTCATCGACCCGCTCAGCTTCTTTGATGCAACTAAAGCGGACGTCAATTTCGATCTCTGCCTCCGCCGCGACCACGTTGCTTCGTGTGCCGCCTCGGACAACGCCAACATTGAAATTCGTACCGCTCGCCGGATCGCTCATCGAATGAAACTGCTCGGTTTGACGGGCGAGTTCCAGAATGGCGCTCGCCCCCGCTTCGGGATTCAGGCCAGCGTGCGAAGCAATCCCGTGTGCCGTCACTTTCCACATGCCCACACCCTTGCGTGCCGTTTTCACCCCACCCCCAGGCGCGGGCGGCTCAAACACCAGCACCTGCGCTGCGCGCCGCGCCTCTTCTTCCACAAGCTGCCTACCGGTCACGCTTCCGGTTTCTTCATCGCAGGTCAGAAGCAAGATCACCGGGCGTGTGGGGATAAGGTCCAGAGCTGCCACAGTGCGCAAGGCTTCCAAAGCGAGCACGCAGGAGCCCTTCATGTCGAAGATGCCTGGACCATACACTCGGCCTTCTTCCGCACGCACATTCTGCGTGAACAACGTGCCGCGAGGGTGAACCGTATCAGTGTGCCCAAGCAACAACGTAGTACGCGTATCTCCAGCTTGGCCTTCGAAAGCGCTCACCCGCAAATGGTCGCCATAGTCAGGAACAGTTATTCTCTCGATGGAGCTAATCGCGGGGATTGTGCGAGCAATCTCGACAAGGAGGTCAACGACGGCGCGGCTGCCTTCGAAGTCGCCTGACGGCGACTCAGTTTCGACTAGCTTGCAAATCGAGCCCAAGATCTCATCTTGTCGGTACACGAGAAAGGCATGCATCGCCATGATTTGAATAGAATCAGCTTGGTTCATGATCTGTGGCTCAAGCTTGCAAGTGGACTAGCGGTGGATAGCTAATGAATCTCTAGGAGAAGTCCTTAACTTCTTTCCCGTAGTACACGGCTGCTGTCCAGCGGCCAAGTAACCAAGAGATGATCGGTGCTCTTTTCTGTTGCGCTGGACACAGTAATAACTAATGTTTGCTTTGAAAGGATCCAGTTCGAGCGCGTTTTCACTCCGTCAGGAGTGACATGTTTATAGACCAGAGTGGCAAAACACCAGTACCAACTCCGTTCGGAGGAGCGGAACTCAAATAGAGCTTCACCACTCCAGAACCATTCCGCTCCTCCGAACGGAACCGGAGGGGATTTTGCTCTCCTACCTATAAACATCTCACCCCAACGGGGTGAAATCCGTTAGCCTCTTCTGGAACGACGACGTTTGAAACAGGGCGCCCCCGAGATTGCTTTCAGTCCGAACCTCGGCAACGGTAAGAACTTAAGGCCTTGTGGTATAAATGCCATTCTGCTTGCAACTTAAGACAAATCTCCGTTTGACCCTTTCGGCTCCCGGTACCAGCGCGGCCCAGCGGCGTATTCTCTATCAGTCGGTCTTAACCGGGTAAGCGCGCGCTTGGGATCGACATGAGAGCAAGCTACGTGTATGGCGTTTATCACAGCCGTGGGAGCGACATAGGAATTGAGAAATGAAGGGCTGACCACGGAAGCAACCAGATGAGCGTCACAGTAGCGTGCAATTGGTGTCGTATCGCTGTCGGTAATCCCGAAAGTCGGCACGCCCTGTTTTCTAGCCTGCAGCACCGCCTCGACCGTATCCCTCAGGCATTGCCCGAAGCTGATGGCCACGAGCACATCTTTCGGCGTCAAGACTTTCACTTTATGTTGCACATAGCCCGTGGCTCCTCGCGGAGCCTCGGCATCGAAGCCAAGTCCCGACAATCCATAAGCCAGGTAATAAGCCAAGGCAGCGGCAAAGTCTAACCCGACAACGAGCACCCGGCGCGAACGCTTGATCAGCTTGGCAAGGTCTATCATGCGCTGTCTATCCAGATCGGATTTCAAGGTATTTAAATTATCAAGGGCCTTCTCCAAAGCGTGATCGATGTGATCAGCCACAGTTCGCTTCTCTCGGGTGGCCGCTTTCAACGCCGTGTAGGGCGTGATGCGGGACACGAAGTGCTTTCGGAGGTCCGCTGAGAAATCAGCATAACTCTGGTAACCGAGCACCTGGGTGGCTCGCAGTATCGTGGTTGCATCGACGCGATAGCGTTTGGCTAGTTCGCGGGAAGAGAGGAAACAAGTCTCATCTGCTGAGTCAAGGATGGCTCGAACCAATTGCTGGCGGCGTGGGTTGAGCCTTGATTGGGCCTGGGCAAAACGGGACTCAAGGGCTGAAGCCTTGACTTCAGAGTTATCAGAATTATTCAAAATGCTCCGTGTCTTCTTGCGCGAGTTAGACCTGATCATTTCTTACTTCTGCAGCCGCTGCGTGAAACTACTCAAATCTCCAGAGTGTTACCGCAGTATATTTTCAGATCAACCTGAGAATTGAGTCTGGCCCGCCCAGCCGGGACTACGACTTGAGGAAGGTTGCCGCAGGGAAGATAGCAAAAAGCAGTTCGGCCCACAAGCAGCATCTGTAGCAGTATTGACTTTCTGCAGCACTTGCCGTATATGCATGTCGTTCAACAAAGGTCTCCCCTGGCACGCCAGCAGCAGCCTCAAAGATTTATAGAATTCTGACAATGTCTCATCTCCTCATGCCAGAGTTGAAGATGTCCGACGTCGATCATCCGCGTCTATTCGACTGGAGGTAAAGAAAGCAATGAGAATCACGCGAATTATCGTTGGCCTTGGCCTCGTATGTCTGCTTTTTAGCCTGCCTGCCATGGCGCAGAGTGGCAGCACAGGCGCGCTGACCGGCACAGTTTCCGACCCCAGCGGGGCCGTCGTAGCGGGCGCCCAGGTAAAGGCGACAAATACAGCGACGGGGGAAGAGCGCACGGTTGTCTCGCAGGAGAACGGAAACTACACCCTCCCGCTGCTGCTGCCCGGCTCCTACCGGGTAGAGTTTTCTGGGGCCGGTTTCAAGCAAGCGGTCAAGCCCGTGCTCCAGGTCAACGTCACAGAAACCGCGAGGCTCGATGTTCAACTCGAAGTGGGAAACGTGCAGGAGCAAGTGACGGTCACTTCCGAGGCGGGTTTATTGCAAACCGAATCCAGCACGTTGGGGACTGTCGCGAATAGCAGAGCGGTCAGCAATCTGCCGCTGGTCAACCGCAACTATACTCAGATCGTCACACTCTCTCCCGGCATTGCCGCTGAGGTGAACAATGCCAGCGAAATTGGCCGCGGGACAAGTGGAGAGTCCGCAGGAAATTTCCGCACACACGGCGCTTTTGGTCGGGACAACAGCTTCCAGATGAATGGGCTACCGATCAACGACCTTCAGGCGAGCGGAGGCTTTAGCGGCGGTGTGGCTGTTCCCAATCCGGATGCCATTCAGGAATTTAAGGTACAAACGGGCCAGTACGACGCCTCATACGGACGGAACGCTGGAGCCAACACTAACGTCGTGACTAAGAGCGGCAGCAATAAGTATCACGGCACCGTCTTCGAGTTCTTTCGCAACGACGCGCTCAACGCCAACAGCTTCTTCAACAACAGCACCGGCCAGAAAAGGGGCATTCTGAGGCAGAACCAATTCGGCTTCACGCTTGGCGGCCCGCTGCCATTGTTTAATTTTGGCGAAGGTGGACCTATGTTCCGTTCGGGCAAAGACAAGCTCTTCTTTTTTGGCTCCTATCAAGGCACGCGGCAACTAAATGGCGTGGGTGGCGGCGCGGCGGTCACTTTCTTCTCGCCGCCTCTGACAGACAACCGCTCGCGGGCCGCTTTGGGCAGCCTGTTTGCCGGCCAGCCGACCTTTGCTCAGCAGATTGGCTTGGGTGGCCTGGGTTTGCTGGCCGATGGCTCCAACATTAGTCCTCAAGCGTTAGCCTTGCTCAACATGAGGCTCCCGAACGGGCAATTCCTTATTCCTACGCCGCAGACGATTAATCCAGCCCAGCCCTTCGCGCTGCGAGGGTTTTCTTCTTTCAGCAACCCCGCCAGCTTCAACGAGGATCAATTCGTCATCAACCTGGACTTTTTGCAGAGCGACAAGAGCAAAATCGCGGGCCGGTTTTTCTACGCTAACAGCGACCAGAGTCTGCCATTCCCCTCTTCGCAATTAACTGGTGCTCCCGGTGTCCCGGGCTTCCCTGTGCTGACGGGCAACCGGCTGCGGAATTTCTCCGTGGCCCACACTTACACTTTCAGCCCCAGCGTGGTCAATCAGGTGGAGTTCGGCTTCTTTCGCAACTTCGTATCCACCTTGCAAGAAACGATCTTCAAATTCTCAGACATAGGAGTCGCGGCGTCGGGGGCCGCCAATGACTTTCCGTCGATCGCCATCGGTGGTACTGGGGCAATAGGCGGCAATGGCCAGTCCGTGAATATTCCGCAAAGGCATCTCACTTTCCAGGACTCGCTAACGTATGTTCGCGGACGGCATACCTTTCGTTTCGGCGGCGGCATCACGCGCAGCCATCTCGGCATCGATAACTTTCGCTTTCTGGGCGGCCTTATATTCCAAACCTTCCCGGACTTCTTGTTGGGCCTGGCGGCCGGGCCGGTCGCGTCAGGAGGTAACGGTACACCACTGAGCAATGTCATCGCCTCCGTCGATATTCCAGGTTTGCTCGACCGTAAATGGATAACCACGGATGGAAATGCCTTCATCCAGGACGATATCAAACTAGCCTCATCCTTTACCTTGAACGTTGGCCTCCGCTACGAGCGGCTTGGGAATCTGGGAGACCAGCTTGGCCGCAACAGCGGGTTCGACATCGCAGTGGCCAATCCCAATCCCCCGGCCGGGGGCACGATCCAGGGCTATGTAGTCTCCAGCAATTTTCCCGGGACCGTTCCGGCGGGCATAACACAGCTGGGCAACACCTTCGGCAATCGCGCGAAGCGTCAGAACAACTTTGGCCCCCGCATCGGATTCGCCTGGAAGCTGCCCAAGACCTTCTTGCCCTTTACGGACCGGATGGTGTTTCGTGGCGGATACGGGATTTACTATACCCGCGCCACGGGACAACCGTTTATCCAACTTGCTGCCGCTCCACCCTTCGCGTTACAACGTGTGTTGCAGGTCTTTGATAATACCGCGGCCAGCTTCGCTAATCCCTTTCAACCCGTGCCAAGCTTCCCGCAGTTTCCTGCCTACTCGGCGACTACAGCGCGGAACATTTCCTTCGTTGATCAAGATTATCGTCCGCCCTTGACGCAGCAATTCAGCGTGAACCTTCAGACTGACCTTGGGCGCGATTTCTTATTGGAAGTTGGCTACGTTGGCGCCAAAGGTACGCATCAGGTGCTCGCGCATTCGCTGAATCAGGCTAGACTGGCCAGCCCTTCAAATCCGATTCGGGGCCAGACAACCAACACTGTAGCTAACATTCCGCTGCGAGTGCCCATACGGGGTTTTACCGCAACCGGGCTCAATGATATCGACTCAACAGCGTCGTCAAGGTACGACGGGCTGGAAGCCAGTCTCACGAAGCGGTTCTCGAAAGGCTTGCAGTTCCTGGCTTCGTATACTTTCGCTCGTGCTTACAGCGACGCGGCGACAAACACCTTCGCCTCAGGATTTGGAATAGCTGGAAATCAGAATGATCCCCGTTCCAGATATGGACGCAATGACTTCAATCGCGAGCACCGGTTCGTCTTCAGTTATGTTTATCAAATGCCCAACCCCAAGAGGTTCAATGGCTTTGTGAACAACTTGCTCGGTGGTTGGTCTGTGGCCGGGGTAACTACGATCCAGTCGGGCCTGCCCTTGAGTTTCTTCGGCACCAACTCGAACAACGCGTTTGGGATTACGAATGATCGGGCGCAACTCGCTCCCGGTTGCACGGCCGCCGACCTGGTGACCCCCGGGTCTACTCAAAGCAGACTGAATGGCTACTTCAACAGGCTATGTTTCAACGGCCTCACTGCAACCGCCGGTGCGCCCGTCTGGGCGTTGATAGAAGCTGGCAGCACTGCCACCAATTTCGGTAATAGCGGTCCGGGGATAGCCTTTGGGCCAGGCCAGAATAATTCTGACTTCGCGGTTATCAAGCGGACGCCGCTTCGTCTGCTGGGCGAAAGCGGCAACGTCGAGTTCCGCACTGAGTTTTTCAACGCCTTCAATCATCCACAATTCTTCAATCCCAACACCAACGTATCGAACCCGGCATTTGGCAGAATTACGGGCACTTCAGTGAACCCGCGAATCATTCAGTTCGGGCTGAAGGTGAACTTCTAG
>JBGTLM010000204.1:0-4538 GCA_041744135.1 Pyrinomonadaceae bacterium
CGTACTCGCCGGTAGCATTCTTCGATCCCTGGAACATCATGTGCTCGAAGAGGTGTGCAAAACCCGTGCGACCTGCTTGCTCGTTCTTCGAGCCGACGTGAAACCACTGGTTGACGTGCACGACCGGCAGCTTTCGATCGACGTGCAGAATCACCTGGAGCCCGTTTGGCAGAGTGTACTTTTCGAACTCCACCTTCGGCACTGCCACAAAGGGTGTCGCGCGTTGTGCGGCGGACGGTTGCCCGCCGGTGGTCGATTGCGCCGTCATGCTGGAGGGCTGTGAAAGGACTATCAGTGGCAGAATGAGAGTGAACAAGCTATCTCTTAGAGATGTTTTCATGGGGTCCTTTCTGACTCACAGAGGTTACTCAATCTTTTTGTATTCAACGCTTCAGTGGACCACGCCGGATTCTATGTCCCTATACCGCTTTAATCCGTCCTTCAACGACCGGCGTAAAGCGGCGATTATTTCCCGGTGCTGCTTGCGTTTGGGCGCGCCCGGGTCGTTTCCTCCACGAAGAGCATGCCGTCAAAGTATTCTCTCAAGGAGATGAAGGCTTGCGAGTCTTCCCGTGTGCGGTCTTTGCTGAATGCGCCGGGAAGCGTCGTCATCGGCAACGGGCTGGAAAACCACTCTGCAACGAGTCCTTTCTTCGGAGCTGCGCGGAAGTTCACCAGGTAATTTTGAAACCCTTTCTCCTGAACGGCAGTTCTCATATGCCATTCCACCGATCCTTCGGAAGCGGGCGGCATGAGAAATTCCTGCATTCCCGATACGCCCTTCTCATCCCTTCCGCTCGCCTGGAAAGAACCGCGGTAGAAGCCAAATCCAAAAACGTAGTAAGCGTCGCCAAAGGTCTTTCGCAGGTAGCCTCCCATAGCCGGTAGCTTGAGATCCTTCATGCCTGGATTACCATCCCCCCAAGTTCCAACCTGGAGGTGAGCGTTGTGACCTCCGATGACCATCCTTGCTTTATGTCCGAGCATCTTCAACTGCGTTTCGACGTTCTCCGCCATGTAGAGATCGCGCATGGCGATCGCCTCCCCTAAAAACGAATATACCGACTTATCCTTCATGTCTTTGTCAGATTGCCACTTCCTTACGCCTTTCCACGATGCGACCGAATACCTCGCGCCCTGAGCCAATACGCGGGTATGCAAAAGAACAACATTGAAATCCCACTCCGAAGTTTGCTCAATGAACTTGCTGCGGTTAGTCACTAGAAATGCGTGCAGTTTGTCCAGGCGAGCGACGCTCTTCGCTTGATCCTCTGCCGACTGAGCTGTGATATTCAGGGGCTTGCCGGGTTCTGCCTTGACCGGCAGGAATGCCGTTTCGGCTTCGGTCACCCGGTCCGGCGACACTTTCTTCAAATATACCGCGACGGCATCCATCGCGTATTGATACTGGCTCTGCATGTCATAGCCCAAAAACTTGATCCTCTTCGCTTCCGGCAGTTTGCTGTTGTACTGCCGCATCCACTCAACCATGTCCAGTATTTCCTGCGTGTCAAAGACCGAGAAACCCTGGCTTGCGAGTGCCTTCCGAGGATCCCCTTTGCCATCCACGACATATTCGTTAATGTTCATGCAGGCCGGATAACTGGCCTCGATGCCGAAGGCAGTGAACCTCATGCGGGTGACCAGAAACTCCAACATGCGGTGCTTGAATTGAAAGAACTCTCGCTGACCGTGGCTTGCTTCTCCCAATCCCACAATACGCACGTTTTTTAAAACGGATTTGAGCATCTTCAGGTCATCAAACCCTGCCCCGGCTCGCACGCTTTTCAAAGGAATCGCGTGGTTCGCCAGCCACTCCCGGACGGCTTGGGTCTGGACGAGGTTAAGCTGGGGGCGTGGAGTTGCTGATACTTGCTGTGCCAGCGCAAAAGCCGGATTGGAGAAAAACACGATAACTGCTGTTAGAATCAATATTCGCATCAATGTACCTCGATACTTAGAAAGCCAGCTTCAACGCGAGCTGGATCAAAGTGCAAGCTCTGTAACGTATCTCGGGCTGAAGCCTCTGTTTATTCCGCCGCGTCGCTATCACATCACTTGATTAACTCACGGTGTGAGGGCTTTCTTGCCCTTTGGCCTAGAGGGAATCAGCTTGGGCGGAAATTAGAGATGGTATCTGTATCAGTGATGTCTATGCCGTCACTCATGTAACTCATAAGTTCTTCGCGATAAGGAAAGAGCGCTGGGGTGCCTCCGCTGTGAAGGAAGATGACGTTAGCGCCCCGTTTGAAATAACCCTTCCCGATAAGATCGATTAAGCCTGCCATCGCCTTCCCCGTGTAAACCGGGTCTAGCAGGATGCCTTCCGTCTCCGCCACCATGCGAAGCGCTCGCGTGGTTTCGAGATTGAGAATCCCGTATCCCGCTCCAAGGTATTCCTCAAAGATATGGATGTCTGCTTCACCAAGGTCTGCGTTCAGGCCGAACTCTTCAAACGTGCGACGAGTGATTGTGTCCACAAAGCGGGTGATCGTCTTTAGGTCCTCGCAAGCGCTGATGCCGACAATCTTCACTTCCGGACAGAACAGCTTCGCGCCAACTATGAGACCTGCCTGTGTGCTGCCCGATCCGGTAGCGTGAACCAGGTAATCTATTCGCACATCCTCCGCTTCAGCCTGCTTCACCAATTCACTAATCGCATCTACGTAGCAAATTGCCCCCAAAGGTTTTCTCATCGAGCCTTCCTGAAATGATCCTCCGATGGGAGCGATGTAGGGGTCATGTCCCGCCCTGCGCTCTTCCTCGACGACCGTTTTAAGTATCTGCTCAACGGCGCGAATCTCCATGAAGCTCTTTCCTTGTTCCAGCTCGATAGTCCTTATCTCTGCGCCGAGAATAGAATCCAAGAGCAGATTTCCATCACATTCTGTCGGAAGCCCGGCTCTCTTAAAGAGAATCAGAATTGGTTTGAGGCCCAGCTTTCTGGCGGCCGCCGCAGTTTGACGACACCAATTGGATTGCATGCCTCCCCAGGTGATGACGGAATCGGCTTTTTGATCCAGAACATCTGCCATGATGAAATCTAATTTTCGGGACTTGTTACCGCCGAAAGCCAGGCCCGTCTGATCGTCCCTCTTAATAAACAGATTCACTCCTCCAAGTTTCCGCGAGAGGTTGGGCATCCTCTCTAAAGGCGTGGGCAGATGGCATAACCCAGATCGTGGATACTCAGTAGTGATATCCTTTAGCGATTCCTTCCACATGACATTGCTATTTACTGATCGCATAAATAGGTCTCCTTCGTTACAGTGACTTGCAAAGGAAGAGGTATGCTAGCGGACTGTAACAAAGGCTTCGCTAGCACCTTCTCATTCACACTCGATAAGATGGACGCGCCTTAGTGTGTTTGACATGTAACAAAGGCTCCGCTAGCACCTTCTCATTCACACCCTGCTTTAGCTGGGTGTAGGGAACGTTCGGTAACCCCTCTGAAACCGTTTGAACGGTTTCTCCGGAGCGCCGCCAAACCGTTGAAACGGTTCCGGGAATTTGCGTCCACCGTCGTCACCTATCTGAAGATAGGTGTGAATGAGAAGCGAGCGGCAACGGGAGCAGACGCTAGTAATTTCAACATTTACAGTCCACTAGTTTCACGGTTGTCCAACGTAGATAATTCCGTTCTTCATCACGAACTTGATCCGTTCCATGGCGCTGAAATCTCCAACTGGGTCGCCGTCCACGGCGATTAAATCCGCGAAAGCACCCGTCTTGATAATTCCGAGTCGTGCCTCTCCGAAAAGTCTTGCCGCGTTAATTGTGGCACTTTGAAGAATTTGCGCTGTCTCCATTCCCGCATCGTGGTAGGTGAACAAAACCCTTTTGGCAGCTTCGCCCTGCGGCACGCCGAGGTCGAGATAGTTATCCGAACCCGCCACAATGGTGACACCGGATTTCATAGCGCGTTGCAATCGTTCGTATCGCTGTTTGAGTGTCGCCGCAAGTTCCTGCTCCGTGGGCGGACGATTCGGTCGCGCAATGGCATAAAGCCGCTTCAGATTCACGCTGTCCAAATAGGTTGGAACTAACGCCACACCGCGCTGTTTCATCAGCTTGAGCGTCGCATCTTCCACCCGATAGCCATGTTCGATGGAGTCGACACCGGCTTCGACGGCGCGGCTGATGGCGAGGTCGCTGGTAGCGTGCGCGGCAACTTTGACACCCAACAGACGCGCTTCGGCAACAATCGCCCGCATCTCTTCCAGCGAGAGATACCCCGGATTCGGAGAAGCGCTGGAGTAAATTTTGATGACATTTGCGCCGTAGGTTACATTTTCCCTTACCGCCAGCCGCGCATCTTCCGCCCCACGCACGACGCGGTATTCTTCTTCCGCAATCCCGCGATAGCTGAATTGCAAGCCTGGAAACTGTCCGCCTTCCGGGCTTAGTCCGGGACCGGAAACATACATCCTCGGACCATCTAGACTTCCATCATTGATGGCGGTGCGAACGGCGATGTCGCCGAATCGTCCCGAATTGCCGAGGTCGCGCACGGTGGTAATCCCCGCCAGCAGAAATGT
>JBGTLM010000205.1:0-5000 GCA_041744135.1 Pyrinomonadaceae bacterium
CAACTCAAGAAGGCGGACTTTATTTCCGATCAGGAAGTGCGTTGGTGTCCGGGTTGCGGCGACTACGCGATTCTCAATAACGTACAGAAGGTGATGCCCGAGCTGGGTATCCCGCGCGAGAAGATCGTTTTTGTTTCCGGCATCGGCTGCTCGTCGCGTTTTCCCTATTACATGAATACCTATGGCTTTCACAGTATTCATGGACGCGCGCCGGCGGTGGCCACGGGGATCAAGTGCGGCAACCCAGAGCTCAGCGTCTGGGTGATCACGGGTGATGGCGACGCCTTGTCGATTGGCGGCAACCATTTCATGCACGCTATTCGGCGCAATCTCGATATCAATTACATCCTGTTCAATAACCGTATTTATGGATTGACCAAAGGTCAGTACAGTCCCACTTCGGAATTCGGCAAGAAGACCAAGTCAACGCCGGTGGGGACCATCGATTACCCGATCAACCCTCTTTCACTCGCCATAGCCAGCGAGTCGACCTTTGTGGCTCGTTCGATTGATATCGATGTCAAACATCTCGGGTTGGTAGTTGAAGCCGCAGCGAAACACAAAGGAATTTCTTTCATCGAGGTCTACCAAAACTGCAATATCTTTAACGACCACGCCTTCGATCAATTTGCCGAAAGGAGCGTGAGGTCGGATCGGGTGCTGTATCTCGAACACGGCAAACCGATGATCTTTGGCAAAGATCGTAACCAGGGGATTCGGATGAATGGTGCGCATCCGGAAGTGGTGACGCTGGGCGAGAATGGCATCTCCGAATCCGATCTGCTGGTGCACGATATCTACCTTGGAGATCCCTCGGTGGCATTCATGCTAGCCCGTATGGAGCAGCCCGATTTCCCGCAGCCGGTGGGGATCTTTCGAGCTATCCAGCGCGCCACCTATGAAGAAATGATGGTGAACCAGATTGATGCGGCAATTTCAAAGAACGGGCCAGGCAGTTTAGATAAGCTCATTAACAGCGGCGACACGTGGATAGTTGAATAGGTAATCCGCAGATTACAAATTAAGGGTTCCAAATATTTCAAATAGTTGTTGGGGGTGAGTCTTTTGCTTTTGGTTATGTCAAGCTCATCGTTAATTTCAAGTGCCAAAGCCCAAGACCAAAGCGTATTTGGAATCCGCCTAATCTGTGCAAGCTGGGAATAGTTTTCTTACCATTGCGGCGAAAGATTCAAGGTGAGGGATTCGCGGTTGGGAGGGGCGCGTTCGCTTTGCCCACGTCACAACATGCAGATTTGCTAAGGTATGATCGTCTCAGTGCTGAGAGGCGTGGACGTGAATCTCTTGACCTCGATGAGCCAGGAATCACATAGAATTTTGCTGTTCTCTACCTCAATCTCTCCATTCCACGCCTAGGCCAGTGTTTCATGTGTGCAATTTTAGTCGCCTCGCGCTATAATCCCTCCCCCATGAATTTCGAAATATTTCACCCGGCAGTTGCACGATGGTTTCAAAAGAGTTTTCCCTCAGCCACCGCCTCGCAGGAGCTCGCCTGGCCGGCAATCAAAGCGCACCGCAACACTCTTATCGCCGCGCCCACTGGTTCAGGTAAGACACTCGCAGCATTTCTCGCGGCTATTGATGATCTGGTTCGGCTGGGCATTGAGGGAAATCTCGACGATACCACTCACGTGGTCTACGTCTCACCGTTAAAGGCTCTGAGTAACGACGTGCAGCGAAATCTGCAGATTCCGCTCGAGGGAATACAGCAGGAACTCCGAGCCATGGGACTCCCGGAGATCAGCATTCGCACCTTAGTGCGCACTGGCGACACGCCTGCGGCCGAACGCACCGCGATGACCAAGCGCCCGCCGCATATCGTCGTAACCACACCTGAATCGCTCTACATTTTGCTGACCAGCGATGGTGGCCGCAGAATGTTGCAGACCACGCGTACACTAATTCTTGACGAAATTCACGCCGTTGTCGGAGACAAGCGCGGCTCGCATTTGGCCCTCTCAGTTGAACGTCTTGAAGAATTGATAAGCCGGCCCCCGGAAAACGAAATTCGAAACTCGAAATCTGAGATCCGAAATTCCAAGCTCATTCGCGTGGGTTTGTCCGCAACGCAGCGACCCATTGATGAGGTGGCTCGCTTTCTCGTGGGCTCGGCTGAAATCGGTTCGGACGGCCGGCCAAACTGCAGCATTATTGATACCGGACACACGCGCAAGCTTGACCTGGCAATTGAGGTCCCGGAGTCGACTCTGCAGGCGGTGATGTCCGGCGACGTTTGGGATGAGGTCTATGACCGGCTGGCGCAGCTCATCAGAGAACACAAAACCACCCTCGTATTCGTGAACACGCGCCGACTTGCCGAGCGCGTGGCGCGTCATCTGGGAGAGCGTATTGGCGATGAGAACATTGCTGCCCATCATGGCAGCCTCGCGCGCGAACAGCGGCTCGCGGCAGAGCAGAGATTGAAAGCTGGGGAATTGAGTGCCTTAGTTGCCACCGCGTCATTGGAGCTCGGGATCGATATTGGGGACGTCAATCTGGTTTGCCAAATCGGCTCCACCCGTTCAATTGCCAGTTTCCTGCAACGGGTCGGACGATCAAACCACACGGTTGCCGGTTTCCCAAAAGGCAGGATCTTTCCGCTCTCGCGTGATGAATTGGTGGAATGTGCCGCTTTGATTGATGCAGTGCGGAGAGGCGAGCTGGATCGACTCTCGATTCCGGAACAGCCCCTCGACATCCTGGCGCAGCAAATTGTGGCCACCGTGGCAGCCGAAGAATGGACTGAAGACGCCCTCTTTGCGATGGTGCGGCGAGCGTTTCCATATCGTAATCTCGAGCGGAAGGATTTCGACGCCATCGTGCGCATGCTTGCTGATGGATTTTCTACAAAGCGCGGTCGTCGTTCAACCTATTTACATCATGATGCCGTCAACCAGCGCTTGCGAGGTAGGCGCGGCGCGAAGCTGGCCGCCATCACTTCAGGGGGGGCGATTCCCGATACAGCGGATTATGCCGTGGTGCTTGAACCAAGTGGGCTGGTGATTGGTTCGGTCAATGAAGATTTCGCGATCGAGAGTTTGCAGGGCGATATCTTCCAGCTGGGAAATGCCTCCTGGCGAGTGCTTCGTGTCGAGCAGGGGAAGGTCAGGGTTGAAGATGCGGCGGGACAACCCCCGTCGATTCCTTTCTGGCTGGGGGAGGCTCCTTCTCGCACAATTGAACTTTCAGCGGCTGTTTCGCGGCTCCGAGAGGAAATTGTCGATAGAGTAAAATTTCACTCCAACGGTAACGCGAGTCACGTTGAGACCGCAGAAGGTTTAGGCCAAGTGGATGACGCCGGCGGTTCCGATGAGCTGCGAAGTGAAGAAGACAACTTACAACGGCCAAGGGTTGAACTCGGGGCAGCAGTTGATTGGCTGGCGGACGAAGTCGGAATCTCCCGATCCGCGGGGGAACAAATGGTTGAGTATCTTGCTGCGGCCAAAGCCGCACTCGGTGTGATGCCGACGCTCGACAACATCGTCCTCGAACGTTTCTTCGACGACAGCGGCAGCATGCAACTCGTGCTGCATTCGCCTTTTGGCAGCCGGCTGAATCGTGCCTGGGGTCTGGCGTTGCGAAAGCGCTTTTGCCGCCAGTTCAATTTTGAGTTGCAGGCTGCGGCGACAGAGGATGCCATTGTTCTTTCACTGGGTCCCACCCACAGTTTTCCACTGGAAGACGTTTTCCATTACCTGAGTTCGAAAACCGTTCGCGAACTGCTGTGTCAGGCGTTGCTTGATGCGCCGATGTGGAACATTCGCTGGCGTTGGAACGTGACTCGCGCTCTGGCGGTGCTCCGAAGACGCGGCGGCAAGAAGATTCCCGCCCAGCTACAGCGGATGAACGCAGAGGATTTGCTGACTGCAGTCTTCCCCGATCAGGTCGCCTGCGCGGAGAATCTTACGGGTCAACGTGAGATTCCCGAGCATCCTCTAGTGAGCCAAACGGTGCGCGATTGTCTCGAAGAGGCCATGGATGTCGACGGCCTTGAAGCTCTCCTGGCGGCAATTGAACGCAACGAAAAGAACCTCTTTGCCCGCGACCTGCTGGAACCGTCACCGCTAGCCGCGGAAATACTCAATGCCCGGCCCTACGCTTACCTTGACGACGCTCCGTTGGAGGAGCGACGCACGCGAGCTGTGTCTCAGCGACGATGGCTTGATCCGGCAACTGCGGCGGATATCGGCAGGCTGGACCAGGCGGCAATCGACCGGGTGCGTCGGGAAGCCTGGCCGCAAGTTCAGAACCCGGACGAGCTTCACGACGCCCTCGTGGAATTAGGGTTCATCACTGAAGCGGAAGGCATCCTGGGTGAGTTTGCGGTTGACGAATCAGCGGACCAGCGTTCGATCTCAAATGAAATTGATGGGGCCGGAGTAACGCCTCCAGAGTGGCAAGAGTTTCTGAAAATGTTATCGGGCGATCGACGCGCAGCCGTGCTCGAGGCCGGGTGCGCAGGAGTGCCCGATGCCGGGAGCGTAGGCGTCCCGCCTGCCGGGCATCCTTCGGGTATTTCTCCGGGTGTTGAGCTTAGCGCAGACAATGCCGGTGGCACGCCTACGGTCCCAGCAAGCCCAGCAAACAATGAGACGCTTTCAGCGACAAGGCTGTGGGTTGCTGCTGAGCGTTTGCCGCAGTTGCAGGCAGTCTTCCCTTATGCAATTTTACAACCTTTGATTGCCGCACCCGTTTCGTTTATCGAAACCACGTGGTCATTTGAGAATGCCCTGGTCGAACTGCTGCGTGGTCGTCTTGAAGGCTTGGGACCGGTAACTGCGAGGGGCCTTGCTGCCTCGGCAGGACTCGGAGTGGGGGACGTTGACGGCGCGCTGCTGAAACTTGAGGCCGAGGGGTTTGTGCTCCGCGGGCGCTTCACACCGGGGATCGACGAAACTGAGTGGTGTGCCCGGCGACTGCTCGCGAGGATTCATAGTTACACACTGAACCGCTTGCGACAGGAAATTGAGCCGGTTGCAAGT
>JBGTLM010000206.1:0-30012 GCA_041744135.1 Pyrinomonadaceae bacterium
GGCGAAAGCGATGGGTGTGAAGAGACTCAGAAAGCTGAGAATCAAGAATACTTGTTTCATAAGCAACGACGCTCTGCCAGGGGCTACATAGCGCTGCCTCTACCGCAACACAGGGCAACTTCACGCAAAGACTCAAGGGGGCGAGTCGCCAAGTCTAATACGTATTCCCCTTTGTGTCTTTGCTCCCCTTTGTGTCTTTGCTCCCCTTTGCGTCTTTGCGTGAAAATTCTTGTGGTGAAAACAAGATTCTGCGTTCTTGTTACACAGAGAACGGGGTCCTCGAATGGACCCGGTTATCTCATCGCGAATTAAGAACGATTCTTCCGTCGCCCGTGTTAAGAACGAAAACGTTGCCGCCGCGACCCACTCTCCATCGCTTCACACGCTTCGACGGGGTGATATCTTCAGAGATGGTCACTCCAGCGTTGTCTATACCCTCGGCGTTGGTTTCTATCGTGAAGTCCGAATTGGCAGGAACCGCCAGCGAGATATTCCCGTCACCGGTTCGCGCAGCCAGACCATTAAATTTTCCGTCGAGAGAAATCGAGCCATCGCCCGTGCGCGCGTCTACCTGTCCATCAAAGCTGGCGATCCGAATCTCTCCGTCCCCGGTATTAACCTGCAACTGTCCTCCGCCATTGCTCACTTTGATTGAGCCATCACCCGTGCGCAGAGTGAGTTCCCCCGAAACGCCTTCCAGGTTCAACTCACCATCCTGTGAGGAAACGTGCAACGTTGAGTTGCGCGGAACATAGACCTCCAAGGACGCCGCTCCGCTGCTCTCTAAGGACTTCGCTATAATTGAAACCGATGAGCCTCGCTGTTCCGTCTGAATTGCTACCTGCTTAATCTCCTGCTCATCGCCACCACGCTTTGTCGCCGTGTACATCACTTGCGGCTTATCCCACCCGTGAACAGTTACGGCCCCGTCGAAGGTCACGATGTTCACGCGCGGCGAACCAGTGACCGAAAAGGTCTTTGACTCACGTTCGGTAAGACCTTTGTAGCCATATCCCCTTCCGCTGCCTTTGCCTTCCCCGACCCCTTCAGCTTGACCCCTCACTTCGCGGCGCACTCTTTCCCGCACCTCGCGTTGGGTCTCGCGTTCGATTTCTCTCTGGGCTAGCGCGATTTCGCGGTGAGCCTCGCGAATAGCTTGCTCAACCTCGCGCTGCACCTCAACCTGCACTTCACGATGGGCTTTGGCGGCCTCGGCTCGCTGCGCTCGTTCGGCCCGGCGGGCTTCCCTAACCTGGTGTCGCTGCTCCGAGCTTTTACTGCGTTCGGCCTCCTCATCGCCTTCATCGCCTTCGCCATCTCCCGAGCATTGCCCCTTATTCTTTTCCTTGTCTTTGTCTTTCGTGGTTAGCAAGCTCGTAGCCGGACTTACAGGCCGGCCGTCCTGGGCATGCTTGATGGAGATACGGCCATTTACATTTCCCAGCTTTATCCGCGGTCCACCGGCTCCCAGTTGCCCGTAAAGCTCGTGGCCCACGTAATCCCCGTGCTGCACGTTAAAGCCAAAATCATCGCTGATGGCTCCATGAACGGTTCCCGCTCTCACCACTGCATTCGCATCCGAGGGAATGATCAGCGTTACACTTCCGTTGACCGAGCCGAGCGTAATCGGCTTCGCCTCATGAAGCTTGGTGAAAGTTGCTTCAAGGCTGCCGTTGACTGTCGAGAGTTTTGCTATGCCCGCGAGGCCGCGGGCAGTTACCCGCCCGTTTACCGACGACGCCTTGACATCACCTTCGACGCCATCCAGATCGAGCGAGCCATTCACAAGATCGACCGACTCCAAACGCGCGTTACGGGGAACTGTGATGGTGTAGTCAACCAGCGCGGGATTGTTGTAGCGGCCTTTCTGTTCGTCGGTAAATGTCTGGTTCCAGTCCGGATAAGTCGTTTTAATTCTGATTGCATCGGCGCTCGCATTCACTTCGATCTTCGCTTCGGTCAATCGCTCACGTCTGTAAGCGCGCTTGACCGCGTTCACCTGAACTTCATCCCGGTCCCATACGGCGATGCGTACGCCGCCATTCAGATTCTCGAGACTTAGCCGGCCACTTGATGAAAGAGCGTAAGTCTGCTGAAAGTTCTCGCGCAACTCCTGCACCGGCTCCGCGCCGGGTTGTGAGCTTTCAACTTCCGCGTTGCGCGCAACACTCAGTTGAATCTTCGAGGCTCTTCCACTCGTTCCATTCCATAGCGCAGCACTCAAAATCATTGTCACGATCAAACTTCTCTTCAACATCATCTCTTCTCTCTCTTCTCTTTCTTCTGTCGGGAGTCTCAACTTTGCCGAATCAACCGGCACGTCGAGAAGCAATATTTCGTTCGAATCTCTTAAGCATAAATTCGCGCCTGGCGCTGTCAGTTCGACCGTGCGATTGTTTACGGCCTATCTTGCCAAGCAGGCTCAAGCTAAAATCCGGCGATACCTCAGCCTCGAAGGCGTCTGCTTTAATATCAGTGAGCATCGTTATGGGAAGTTCCACGGTTACTGTCCGGTCAAAGGTCTTATATTCAAAGCGGGTTGGCCCATGTCCCGCTCGGCGCATCGCGGAGATCTCACCCTCAAGATTTCTCCCCTGAGCGTATTTGGCACCTGCTAAGCGTGGCACGTTGCGATTCACCTTGCGGCTGGCAACCAGTTCGACCTTTCCACCAACTTCAGGTTCAGTAATTGTCTCGTAGTCCATCATCTCAATCTCATTGTCTCTGGCCGGCGCAATGCCCTCGCTCGAACCAGACTCAGAGGAAGGGTTGATCGGCTGCGGGCTATCATTCGGGCACGACTCGCTAGGCGAAATGGATTCCACGTTAAGCATTACCAAATCAGTCCCGTGCCACTGACCAGTAAATTCCTTAACGCTGCTAACCATCTCCTGAAGCCGATTCAGATCCTTCATAGCAGTGGAAAAAGCAGCCAGCCCCACCAGTACTATCAGTGTTACTTTGTATGCTCTGTTTTCTGGCACTTTAATTTGGCTCATTTCTTTCACCCTTAGGCTTTAACATTCTTCAGGCCGGGAACAGTCACCTTGGAGGTTGTTACTACTACCGTCCCCGGCCCGTCTGCGTTGCTCTATTACCAGAACACCATGCGGAATTTGTTTGTGGCAAAAATTTGGCATTTCTGTAGGGGAAGGTCCGGCCAAACTGAAAATGCGCTCTTAGGTGATGGGAATCGCTGGAAAACTGGAAAAATTGGTAGTGGGTCCGCTTGAGTTGCGGGCTCATCATCCCGGAGGGATCTAAGTTAATAACCGTTGGCGAGCGTTGCGCGACGTCAGCGGAACGGCGAAGGAAACACTCTGACCCTGAAGGGGTTACATTTTCCACTTCTGTTCTGCCCTTACAGGATCGGGATTCTCTCTGCGGTCCTCCCTGGACGTCGCGCAACGCTCGCCCACGGCTATTAACTTTAAATCCCTTCGGGATTCAAAGACCACTGATTTGACCGCAAGCTCAAACTGACCACTAGTGCAAATTTTGAGGCATGACTCGTTCGGATTGGACTGCAGAAAAACAAAATATCGGTTTAATCTCAGACCCAGGCGAGACGGGATTAGCACGATGCCTACTTCTTCAGCAGATGGAGAGTGCCGCTGAATGAAGCAACCTGGATGCTAGCGTTTCCCGCACCGCACACTGCATTCACACGGCGCAATGTGGGAGTGGTAACCGTAACAATAACCGGCGAGGTCACGAATACCTTACTCATGCGAGGCGCAACCCTAACGATAACAGGCGAAGCCTCGGGCGTGGCAGCAGGTGCCGATGGCGCGCTCTTTGGGGGAACACTACTCACTGCTGAGGCAGGCGGCTTCGGAGCTGTGGGAGGAGTCGCGTCCGGAATCAGGGTCAGGGGAAAATCCGAAATTATCTCCCCGTCTTTAGAGACTTTAGCGCTAAGATTAAAGGACGAGTCATCTGGCAATGTTAGAGTTATGTCGCCGGACATTGTTTTGAATCCATAACGGCCTCCGGCCGCGAGTGGTCCTATCAGGTGAACATCTCCCGAAACCGTCCGCGCATTGAGCTGCGAGTGGCTGACTCCCTCAAGATTTAGGTCGCCACTAACACTAACCGCTTCGAACCCATCCGCGGCCGCGGATGGTCGCAGGTTTACTACTTCAATTGCGCCGCCAATCGTCGTGACGCTCGTGCGCCCGGTGGAATCCTTGATGGAAACGCTGCCGCCCACGCTTCCCACCTCAACGGCTCGCGAGACACGCTCGATACTAATGTCGCCGTTCTGGGTTCCCGCAACGGCAACTGCTATGTCGGCGATGTTTATCTCTCCGTCACGAGTTTGCACGTGGACCGAGGCCGCGCGCGGAACAAACAGTTCGAGCTCGCTAGACGCCTGACAGTTGGTTTTGATTCGTCCCTCGTCTGACTTGTCGACCACAAATACTTCCACTCTCAGTGCCTTAGCTGATTGACCGGCCCCATCCTTTTGCCTTAGCTCAATCTGCGCTGCATCGGACGACCGGGCGGACACTTCGTCCTTGTCCCAGCCGTGGACGCTGATACTCCCGGCCATTACGCAAATCGAAACGGTCACGGAAGGCTCCGCGGCTATAGTCCGCTCAACCTTCTGAGAGCGAACATCGTCATTGCGGTTCGCGGCACGAGCCCAGACGTCTGTAGTCCCAACGATAGACACGAGGACTAACACAAGACAGATTTTTAAAGCTCTAAACTTCATCGGCTTGAACTTAAACCCTTACGGCCGGTTGTAGAGTCGCGCGTCGGCGACAGTATTCAAGAGGTCAACTTTGCTCTGATAGGCATTGAACATGAATTCCGCAGCATCCGGGTCGTTGGGGTTCTTCTTGGCCGCGTTACGCGTGGCTGCGAGTGCCCGATCAACTACCGCCAGGTTTCTTTCATACTCCGCCTGCAACGCCGGTCTCATGGGCCTATTGCTGCCTGCTTTGATCGTCGAGTCCAGAGCAGCAATCGTTTTCAGGTAACTACGCTCGCCCGGTAACAGCTTTACTTGCGGCAAAGCTTGATTGCTCACCGTCGTGTGCGGCCTTACTGACCGAGTTCTTTGAACCCGTTCACCGGCAACCACAGGAGCTTTGGCCACAGGCGCCGGTACGACATTAGACGCCGGCTCGCCGCCCGTATTCGAAATCTTGGTTATGGGAGCTTGCGGCGGTGCCAAGGCTACGTTGGCTATGTTGTTTTTGCTATCGATGGTGGGCGACGGATTTTGCCCCCACTGGAGGGAGCCCACTATAGCTGCGAACGCCAGCACTACCGCGAGCGCGGCATAACCGAAGGTCCTTTGAGGTGTAAACGCAAAGAGTGTGGTGAGAGATTGAAGCCAACCACGGCCTGCCAAAACTACAGGTTCACTGACCGCATTCTGATTGCCCAACCCAAATCCCGCGACCGCGACATCAATTCGATGACGCAAGCGCTCGGTGGGCACAGTCGCGTCAAACTCGGTTGCCAGAGCGCTCGAAAGCAGGAGAACCTCTCCTTCCAACTCGCGGGCTGCGACCGCACACTTCATGCATGACACGAGGTGTGAGGTGACGGCCTCCATATGCTCATTTGAAAGCTCACGATCAAAATAGCTTTGCAGAATTCCTTCGTCTAAACACCTTCTCATCAACGTCCTCCGATTTTCCCGTACACCCTGACAAATTCTTTACGGCCCCGCGCTACCAGGCTGCCCACGTTCGTTTCCTTCAGCGACAACGTGGTAGCAATCTCGCGATAGGAAAGCCCTTGCTGTTTCAAGAGCAGGCAGCTTCGCATCGGCTCCTTGACTCTATCGAGCGCGCGTCGCGCTTCAGCGATCGCCAGCCGGCGCTCGTAATCTTCCTCGGGCTGCGGGAACCATACCTCATTGGTGGTCTTTTGGTACTCGTCGTCGCGGGCGGCAGCGCGGCTCTGCCCGCGCAGTGTGTTGCGCGCAACGTTTAGAGCAACACGCAAAAGCCACGCGCGAAGAAGTTCCTCGCCCGGGGTGGAGTCGAGATTGCGATAAAGTCTGAGAAAGACCTCCTGAGTAACGTCTTCAGCCAATGCCGAATCGCGTACAACAGCCCGAGCGGTTCGAAAGACAGCTCGGTGATGAAGCGTAAACGCCTCATCGAAACTGAGGGCGGTCGCCGCAGTCGCGCTTTCCTTGGGCATTGACTGTATCAAGGCTCTAACTTGTCCGCTCATTGATCACCGCTCTCAAGGGTGCAAACACCGCAAGGTGCCGATTTATGACAACTTTCTGAAGACTACCTGCGTTACCAGCTTTTAGGCGGTATATTGTAGTCTGAATCAAGTCTTGCACCAATTGAATTGAGCGGAAGAGAAAAAATCGGAGTTCAAATTCGACGGCAAGTTGAACGCTCGACTCCGCAGGAAAGTTCAAAATGTCCGGAATCCCAAGCATAGGAAAAGAAACAGGTTTGATTCAGAAACCTGAATCAAATACCACAGCGCTGCTTAACGGCCCATTTATGCGCGCCTGCCGAAGGGAATCGGTTCCTCATACGCCCATCTGGCTGATGAGGCAGGCCGGAAGATACATGCGCGAATATCGGAAATTGCGAGCGCGCCTGAGTTTCCTGGAGCTCTGCAAAACGCCGTCCCTGGCTGCGGAAGTGACGGTTAATGCCACGGAACGCCTGGGGGTTGATGCGGCGATAATCTTTGCGGATATCCTATTAATTGTTGAGCCGATGGGAATCGAATTGGAGTTCGCCAAAGGCGAAGGCCCGACGATTCATAATCCCGTGCGCACTTCCCAGGACGTTGATCGACTGTGCGAGGTGGACGGCGTCGACTCGCTCGAGTACGTATTTGAGGCCATCAGGCAGACTAGAGCCGCCCTAAGGGCCGATTTGCCGCTGATCGGATTCTCAGGAGCACCGTTCACGCTTGCCTCTTACATGGTCGAAGGTGGTGGATCGCGAAACTATGTTCATACGAAATCCCTCATGTACACTGACAAAGGCGCCTGGCATGCCCTGATGTCGCTGATCTCGCGCGCTCTGGTTAAGTATCTCAACGCCCAGATTCTCGCTGGTGCCCAGGCTGTGCAGTTGTTTGATTCGTGGGTGGGTTCTCTCAGTGCCGACGATTATCGTGAGTATGTCTTACCGCACACACGAAGTGTCATCAGCAGTCTTACGCCCGGGACGCCGGTGATACATTTCGGCACTGGTACAGGCGCATTACTGGAATTGATGCGTGAAGCCGGTGGCGATGTCATAGGAGTCGACTGGCGCCTGCGCCTGGATGAGGCTTGGCAGCGTATCGGACACGACGTCGCGGTGATGGGAAATCTCGATCCGGTAGCACTGTTTGCGGGCAAAGATTACATCCGTTCCCAGGCGACGAAGATTCTTGAACAGGCGGCCGGGAGACCGGGGCACATTTTCAACCTGGGCCATGGGATTCTCCCGGAGACTCCCGTCGAAAATGTGATTGCGCTGGTCGACGCTGTTCATGAACTCAGCGTGGCGAACATTGCCGATTGCCAATTGCCAATTTCCGATTAGAAGAAGCGGCTGCCAAGATTACTTCGAGTGGAGACGCTGGCGTTTTTCCATTATCGGTGCTCTTGAGTCTGCGTGGTCTGAAGTTAACCGGGATTGGAAGAGAAATTGGCAATCGGCAATCGAAAATCGGCAATGTTACCCTTTGATGCACTACTAGTCGTTTCATTCGGCGGGCCAGAGGGAATGGCTGACGTGATGCCATTTCTCGAAAACGTCCTCCATGGACGCAACGTGCCGGCGGAGCGGATGCGCGCTGTGGCCAAACACTATGAGATGTTCGGTGGAGTTAGTCCGATTAACCTGCAAAACAGAAATCTGATTACGGCCCTCCAGGAAGAACTGGCGGTTAATGGTCCGCGTCTTCCAATCTACTGGGGCAATCGGAACTGGCACCCGCTGCTCGCTGATACTCTTGCGCGAATGGCTGAGGATGGAATCAAGAATGCGCTGGCCTTTGTCACATCTGCTTACAGTTCCTATTCGAGTTGTCGGCAATATCTGGAGAACATAATGGAGGCGCAGAATCACGTAGGATCCAGCGCACCGCAGATTGCCAAGCTACGAGCGTTCTATAACCACCCGCTCTTCATCGAATCGAATGTTGACTGTCTTCAGGCTGCGCTGAGCACTATTCCCGACGCGAAACGTGCCTCGACCCAGATAGCTTTCACCGCTCACAGCATCCCGCAATCGATGACCGATAACTGCCAATACGAGTCTCAACTCCAGGAGACTAGCCGGCTGGTCGCCTTAGGAGCCAACCGTGAGTCCTGGCGTCTTGTATACCAGAGCCGGAGCGGTCCGCCGTCCCAGCCATGGCTTGGACCCGACATACTTGACCACTTGAAGGAATTGAAACGCTCCGGCGCGACCGATGTCGTAATTGCACCGATCGGTTTCGTTTCCGATCACATGGAAGTCATCTATGACCTGGACACCGAAGCGCGGCAGTATTGCAATGAGTCGGGCCTGAATATGGTGCGCGCTTCAACTGTCGGTACCCATCCGTTATTTATCCGCATGATCCGAGAACTTGCTCTGGAGAGGATTGATCCAGGCGATGGTCGAAGATTTCTTGGAACGCAAGGGCCCAATCACGATGTTTGCCCAACGGGCTGCTGTCTTCTAAACAATTCGAGCTGAGGAAATTTGCAGGCTGGGAAGGTGGGCAAAGCGAAGCGCGGCCCCCGCTCCAGCGTAGCGTATTTCGCTGGCTAGAAAAACCTCTGACTTCTTATGCAGTATAGTCTTGAAGAAAAATAAAGTTGGTGGCGCTACGCTGGAGCGGGGGCGCGCTTCGCTTTGCCCACCTTCCCAACCTGCAAATTTCCTAACCTTGAAGCGTATTGGCGCGGCGCTCTTCGATGACAGGCATGAAAAGAATCATCATCATCGGCGGTGGTATCACGGGCTTAGCCGCTGCACATTGGCTCGTCGCACACGGTAAAGGGACCGATGTGACGGTCCTGGAAGCAAGGTCGAGGCTCGGGGGCACGCTTCAGACTGAGACCCGTGACGAGTTTGTGCTGGAGCATGGTCCGGATTCGTTCATCTCCGACAAACCTGAAGCGGTTGAACTCGCGAAGCGCTTGGGGATTGAATCCCAACTCATCGAAACGAACAAGGAGCACCGACGCAGCTTTATCGTGCGAAACGGAAGGCTCCGCCCGGTGCCGGAAGGTTTTCAGTTGCTAGGGCCGTCACGTTTGTGGCCTTTCGTCACCAGTGACATCTTCAGTTGGACCGGCAAAGCCAGGATGGCCCTGGATTTGCTTTTGCCGCGAGGCAATACCAACCAAAATATCGATGAGAGTCTGGCCCAGTTTGTAAGACGACGCCTCGGACGTGAGGCCCTCGAACGCGTGGCCCAGCCGATGGTCGCCGGAATCTACACCGCGGACCCAGAACGACTGAGCCTGCGAGCTACCATGCCCCGTTTTATCGAAATGGAACACATGGATCGCAGCGTTATTCTGGGAATGCTGAAGCGCGCTGGCGCACAGGATAAAGCCGAGACCAACGGCACAAGCGGAGCCCGCTACAGTCTTTTTCTTTCCTTTAACCGTGGGATGCAAACTCTGGTCGACGAGCTTTCCTTGAGGCTTCCGCAAGGATCGGTGCAGCTAAATGCAAGAGTAGGATCGCTCCGACTGGATCGCTCTTCAGGGGGCTGGTTAGTCAATACAGAGTCAGGCGTTTGCATTCGCGCTGACGCGGTATGCATTGCCCTTCCCACGTACGCCGCTGCGCAGTTGTTGCAAAAAACGGATTCCAATCTGTCTGAGGAACTCAAGTCGATTTCCTATGCTTCAACGGCAACGGTGAACCTCGCATACTATCGGGGAGACATACCACATCCCCTCGACGGCTTTGGTTTTGTCGTGCCGTTTATTGAGAAGCGATCTCTAATTGCCTGCACCTTCAGCAGCGTTAAGTTCCCCGGCCGGGCCCCGAACGGATCTGTGTTACTGCGAGCATTCGTTGGGGGCGCTTTACAACCTGACATGTTTGTCCTGGACGAGCTCCGACTGCTCCAGCTCGTTCAGGCTGATCTGCGTGAGCTTCTGGGTATTGAGAAAGCGCCGCTCTTCAGCAAAGTGATTCGCTGGCCCCGGTCGATGCCTCAGTACGAAATTGGACATCTGGACCGAGTTCAAAGAATCGAGAGTCATTTAATTCAACTCCCGACTCTCAAACTGGCCGGTAACGCTTACCGAGGCGCAGGCATCCCCGACTGTATTCGCAGCGGTGAAAAAGCCGCAGCAGCGCTGAGTTCCTTTCTTGAGACCGAGGGTTAGTCTATTGACAGACATTCTCGGTTTGGCATAGAAGCATAACAGTCCCAACGCCCCAATTTGCCCTGCGGTCTAAGGAGGCCACATCATGTCTGGTGAGCAACCCGCCCAGGAACCTTCGAGAATCCAAACTGAACAGGCGCTGAGACAAATGAATGACGAGTGGGTTAAAGCGTTGGTCAGGGCCGACGCCGCGACGCTGGATCGCATTATGGCCGACGATTTTTTCTTCGCTTACCCGATGGAGGGTGATGATAAGTCACAGTTCATCGGTGATGTCGCCTCGGGTGATGTAAAGGTCGAATCCCTTACCCGTGAGAACGTCAGCGTCCGTATCTGGGGAAGCACCGCGGTACTAACGGCAAAGGATTCAGCAAAGTGGTATTACCAGGGACGGGACTTTAGCGGAAACTACAAAATCATTCACATCTATTCCCTGCGCGACGACCGCTGGCAACTCGTCTCTGTTCAGGCCTGCCCGATGACATGAAAGTCGGGAGTCGGGAGTCAGGAGTCGGGAGTCGGGAGTCGAGATTTTTAGCGTTGAGGGATTTTGTCTTCGGAACCTCTACATCCTCATCAACCTCACAAAGAAAGGAACACCACAATGGCTACCTTCAAAAGATTTGAAGATATACACGCTTGGCAAAAATCCAGGCAAGTGACCAGGAAGATTTATGAAGTAACTGCCACGGATCGATTTGCCAGGGATTTCGGACTGCGCGACCAAATTCAGCGTGCCAGTATTTCGATTATGGCCAACATAGCGGAGGGCTATGGACGCCATACCGACAAGGACTTTGCCAACTTCTTAAGCATCGCCCACGCATCAGTTTCGGAAGTTCAGTCTCACCTATACGTAGCACTTGATCTAGCCTACGTTTCCGAGAAACTGTTTACCGAGGTGTACGGGCTCCTCGATGAGGTCTCACGAATGACCCTCGTTCTCGCTCGACACCTGCGTAGAGCAACATGATCAGGAGTCGGGAGTCGGGAGTCAGGCTGGGACTCCAGACTCGGGACCTCCAGCCTCCAGACTCCAGACTCGGGACTCCAGACTCGGGGCTGGGGTCAGAGGTATATCACGTAGGAACTGCGCCAAACTCTTGCCGGGATGGAACCTGGCGCGGCCGTAGTAAGCAGGATTGAGTAGTCGTCGCCTGAAACGGAACGGGAGCGCTGGGCAGCTTCGATTTCCGCGGACGATGAGGCGAGATCGGGGCGTACGAGCGCCAGGCGCCGCAGGCACTGGTACAGATGTTCCAGTCCTGAACCGGAAGATCCGACCTCGGTGCCGAGAATCAGACGCACCTCAGCACCCTCGTCGATAAAGTGCTTCAAGTGAGAAGCTGCGCGAATAACACCCCGCTCGAAGCGCGCCTCGAAACTTCCTAACTCTGATTTGGGTACTGGTCTGGTATCGAGAATGATGGTGATGCGGCGCTCGTCTTCTGACGTGAATTCGCGCACTGTGAGGCGCCGTGCCCGAGCCGTGGCTTTCCAATCGATATGGCGCAGATCATCCTGGGCCTGGTAATCGCGAAGGGAGAAGAGATCGTGGCCGACACCACGGCGCATGGATGCCAGGCGTCCGGCATACATCGGCAGCAGATGTAACTCGTCCCCGATTGGTTCTGGTTTCGGATAGACCACGATATCGACGTTTCGCGCTTTGAGTCGCCGCCGTCTGCGTACGAATCCAAACGGAAAGCGCGTGGAGAGTTCGAAGCCATTTATGAACACGTAGCCACGCTTAGGGAAGAGTTGCTCCACTCGCTGCTCTGCGGCGGCCCCATGAGGTATGTAAGTAAAATAAGCTAGAGGACGTTTGTGATGCTCCTTTCGTTTCAATTTGCGCTTCCTGGCTGCTTGGGAGCTCGTTGGTCCTCGCGCTTCTACCAGAATTGAGAAGGAGGGCACGACGCGCTTTGTGTTTCGGAGAGTCACTATCACCGGAGCAGGTTCGCCCGCAAAAATGTGATCGGGAAAGCGGGCCGAGACTATCAGGTCCCGCAGTGACGTTTTGGCAGCAATCCATCCCACGAATAGTGTGGAACAAAGTAGAGCGAAAACCAGAAACAGCAAGTTGTTTCCGGTGTTCCAGGCAGCCAGGCCGACAATGGATACGATAGCAAGGAAGATCGCTCCCCCGGTCGTTACTTCAATGGGCAGATCAAATCCGGCCATCTCCAGACGAGCTGAACGAGCGAGGGGGGGAACGATGAAAACGAGGATCAATCCGGCGATGATCAGCGACAGTAATGCGCCTGCAGTAGTGACGCGGTTATCACTAGTCTGCCGGGCGAGAAGTGATACTAGTGCGGCGGCCAGGCCGGCGAGAACAAGTAGGGTCCCTAGGAACGCATTGCGCCACCTTGAAAAGAATGAGGGATAAGGGATAAAGGATGAAAATCGACGGCGTCCCTGGCCGTTAACCTGCCGGTTCATCCTTCATCCTTCCTAGAGCGGGACGCTGACCGTTTTCATGATCTCTCGCAGAACGGCTTCCGCTTCCTCACTGCGTCGCAGGGCGGAAGCATAGCGCGAGCTAACGAGAATCCGGTGGGCAAATACTGGTACCACGAGTCGCTTGATGTCGTCGGGAATGCAGTAGGATCGTTCCTCGGTGAGGGCCAGCGCCTGGGCCGCCCGGAACAGTGACAGGCTGCCGCGAGGGCTAACACCGAGATCGAGCATCTCGGAATCCCGTGTGGCTGCAACGATGCTCATCAAGTATTCGACCAGCGCGTCATCGACGGCAACCGCAGAAACGCTGCGTTGCAGTTCCATTACTTCCTCCGCAGACATCACGGGGACCAGATCATTAAGAGGATCGGCGCGCTCGCGATCGCGAAGGATTTGTTTCTCGTCTCGGAGATCGGGATAACCTATTCTCAGCCGCAGCATGAAGCGATCGAGCTGAGATTCTGGTAGTGGATATGTCCCATGATGCTCGATGGGGTTCTGCGTTGCTACCACAATAAAAGGCGCAGGCAGCGGATGCGTTACTCCTTCAACCGTTACCTGCCTTTCGGCCATTGCCTCCAAAAGTGCCGACTGGGTCTTCGGCGTCGTTCTGTTGATTTCGTCGGCCAAGACGACATTGGCGAAAACCGGGCCCGGTTTCCATTCGAATAAACCGGAATGTTGCTTATAGACGGATAACCCGATCACGTCTGAAGGTAGGAGGTCCGAAGTAAACTGTATGCGTTGAAAGCTGCAGTCGAGAGCTCGTGCAAGAGCCTGGGCCAGAGTAGTTTTGCCCACGCCGGGTACGTCTTCAACCAGCAGGTGCCCGCCGGCAATCAAAGTAACTATGGCCAGGCGAACGGCTTCCGGTTTACCTCGTATGACCGTCTCGACTGCTCGCTGCAGTCTGTCGATTCTGTCGACGGCATCGGAGGCTCCTAACGGACCTTGACCGTCCACTGTTTGCAGGCGTCTCATCATTATTGTTTCATAGCTCCAGAACTCAGCATTTATTCTACATGCTAAAGTTGGCTGCCGCACGTTTAAAGTTTGGTTTGTAGTGATAGACAATCCGGCAGTAGCCTGACTGTCAAGGAGAGCAAGGCGGACCGCGTCAACGCTCTAGATTCGCAGCCATTGACCGTTGAATTGACATTCAAGCCCAGGATTCCTCCGGCCCTTCGGGGGTTTTCAGAGCCTCCACCACTCTCGATTCTGTAATAAGTCTCGCGCGCTGTTGTTTCTAAGCATCGACTGCATCTTGACGGACCCCTTCTTAACAGTCGGGCTACTGCTAAAGTGCCATATTGGGTGGCAAAGTGACGGTTGTCGCCTCCTTATAGTAGACTAACCCTATTCCACAACATTGCGCGGTCTCCGGCGCGCAAGGAATCCCGGAACCTAAGACCGGATGAAACGTGTAATGACGGCGAGGGCTACCATGAAATCAAATTATACAAATCGCAATCGTGAGCGAGGCTTTTCGCTTATCGAACTAATGATCGTGATTGCCATCATTGGCATTTTGATCGCTGTGGGGGTGACGGGATGGCGAGCTGCAGTTCGCGCCGCAAACGAAGCCGCGGCCATTAAGACTCTCAGAACAGTCGCGGAGCAGCAGATGCTTTATTACAACGCGCACCAGCGCTCCAGCTTTGGCTCCTTTGAAGAAATGCTGAAAGAGAATCTGCTTGACACGCGCTTCGAGGGCGCGACACCCGTTGTCGATGGGTACGTTTACACCATGAGGGCGATCCCGAAATCTACAACCACGCAGGCCGGGTTCGCGGTCAATGCCGACCCACAGGTATCCGACGGTGTAGGCGCAACGGGGAAGAACCACTTCTACATGGACTCTGAAACGAACACGATTCACGTTAACGAAACCCAACCAGCGACAGCCACCGATCCGCCTATAGGGAAGTAAGCAAGCCGCTCGAATCGTTGATATCGTGAACTCAGGCGGAAACGTAAGCTAGGCGAGCGGAGACGGAATTCAACTCACCTGTTTCAATGGTATACGCCGTAAGCTGATGACCGTAAACGCAGCCGGTATCCAGACCGAGTGCCATCCTCCCGCGTCGAGGATCTGAAGCTGGCCAATGGCCGAACAGCACGACCTTTTCGCCGTCGTAAACGTCGTACCAGGGCGTCCCGTCCTTGCTCTCGCGATCTTCTCCCAAAGTTCGTATTTGAGTTAAATCTTCCGTCGTCTGAGAATGCAGTTCCACGTTTGGGCGCAAGCCGGCGTGAACCACGAGGTGACTTCCCAAATCGATCATGAATGGCAGGCTGTTGAGATATGGTGTAAAGTGATCTTTGTCCGCCTTTAGCTCCCTGTGCGCTTCCTTCTGCGAGGCCTTGAGTTCCACTTCTTCGCCATTCCAGAGCCGGCGCAATGCCAGATCGTGATTACCGATCACGGTTGAGAATCTTGAGTCTGTCATGAAAAGCTCGAGGACTTCGCGGTTTTTCGGTCCTTTCGTGACGAGATCGCCAACCGACACTATCCGGTCACTCACTCCGAAATTTAACTGATTCAACAAGTCCATTAATTCATCGTAACAACCATGAATGTCGCCGACGACGATAGTGCGTGACTCCATTTAACCTCCCAACCTGGGAATCCCCCTGCTCGCAGAATTTTTTGAACCTACAAAATTGCGGTAGGTCCTTTTTGGGATTTCACACTGCCTATGCCCTACCGGCCGCTGACTTCCCCGGGCTTTATTTCCCTCGCTCGTACAAATGACTCCAGGACACCCTTCTCTCCCAGGATCTTGTCCCATTTTTTGCTGCTTAGTACCACCTTCGCCAGCGAGGCCGTGGGCATGTGCTGCTCGACACCCACCAGGAGAGCCAGCAGTTCCTCCATTCCGGGATTGTGGCCAACGAGTAATACAGATTTCCGGTCGTCCTCAATTTGCGATGTGATTTCAAGCAGCCGCGTGGGGCTTGCTTCGTACACACGCTGGTCAAAACGCAGCTCAGGCGAACGCCGGGCAGCACGCAGGACAAGATCGATGGTCTGTCGAGCGCGTACCGCCGGGGAACTGATCACTAGATCTATGGTAATATTCTGTCTTGCTATGAATTTTCCCATCACTTCGGCCGCTTTTCTTCCACGGTCGTTGAGAGGTCGTTCAAAGTCCGGTAGAGAGGGGTCCTTCAAACTCGACTTTGCATGCCTGAGCAGGAGCAGTGTCTTCATGAATGCTGTTCACCTCCGCGGCCCGTTCACATTCGCGTAACATTGTTAAGTCAGAATGCAAACTATGATTCCGTATGGTCGACATCGCTTCCCTGGCAAACTCTTTGTGGTCGAGGGCACAGACGGCAGCGGCAAGTCGACGCAACTCGTGTTGATCTATCAGTGGCTAAAAGCCGAAGGTTATCCTGTCTTTTTCTCTGAGTGGAACTCTTCTCCCCTGGTCAAGGATACGACTAAACGAGCGAAGAAACGACATCTTTTTACCCCAGCCACGTTTTCCCTTCTTCACGCCACGGATTTTGCAGACCGCACCGAGCGCGACATCATCCCCCCATTGAAAGCTGGGGCAATCGTGCTGGCCGATCGTTACATCTACACTGCTTTCGCGCGCGACGTGGCGCGCGGCTGCGATCCGGCGTGGGTTCGCGACGTTTACAAGTTTGCCGTCAAGCCCACCATCGCCTTCTTTTTTCGCGCGCCACTCGACGTTGCTATTGATCGTATAGTTTCAGGCAGGCCCCAGTTAAAATACTACGAGTCCGGTCTGGATATGGGTTGGTCAGAGAATCCCGAAGAAAGTTTCAAGCTCTTCCAGGGCAAAATCTTGAGTGAATACGATCGCATGGTTAGTGAGTTTGGGTTAACTCTGGTCGATGCCACGCGGTCGATCGAACAGCAACAGCGGGAAGTTCGGCAACTCATCATGAGTCATCTCGAAAACAGGCGGTTCAGATCCCATTAACAAAAAACTGTTTTACGGCACGCCACTACCACATATTCAGGATGAGGAATACAGTGGCAAATTGATTGTGATCGAGGGGACCGATGGTGTGGGACGGTCCACCCACATCGCTCTTCTGCGCACTTGGCTGGAGTCGCGAGGCCATGCGGTTATCGACACGGGAATGACTAGATCAGTCCTGGCCGGGCGCGGCATTAAGGAAGCCAAGACCGGTCACACCCTCGGTCGCCTGACACTGCAGTTGTTCTACGCTACTGATTTCGTCGATCGCCTCGAGAATGAAATCTTGCCCGCCTTGAGGTCCGGGTTTATCGTCCTCACCGATAGATACATCTACTCGGCAATGGCGCGCGCCGAGGTGCGCGGGATTGATGCTCCCTGGATACGCTCGATCTATCAAATTGCTTTAATTCCCGATGCTGTTTTTTACCTGAGGATCAACACAGCCCAGGAACTTGTTGAACGTGTGCTTACGTCCGGCGGTGGGTTTGATTTTTGGGAATCGGGAATGGATGTCCACCTCGGGCAGGATTTTTACGACAGCTTTATTGAATACCAGACGCGAATGCTGAAAGTCTTTGACCGCATGAGCCAGGAGTATGGTTTTCAGGTCCTGGACGCCTCGACCTCTGTGCGACGGGTGGGCGCTACACTGAGGCGCGCAGTAACTCGCGTAATCGAAAGAGATCATCTCGCCGAAGTGCCGCTCGCGAAAGCCTCCACTTCTCAGAAATGAAAAAGCTGTAGCCTTCCGAACTAACCCAGGCAAAAATATTGAAACTTGCAGCAATCGACATCGGTTCCAACTCGATTAAGCTGGTAGTCGTTGACGCGGCAGCCAGCGATTCATTCGCCGTCATAACTCGTGAGAAAGAGTTTGTCAGACTTGGGCACCAAACGTTGCGCCGGGGGCATATCAGCCGCGCGGCCATCGACCGCGCAGTTGAATGTCTACAACGATTTCGTTCGATTGCCGAGGCCCGTGGTGCTGAGAGCATAATTGCTACAGCTACGGCTTCGGTGCGCGAGGCGAACAACTCTTCTCAGTTTGTCAGGGAAGTCGAACTGAAGAGCGGAATAAAAGTAGAGGTCCTTTCCGGAGTCGAAGAGGCGAGGCTGATAGGACTCGCGGCGAGTCAGAGTTGCTCTACTACTGGAGCCACCAACCTGAACCTCGATATCGGTGGTGGTTCAACTGAAATCTCCGTCTTTCGTGACGGAGTGCCGCTCGCGCTCTTTTCGGTCGATCTGGGTGCGATTGGTCTGACGGAGAAATTCCTCAAGTCCGATCCTCCTAAGGCTAAAGAACTGGGTGATCTGCGTCATCAAGTTCAAGCGGCATTCGAACGCCCGGCGCGCGAGTTGCGCAATGCAACCTGGCAGCAAGCCACCGGCACATCCGGAACCATTCTTGCTTTGGGCGCGGCGCTACGTTCGCGCCTGGAGAGTGACTCACAACGAAAACACCAACCGGCGCAGCCCTCGGAGTTTGACATATCGCTGGGGCTGCTTTTGCGATTTAACGTAAGCGTTGCCAGCCTTCCTATTGCGGAGCGCAAACGATTGGGCGGACTCAGTCCTCAGCGGTCAGAGATTATTGTTGCCGGTGGTCAAATACTTGAAGGTGCTATGCGCGCCTTAAGGCTTAACTCCCTGGTGACTTGCGAATGGGCGTTGCGCGAAGGCGTCATCATCGATCGCCTCAGGGAACTGGAGGCTGAATCGCGACCACCTGTTTCGCACTTTGCTGATCCCAAAATGCGCAGCGTTCACGCCGTCGGGCGGCGCTTTGGTTATGAAGAGGCTCATTCCCTCCAGGTCGCTCGTTTGGCTGAGAAGATCTTTGATAGCCTGGCGCCCAGTGAAGAACTGACTCGACACCAACGCACTTTGTTATCGGCGGCGGCTTTGCTTCACGACATTGGTTATCACATCGCTCACGGGTCCCATCACAAACATGCCCTCTATCTGATAAAGAACTCTGAGTTGACCGGGTTTGCCGAAGGTGAACGCGCAGTCATCGCGAATATTGCCCGCTACCACCGCGGTTCTCCCCCCAAAGAGCGCCATCCGGATTTTGGGGCGCTTAATGCGGCCGATCGCGACTCGGTGGCCCGCCTGGGTGCCATTTTGCGACTCGCCGACGGCTTGGACAGAAGTCATGAAAGTCGTGTGCGTGAGCTTGAATGCGTGGTGGAAGGAGAAGCGGTCAAGATAACCGTGCAGAGTGACGTAGATTGCGAAAAAGAAATGATTGAGGCCGAGCGAAGACGCCCGCTGTTTGAGCAAGCTTTCAACTGCAATTTGTCTATCAATGCCATGAGCGCAAAGTCGACTCGCGGGTAAATACTTATGTCTAAAGCTAGGGAGATCGGCGGTGTCGAATGCGAAAGGGCGGTGACCGAGGCCGTGCCGCTTGTACTGGGCCTCAGGCTTGAGGAGATGTGTCTCTTGCGCAAAGCTGCACTTGATTTCAGTGACCCCGAGGGAGTTCACGATATGCGCGTCGCCTCGCGTCGCGTGCGCAGCGCCCTCAGAGATTTTGCACCTCACTTGCGCAGAACGAAAATAGCCTCGTCGACAAAGCATCTCAAAGAAATCGCTTACAAACTGGGAGTGGTACGTGACTACGATGTGGCAATCATCGCTCTTGAGAAATTGCAGAAAAAGGCTAATCCCGAGATTTCGTCAGGTTTGCAACGGATCATCGACAATCGGAAAGCCAGGCTGGATCCAGCGCGAAAAGAGCTGGTGCAAGCGTTGAGCTACAAGGAGGTTTCTCAACTTAAGCGCAACTTCCGGCAGGCGATCGAAGATGCAATTGTTCCTCAAGAGGCTACCAAACCAACTGAATCCGACGCCACCCTCAAGAGTGGCTCCACTTACAAGGCGTTTGCCAGATCAACTCTTATTAAGCGGGTGAAGGAACTGGAAGCATTGAGTTCCAGTTTATATGAGCCACAGAAGGTTAAACCTCTGCACGAAATGCGCATTGCGGCCAAACGCCTCAGGTATGCGATGGAGTTGTTTGCTGCGTGCTGGGGGGAACAGTTAGGAGTTTTTTCGCGCCAGGTGGCCCAGATGCAATCATCCCTGGGTGAACTCCATGATTGCGATCTGTGGATAGAACACTTTGGGAAGCGATTATCCCGACTTAAAATGAAGGCGAGCTCTGAGCGAGCGACTTCCGAAGACGAACGCGACGCAATGATATGGCTCTTGAGCGACTTTTCCAGGTTACGCACAAAACATTTTCGTGCCGCCCTTGCACTTTGGCACGAATGGGAGCAAAAGGATTTCTGCAATCGCTTAACCGCTACCTTAAGGACTTAACAGATCTAATTCTGATCTGTGTGATCCGCGCAAACCCGCCGCCAATTCCTTTCTTGAGGCACATGTTTCATGGTCACGATGCGCTCTGCTTTGCTTTTGGTTCGATATCCACCGCGATCCCGCGCCACTTTCCCTGATTGAAGCGAATCACGGTCAGCGCGCACCGCGTTGCGTGACCGACAAGAATCGCGATCCAGATGTTGATCGGGTCCAGCGTGCTTGTCTGCTGGATCACAAAACAGATGCTGAGGGGCACGATGATCTGCGAGATGATGGAGATGTAGAGCGGGCTTCTGGTATCTCCCGTCCCCTGCAGTCCACCTGTGTACGTGAGTGCGACGGCGATAAAGAGGCCCGACACGCTCAGCACCCGCAGAAGTTGGACGCCGATTTCGACGACCCCAGGCTCGTTCATGCCGAATATGGCGAGCAATTGTCGCGGGAAGAACAGGAAAAAGATTCCGATGAACGCCGCGCCGGCGAATCCGAAGCTGGCAGCCACGTGCACCGCCGCGTTAGCCCGATCGGGATGGCCCGCGCCGAGGTTCTGTCCGGCGACAGCCGCCGCTGCGCCCATCAGACCGATCGAAGTCCAAGTGATCAGGGAGAAGAGTTGTGAATAGGAGATGGCAAACGCCGCTTGCGCCGCCGCGCTCTGAGCAAGCGACCCGATAAACGCGAGCATGAACACTCCACCCACGTTCATCGCAATTCCCTGGATGCCGGTCGGCAGGCCAAATCGGAAAAGCGACCTGATGATGGTCCAATCCGGACCGAAGCCCTCTCCGCGAGGAAACGAAACGACCCAACCGCCGTGCCACAGTTTCCAAAGCGCGTACACGCCCAGGAGCCCCGAAGCTATCACGGTACCCATCGCCGAGCCGGCAGTTCCGAACGCCGGGATGGGACCCAGCCCCCGAATGAGGATCACGTTCAGTACGAGGTTCAGCACGGTCATTGCGATGCCGAGGATCATCGGCGTGCGCGCGTCTCCAGCAGAGCGCAACGCGCCACTCAGCATAAAGAACATGAGCATGCCGATACTGAAAAGGAACATGATACGCAGGAACGGCAGCGCCTCCGCCTTCACTTCGGGTGTGGCGTTGACCAGATCCAGCAGCCATGGCGAGAGGGAATACCCTAGCGGTGCCATTATAAGGAGCGAGATCCCCACCGCGGTGAGGAACGCCTGATAGACCGTGCGGTTGACTTTCTCTTCCTCCCCTGCGCCGGCAAAGCGGGCTACGAGCACGCTCATGCCGGTGAATAGCGAAGTGATGAAGACGATGACAACGATGAAAATCTGCCACGCAACGCCGATCGCGGCATTCCCCGTGAAGCCGACGAGATGGCCAACCAGCGCATGATCGACAATTCCCTGCAAGCCGCCGATGACGTTCGTGAGCATTGTCGGCCAGGCGATTTTCCAGACCGCGGACCGCAACGGTCCCTCGACGATGGATCTGTCGTAACGTCCCTTTTCCGGTGGCGACGGATTCGCATCAGGTCCGGGTGGCCCAGGCATCTCGGCTACACTCGATGGAGCCGCCTGTTTGGTGACATTCGTCATAGGATCGTTAGCAAATTACTTTATCACGCCGAATCCAGGATTCCCTTACGCCAGGGGGCTATCAATTCCTACCGAGCAAAAACGATCCACGAAATTATGCAAGGAACACGAAGTCTTGTTAGTGCTATTTCGGCGAATTCGTGGATCGTGTATTGTGCTTGAGCCGAAACTAAGACATCGACTCTGCGGAGAGGACTTCTATGAACGCGCGAAGAATCAACTGGCCAATCTGGGCGGGTTTCCTGCTTAGCTTAATTGCTTTCCTCAGCTACTTCTTAGTATTCGTTTGGTTCCCCGTCACTCGCGATTTTCCCTGGGCCAACCTACTGCTCTTCGCAATGGCAGCCGCGCTTTTGTTAGTTGGAGTTCGGCGTACATTAGCGACAGACCGGAGTCACGACCCGAGCAGCACGGTTGGGGTGGACCGCCCCCATCTCAAGGGATCAAAGATTGTCGCCGCCATTCTGGCGACTCTCAGCGTCGCGATTTTCGGATTCTTTATCCTCGCCACTTTTATTATCGCAAGGCGCTTGCCCACCTCTCAAAGCGCTCCCCAGATAAGCCAAAAGGCGCCCGACTTTACACTCTCCGATACGAATGGCAAGTCGGTCTCGCTGTCGGAGCTTCTCGCATCGCCAGTCAACGGAAACGCGCCTAAAGGCGTACTGCTGGTTTTTTACCGAGGTTACTGGTGACCTTCATGCAACTCCGAGTTTCGGAGCATTCAGAATAGTTTGGCTAAGTTCGAAGAGGTAGGGATTCGTCCGGTTGCGATCAGCGTAGACACTCCAGAGGTGTCGCGCGACCTTCGTGAGAAGGCCGGTTACACGTTCACTTTTCTTTCTGATCCGACAGCCGACGTGATTCGCCGTTACGACCTGCTTCACGCGGGCGCAGGAACTGACGGCCAGGACATTGCCAGGCCGGCCGAGTTTTTATTGGATTCGACCGGCACTGTGCGGTGGGTCAACCTGACGGAAAACTATTGGGTCCGTGCCCGGCCCGAACAAATTTTCGAGGTGGCCAAAACGCTCCGTTAAGTCATTTGCGATTTTTAGATTTTGATTTCCGATTGGAAGAGTTCTCGGTCTTAAGCAAGTCGCGGGAATTTGCAGGCTGGGAAGGTGGATTTATGCCGCAATCAGCATAGTCACCCAGGCCGTCAAGGCATCAACATAGAAAAGCCCCCGGGGAAACATTCCACCAGAGGCTTTTATCAGTCGCAATTACTTACGAGCTATGGATTAGTAACGCGAGCCGCCGTTGCGACCACCGCCGCCACCGCCGCCGCGATCTTCGCGTGGCTTGGCTTCGTTGACGTTCAGCGCACGTCCGCCCAGGTCCTTACCGTTGAACTGCTGGATGGCAGCTGCGCCTTCCTCCTTCGTTGACATCTCCACGAAGCCGAAGCCGCGTGAGCGCCCTGTTTCGCGATCTTCAATCAACGAGACGCTTTCGACCGTGCCCGCTTTCGCGAACATCTCTTGCAGATCTTCTTTGGAAGTCTCAAAAGATAGATTACCGACATAAAGTTTCGTACTCATAGTTTTACCTTTTTTCCCCAATGGGATTCCCCTCCGAACTTCTTCTTTGGGGACTCAACAGAAGCCGCATGCGGAACATGGTAGCTTCCCAATTTGCTAAGGACGTTGGGATTACATATCCATGCCGCCGGGCAGCGCCCGTGGCTTATCATCTTCCTGTAGCTCAGAAATGAGGGCCTCCGTTGTCAGCATTAGGCCCGCAATTGATGCGGCGTTTTGTAATGCGCAACGCGTGACTTTCGCGGGATCGATAATTCCCGCGGCCACAAGGTCCTCAAAAGTTTCAGTGGCGGCGTTGTAACCGAAGTTGGCGTCTTTGCTCGCGCGAACTTTCTCTACGATTACCGCGCCTTCTTTGCCGGCGTTCTGTACGATCTGACGCAACGGCTCTTCAAGCGCGCGCTTCACGATGTTGACGCCAATTTGCTCATCGGGGTCACCGGTGGTCTCACCATCTTCGTCCGCTTCGAAGATTATGAACTTCTCCAATACCTTCGCGGCACGGATCAGGGCGACGCCCCCGCCGGCCACAATGCCTTCTTCAACAGCAGCTCGAGTGGCGTTCATAGCGTCTTCAACGCGCGCTTTCTTTTCTTTCAATTCAGTTTCAGTGGCCGCGCCCACACGGATTACTGCGACTCCCCCAACCAGTTTCGCCAGTCGCTCCTGCAGTTTCTCACGGTCGTAGTCCGACGAAGTATCTTCAATTTGGGCCTTTAGGGTTTTCACACGACCTTTTAAGTCGTCCGTGTTGCCGGCGCCATCGATGATGATCGTGTTGTCTTTGTTGATCGTCACCTTCTTGGCGCGTCCCAGCTCGTCGACTTTGACGTTTTCGAGTTTGATGCCGAGGTCCTCACTGATGACCCGGCCTCCGGTCAGAATTGCAATGTCCTGCAGCAACTCCTTGCGGCGATCGCCAAAGCCTGGCGCTTTAACTGCCGCCACGTTGATCGTGCCGCGTAGTTTGTTGACCACGAGGGTTGCCAGGGCCTCCCCTTCGACATCTTCCGCGATAATCAGAATCGGCTTACCTAATTTAGCGACCTGCTCCAGAACCGGCAGCAAGTCTCTCATCGAAGAAATTTTCTTCTCGCTCAGGAGAATGAAGGGATTATCGAGTACGGTTTCCATCTTTTCGGCGTCGGTAATGAAGTAAGGCGACAGATAGCCGCGGTCAAACTGCATTCCTTCGACGAATTCCAAATCTGTCTCCATGGTCTTTGCGTCTTCAACCGTAATCACTCCGTCTTTGCCGACCTTCATCATCGCCTCGGCAATCAACTCGCCGATAGCTGAGTCACCGTTTGCCGAGATGGTACCGACTTGGGCAATCATGTCGCCTGCGACGGGCTTGGACAATTTCTTAATTGCTGCAGTCGCGCGCTCGACAGCTTTTTCTATTCCCCGCTTCAAGGCCATCGGGTTTGCACCCGCGGCGACGGTTTTCACACCTTCACGGTAAATCGCCTGCGCCAGCACAGTGGCGGTGGTTGTACCATCGCCGGCAACGTCCGAAGTTTTCGACGCTACCTCGCGCACCATCTGCGCGCCCATGTTTTCCATTGCGTCTTTGAGGTCAATCTCTTTCGCCACGGTCACACCGTCTTTGGTGATCGTCGGGCTGCCGTAGGATTTACCAAGAACGACATTGCGTCCTTTGGGACCAAGCGTGATTTTAACCGCGTCGGCGAGTTGATTGACGCCACGCAGAATTGCCGCTCGAGACTCTTCACCATGAACTATTTGCTTTGCCATAACTTTTTATATTTTCTCCTAAACCAAAACTGTGTTTAAACGCCGACATTCAGCCATTAGATGAACACCGAAAGACATTGATAGAACCCGGTTGTATGGGTTTAAATCTGTGTTCGGTGTTCTCATGTCCAGACTATTTGGCGCTCTTCTTGCCGCCCGTTGCAGCACCGGCGCGGGTGATGATTCCCAAAACCTCATCCTCGCGCATAATCAACAGGTCTTCCCCGTCAATCTTGATTTCGGAACTGCTGTACTTACCAAAGAGAATCCGGTCGCCCTTCTTGACATCCAATGGTTGGCGCGTGCCGTCTTCCTTGTATTTTCCTTCGCCGGCGGCGATTACTTCGCCTTCCTGGGGTTTTTCTTTTGCGCTGTCGGGGATGATGATGCCGCCGCGAATCTGCTCACCTTCGTCAATTCGCCTTACAATCACGCGGTCATGTAATGGTGTGATATTCGTCGTCATAATTTGATTATTTTCCTTATGGGCCTTCTAAGTTCCACCGGACAGCCTATCTCCCTTTGGAGTGCGCCGCCTTGTCTCGACTCTATCGGTATAGAGCTTGAGACAAAGCGCGCAGCTGGTCCGGGGAATGGCTGGGGAACATATGATGCCCTGGGCTTTCTTAGTGTTGAGCTATGAATTGTCAGGTGGTCTGGGAGATTCCAGAGGAGCTGAGAGCGGAGTAAGCTGGACTCGGTTCGATACGTACCTTACGCTATTTTCCCCCTATATGTCAACTACAGGATATATTTTGTATCGGGAATAGTAGAATTTTGGATTTCGGTTGTGAATTTCTGCGCCGCCGAGTTTAACTGGTTTAGCATCGCCCGCCGCGGGAGCATCGAGAAGCTCAAGATGCACGTCACTCAACTTTGAATTAACAATTCGAAATTCCACAACTTTGCAGAATCCTTTGACCTGAAAATTTTAAAATCTAGAAATTCGAAACTCTTAAGTTGAGGCTTGACGGGGGAACCTGCCACGCATTTAATTCACCCGCAAATGACCGCGCGCCGAGGGCACCATCGATACCAGCCGAGTTTCCCGGAGGACTCTTGTCCGCTAGTTTAGAATCATCTTCGAGGTGGACGAGGGGCCCGGCGTTCGTCTTATATCTCGCCGCCGCTAAACTATTATTGCACCTCCTCACTGCCGGGCGTTATGGAATCTTCCGCGATGAACTTTATTACCTCGCCTGCGCGGAGCACCTTGATTGGGGCTACGTGGACCAGCCGCCCGTTATTGCCTTGATTGCCTGGCTTGCTCGTCATGTTTTTGGCAGTTCCCTGCTCGGTCTGAGGTTGTTGCCGGCGATCGCCGGCGCTGCCCTCGTTTGGTTGACCGGTAAAGTAACTCGAGAGATGGGTGGCGGTCGTTTTGCACAGGCGCTCGCTGCACTTGCCACCCTGGCCGCTCCTATCTTTCTCCTCTTCCATCACTGGTTGACGATGAACGCGTTTGAGCCACTTATCTGGATGGGCGCCGCGTGGTGCGTCGTGCGCGCAATCAATACTGGAAGCCCAAAATATTGGCTATGGTTCGGTGTGATCATTGGCGTGGGACTTGAAACCAAATACTCCGTAATCTTTTTCGCGTTTGGTATGGTAGTGGGTTTGATTCTAAGTAGGCAACGCCGTGTTTTGAAGAGTCCGTGGATCTGGCTCGGCGCGCTCGCCGCCATCGTGATCTTTCTACCGAACCTGCTTTGGCTGGTGAAACACGATTTCCCTTTCCTGGAGTTGATGCGCAACATTCGCGAGAGTGGTCGCGACGTTACGCGGGGTCCGTTCGGGTTCATCGCCGATCAGGCGCTGATCATGAATCCCATTCTCTTCCCGCTCTGGGTCGGCGGCTTGATCTGGCTTTTCTTCGGTCAGGAGGGACGGCGCTATCGAATCTTTGGTTGGACTTATGTAGTAATGCTGGTGACCTTCATTGTCTTGAAAGGTAAGAATTATTACCTCGCGCCTGCTTACCCCATCCTCTTCACCGCCGGCGCGATCGCCTTTGAGCGACTGACCGTCCGAAGTCCCATGTCCAAGGGCCAAGGTCAACTCAAAGTCAGAACCGGTAACGGAGGGTCCCCAAGCGGGCAGCCCGCTTCGGGTGGTGGTAGCGACCCGATCTCAAGTGACATCCAAACTCCAACGTCCAATGCTTCACTCACTGAACCAAGCTCTCAACCTCTGCCGTCTGCTCCTGCCTCCAGCCCCTGGCTTCCCCGGCTTCGCTACCTCTACATCCCCCTCATCATCCTGGCCGGCGCCGCGCTCGCTCCTCTTACCCTCCCCCTTCTCTCGCCTGAGACTTACATTCGGTATCAAACGACACTCGGACTGGAATCACCGAAAGCAGAAAACCAAGACACCGGGCCCCTCCCGCAGCACTTCGCTGATGAGTTTGGTTGGGAGGAGATGACGCGCGCGGTAGCAGAAGTCTATAACAGCCTTCCGCCTGACGAGCGCGCTCAGACCGCAATCTTCGCCAACAGCTACGGCCAAGCAGGCGCGATAGATTTCTTTGGTGCGAAATATGGCCTTCCAAAAGCCATCGCCAATCACCAGAACTACTGGTATTGGGGTCCGCGCAACTACACCGGCGCAATCGTGATCGTTTTAGGCAGCGACGGCGACGGCGATCGTGAGCATTTCAATACTTTCGAATCAGTCGGCCGTACCTATCATCCCTACTCCCGCCGCGACGAACACTTCGAAATCTTTCTCTGCCGCGGCCTGAACCAGCCCCTCCAAACCCTCTGGCCCACCATCAAGAATTGGGACTGATGCCAGTCGCAGTGGGAGGCAGGCAGGACAGTTGTCTGTACCTGGATCCACCTGGACACTTTCGCTCGCATTCCACTACGGATTGCACTAAGCGAACACATTCATTACAGTGTTCGGCATTTCATCAGGGTGTAGAGTCGCTGTCGGATCAGGGGGCGTCATGAATTCATCCGAGCCGCAACGGACGCTTTTGCATTACCGATTGGTGAGCAAGATTGACAGTGGTGGTATGGGTGAGGTCTACAAGGCCGAGGACACGCGGCTCGGACGCACCGTAGCCATTAAACTTCTCCTGACTGCTATCAATCAGAAACCCGCGGCCCGGCGCCGCTTTCTTCAGGAAGCACAATCAGCTTCGGCCCTCAATCATCCAAACATTGTCACCATTTACGCCATTGAAGAGGCAGACGGTCTCGATTTTATCGTGATGGAATATGTTGAGGGGCAAAATCTTAAAACCCTGATTCAGCGCGATGGGGCACTGCCCCTCAGGCGACTGCTTGATATCGGCATCCAGACGGCTGAGGCGCTTGAAGCTGCACACGAGATCAACCTCATCCACCGGGATATCAAATCAGCTAACATTTTGGTCACTCCTCGCGGCCAGGCAAAGGTCCTGGATTTCGGACTGGCAAAACTGATCCGCACGGTCGCCGACAGGGTCGATAGCGACGCGCCTACGCTGACGAATCTGACGGACGAAGGAACTGTGCTTGGCACTGCGGCCTATATGTCTCCGGAGCAAACTCGCGGACTAGCTCTCGACGGACGTTCCGATATCTTTTCGCTCGGCTCCGTCCTCTATGAAGCGGCCACACGATCAATGCCATTTGCTGGTCCCAGCATGCTCGCCATCATGCACGACATCGCGACCATCGATCCGCCGTCGCCCAGTGGTGTCAGACCGGAACTGCCGCGTGAATTCGACCTGATTCTCGAGCGGGCGCTCGCTAAAGACCTAGAGAGACGTTATTCGTCGGCGGCTGAGATGGCCCAAGCCTTAAGGAGCTTACGGGCAACCTTCACTGGGGAATGGCTGGGTAGCCCGATCGTGTATGACAAGGATTTGGTCAAAGTGCCTGCGGCTCCATTTGTAGGCAGAGAGCCGGAGTTAAGCAAGTTGGAAGGATTTCTGCGGCAAGCAATGGACGGCAGTGGTCGGGTTGTATTCATCAGCGGCGAACCGGGCATCGGCAAAACTTCGCTTTCTGATGAGTTTCTGCGTCGCGCTCGCGCCCGCTTTCCGGGTTTGTCAGTTGCTCGGGGACGCTGCGTCGAACAGTATGGCACCGGCGAAGCCTATCTGCCGTTTCTGGATGCCATCGGCGCACTACTGGACGGGTCCTCGCGTGAGCGACTAGCGGCGGTAATGCGTAATTCCGCGCCCACGTGGTGCACGCAGTTGCCCGTGGCTTTCGCTTCCACCGGCGCGATAGAAAAGTTGCAGCAGGAAACGATTGGCGCGACTAAGGAACGGATGATGCGCGAAATGGGAGACGCACTCGGTATTTTTGCAACCACCTCCCCGGTGGTCTTGCTGCTCGAAGACTTACATTGGGCTGACCCTTCCAGCGTGGATTTGCTGCGACATTTGTCGCAACGCATCAGCAACCAGCCTCTCATGATTGCCGGCACGTTCAGACCTGAGGATATTGAACGAAGCAATCATCCACTCAAGAGCTGCAAAGCCGAGATGCAAACGCACAAGTTGTCTGAGGAGATTGCGCTCGATTCGCTCAGTACCGGCCACATTCAGGATTACCTGAATGCGACGTTTGCTCCGCACAATTTTCCGCCTGAGTTTGCCGAACACATTCATGATAAGACTGAAGGGCACCCGCTCTTTGCCACGAACCTAGTGCAGTACATGCACGAACGTGGCGACATTGTAAAAACCAATGAACACTGGTCTTTGAGCCGGCCGCTCTCAGAGATGCAGCTGGAAGCGCCGGAAAGCGTGCGCAGCATGATCAGCAAAAAAGTGGACTCGCTGGGAGCAGCAGAGCGCCGCGCCCTGGAGTACGCCAGTGTCGAAGGGCAGGAGTTTCTGTCTATCGTGGTTGCCGGTTTGCTCGGTATCGACGAAGTTGATCTCGAGGAACTGCTCGCTCGAATCGAGAAAACTCATCGACTGATCGTTACCCGCGGAGAAGAAGAATTACCAGACGGATCACTCGCGACGAGCTATCGCTTCGCTCACGCGCTCTACCAGAATTTTCTTTATGGCGGACTGGTGGCCAAACGACGAATATTGCTGCACCGTCAGGCTGG
>JBGTLM010000207.1:0-24084 GCA_041744135.1 Pyrinomonadaceae bacterium
ACTTAGACCTTTGGAGCCTCAGCGGAAACCCGGTCCCATTCGGCATACAACGATTGCAGCCTCGTCTCTGTCTCCTGATACTCATCATTGAGCTGAATCAGTCGGGTCGCATCCCGCGCGATCTCCGGCTCGCCCATCTGCTGGGAAATCTCATTCAGTCTCGTTTCCGTTTGAGCGATGTCAACCTCCAGTTTCTCTGGCGTGCGAGCCTCAGCCTTTTTCTTCTTGATGACCTTTACACCCGAAGATTGTGAAGATTCTTGCGTCGCATTCTTTTTCGCTTTTGCCGTTTGCTTTGTGTTTCTCGGAGTCTGACTGCTTGCTTCTTCTCTTGAAGGTACGGGCGTTAGCGGCTCAGCTCGCACCAAATTAGCGGGGACGGCGTTCTCCGCAGCTTTGGAAACTGCGCCCGATGAGAGGCGACCGGCTCTCCAATCGTGGTACTCGGTGTAGTCGCCGTCGTAGTGTTCCGCTGCTCCCTGACCATCTAGCGCGAGCATTTGCGTAGCAACGCGATCGAGAAAATAACGATCATGACTGATTGTGAGTATCGTTCCTTCGTAGGCGTCGAGCGCCGCTTCCAGCGCCTCGCGGGAGGGAATGTCCAGATGGTTGGTGGGCTCATCCAGCACCAGGACATTCACCCGCGAATAGATCAACTTCGCCAGCGCCAGGCGCCCCTTCTCGCCACCTGACAAATCGCCAACCTTCTTGTAAACATCGTCTCCGGTGAAAAGAAACTTTGCCAAAAACGATCTCAGCTCTCCCGCCGTGGCGCTGACAGGGGCCACGCGGCGGAGCTCCATGATAATTTCGTTTCGATCGTCGAGATCGTCGAGTTGCTGCGCGTAGTAGCCTATCTGGACCTTTGTACCCCAGCGAATCTCGCCGGCGAGCGTGGGAGTTTTCTGTAGAATAGTCTTAAGAAAAGTGGTTTTTCCGGATCCGTTTGGTCCGATGATTCCTAAACACTCCCCCCGGCGCAGAATAAAAGAGATGTCGCGCGCCAACAACTTGTCCGAATAGCCAATGGCCGCCTCATTAACCATCAGCACGTGGTTCCCTGTACGCTCAATCGCATGCAAGCGAAAATCCCCCGAGGATCTATCGGCCCGGACGGCTTCAACCCTTTCGAGTTTTGCCAGCATCGTGCGGCGCGATTTGGCTTGCTTGGTTTTTTGTCCCGCAAGATTTCGTCGGATAAACTCTTCCGTCTTTTCGATTAACTGTCGTTGATTCTCATAAGCCCGTTGCTGCGCCTCGCGTCGTTCATCTCGCTCGACCAAATAAGCCGAATAATTGCCGGCGTAACTCGAAGCGCGGCCGTTTTCTAGCTCTACGATGCGACGACAGGCACGATCGAGAAAGTAACGATCGTGACTGATGATCACGTAAGCCGACGGATAGCTCTGGAGGAACTCTTCAAGCCATTCGACAGCCGCGACGTCGAGGTGATTGGTGGGCTCATCGAGCAAGAGCACATCCGGTTCGGCCAGGAGCAACCTTGCGAGACCCAGGCGGTTCTGCTGGCCACCTGAGAGTTTTTCGGTTTCCAGCGACCATTGCTCCCGATCAAAACCCAGTCCTTGCAGGATCGATTCGGCCTTGGCGGCATATTCGAATCCGCCTTCACGCTCAAACTCGTGCTGCAGATCACTGTAACGCTCGAGGACTTTTTCCAGGTCCGCATCCGCTTCGGCCATGCGATGTTCGAGCTCGTGCATTTCGTGCTCGATTTGTTGCAAGCGACCGAAGGCCGCCAGGGCCGATTCGTGCACCGTGATCCCAGGTTCAAAATGAATATGCTGCGCGAGCAGACCCAGCCGGACGCCCCGGGCTCGCACCACCTCTCCCTGGTCCGGGGATTCCTCGCCGCTAACCAGTCGAAAGATGGTTGTCTTTCCCGCGCCGTTGCGTCCTACAAGACCTGCATGTTCACCGGGATTAATTTGCAAGGACACGCCACGCAAAATGTCGTGGGTGGCGTAGGACTTATGCACATCTGAAAGACGAAAAAGCATAAATGGAGTGCGAGACGTACGAAGCGGGTGCGGGCTTGATCAATCCACCCCACACCCGCTTTCAGTAGTAGAGACTTAGATCTGTTATTTCGCCGACCCACTCGCGCTGGGGCTAGCTGCGGGCGATGTCGCAGCCGCCTGTGGCGTGATTGTTGTTTGCGTACTCGCGGCCGGAGACGCTGCCGTGCCCTGAGAAGCAGGACGCAAGCCGAGATTGCCCGGATTGGCAAGCATGTTGGCGGACAGACTATTTACTATTCTGGCCTCGTTCATCGCCACCTCAAGCAGCGCCGCGTTTAGAATTTCTTTCCGTTGATTAGTCAAAGCCTGGGTAATTTGCTGCCGAACACCAGGGCTTTCCAGGGTTAGGTTTTCAGTTTGTAGTCGCTTCTCCGCAAGCTTGAAAACATACCAGCGACCGTTGACTTGCTTGGGCTCGGTGAAGCTGCCTACTTGCATAGGACCCATGAGCAAGTCGATCACCTCCTTGGGTAGTCCCGCTTGTTTCAAACCATCCTCGCTAAAGAAGCCGATGTCTCCGCCGCGAACCAAACTGTTGGCATCTTCACTCTTTGACCGCGCAACTGTGGCGAAGTCCGCACCACCTTTGAGTTGTTGATACATATTATCAATTTTCAGCTTTGCTTCCGCTTCATTCTTCGCGTCATTAGCTGCGGGGATTCCCTGACTCGAATTATCCGCCGGATCTACAATGATCACCGCCAGAGCCGCGCCGCGTGCGCTGACAAACTGTTGCCGATTGGCGTTGTAAAACTCTTCAACCTCCTTGTCATTAACCGTGATTTTCGAGCTGAACTTATCCTGGAGATTCTTGATGGCTATGTCCTTGCGCGCCTCAACCCGCAACGATTCCATCGTGAGATTCTGCTGAGACAAGCTCTTCTGAAAATCATCGTCGGTCATGCTACTCTGCTGCTTCTGCTGGTTAATCAGCGCCGTAATCTGATCCTCAGTGGGCAACACCTTCTCGCGGTCAGCTCGCTGATACAGGACTTCCCTCTGGACCAAACTGCCGAGGATCTGCAAGCGAGCCTGGGCGAGCTCGAGTTGGGAAAGTTGCGACTGCTTGCCTCCAGCCTGCTGGTTCAATGCTCGTTCCACTTCAGCAAGCATGATGGTTTTGCCGTTCACGGTAGCTGCAACCGTACTGTCTTTGGCGTCGGCGCCTCCGCCCGAGCTGCACGCATTGGTCGCGAGCGCAATCAGCGCCAGAAGCGTGACTGTTTTTACTAATCTTGCGGTTTTATGCACTGTCAATTTGCTCCTTCTAAGAGGTACCAATGAGAGCCGGGGAGTCATTGCCTACTTGACGGTTCAGAAAGGGGTTTGTTATAAGTCTTGATTCCCGATCTTACTATTAGCTGCACCGTACAGCTGACCGGCACTGAATTGGGTGGGTTGGCCCTGGGAGGTTTCATTAAGTAATGGCTAAACGCTGCGAAGTTTGTGGGAAGGGTCCCCAGTTCGGCAATAACGTATCTCACGCGAATAATCGTACGCCGCGCCGGTTTAATCCTAATTTGCAATCGATTCGGGTCCAACTACCTCAGGGTGGCGCGCAACGCAAGAAGGTCTGCACAAGCTGCATCAAAGCCGGCAAGATTTCCAAAGCCGCATGACAAACTTCCTTCTGAAACTCTCAAAGACCCTGTGACTTGCAACCCAAATAACCGCGCCGGACTCATCATTCTTCCACCAGGGCTACTACTTCAATCTCGACCCTGGCGTTGCGCGGTAAACCTGCCGCTTGAACCGTCGCTCTAGCCGGCGGATCACTCGGGAAGAACTTACCGTAAACTTCATTCATGGCCGCGAATTCTTGCATGTCGGCCAGAAACACAGTCGTTTTGACGATCCGGTCCAACCCGCTGCCGGCAGCCTCCAGAACCGCAGCCACATTCTTCATCACCTGCTCAGTTTGTTCGGTAATTCCCCCGGCGACAAATTGACCGGTCCCGGGATCGATTGGTATCTGGCCCGATGCATAAACAAATCCGCGGGCTTTAACGGCCTGCGAATAGGGACCGATCGCCTGCGGCGCTCGATCGGTTTTAATAATCTGCTTCACGGTAGAGACCGCCTCAATTTTGATGTCCAAAGCAAAGGCGGGATTCTAACAGAAAGGTTTAGTTAAGAGCAAAGAGACCTACAAAGGGGTAGTGGGGTGATTCTGTGGCGTTGATTTTGGCGGCCCTCGTATTCTGTTTGCTTTCTCATATTTGCCCTTAAGCCGCAAGCAACTCCGTCAGCGTCCAAATGTGGCCCGTTAGTCCTGATTCCATTGCTGGCGTACAACGGATGCTGGAGTGAATCCGGCAAAAGTTGTAGTAAGCGAAGTATAGCGCCAGCATTGCTTTTAGGTTGTCCCACTTCTTTGAGAAACCATTGGTTAACCTTGTGAGCCTGCGGATCGACATCCGCATAGTTAGATTGCTGCGCTCAACAATCGAAGTGCATATTCTGTGTGATTCGGGATTTCCAATGATGGGATTCGATACTGTTTCTACCACCTCAGGTGGCGAATACTTCCGCTCGCCTTCAACGTCAACCTTGCCATAGACTTTGATTAGCTGCGCGAAGTCCACGCGGGTTCCGAGCGAATAGGAAACGGCTGCGGGGTAGGCGGGCATTCCATCTGTAGTCAATTGAAACTGCCCACTAGTAGCGCGGTCTAGCTTCTCGGTGAAAGCCTCTGTGTTGACAACGTCGCGGTCGCCAAGGTGCCACGTAAGAATCAGCTTAGTGTTGCGCTCAATGGCAACGAACGTATAGGCGTCGCCAACCTGGGGATTCGAGATTTCTTTGTTTAGCTTGGTCATTTTCTTCATTCCCACAAAGCCCCAGATTTCGTCAGCTTCAACGTCTTTGACCGCAACGCCCTTAATGCGAGCCTTCATAAACTGGTCGCATTTCTCACCAGCGAGCACTAGCAGATTCAAGAGTGTTTGCTTAGTAACGCCTGTGATGCGCTCAATGGATCGAATGCTGTTTCCCTCAAGTAGAAGGCTGAGGCAGAGAATCGCCTTGTCTTCATTCAGGTACATGTTGCCGAGGAGCTTTTCGCGTTGCTCTGCGAATCTGCGCTTGCACTGGTTACAGCGATAACGCTGATTACCCTTGCGGTCTTTGCCGGACTTCTTGGCTTGGATTTTACAATTGTGACAGGTCATTATGAGCCTTGTTTCTTTCTGCGATATGGCTCACAATGCCGTTGCTTGATGCGGACGTGAGCAATCGCGTTTGTTGTCAAATTGGGCTTTATCAGTTGACGCTGGTAAGGCCCTTCTTAATGCCTGACTATATTATCTGAGATAACATAGTTAGTAAGGGTCTATATTACTTGCGCTCATATACTATTTCGGATAATATAGCTGTATGGCGAGAGTAAAGAAGATCGTCTGGTACTGGGGCTGTGAGCGATGCGGGCATGAATGGCCACCGAAGGGCGAGAGAGAGCCTAAGTTCTGTCCTGCCTGTAAATCTCCGTACTGGAACCGCCCAAGGCAAAGCAAGGCGCGCAAGGCCCCGAAAACAGGGGCTTGATTATGGTGGCGGTCGTGCTAGGATAAATACGAAACCACGCACCGCGTAAGCGATGTAAATTGTGCGCTCCACAATAGGTTTCAAGGGGCTTTCTGGTAGCAGCCAGTTGGCCCCACTCTTGTTTAGTTAGTGTGCTTTTAGTCTGTAGCTATCTCCCTTTACTTCTAGATCCTTGGCTCTCAGAATGCCGTGTATAGCTATGGCCTTTACTCCTGCATCTTCACCCGCTTTCAAGATCGCATCCTTGGAATGAAACTCGCCGTCGCCCAACATTCCGTAAACCGTCTTATGCGCAAGGGTTTCTTCTGGCGGGGCCTTTAGTGGTTTAGGCTCCTTCTTAGCAAGCAGCTTCTTGCTTGTCTTACTCTTGCCTCTGCCCTTGTGTTTAACCTTCTTTTTCTGCTTGTCGGCGTTCTTAACGGCTGCAACCCTAAGACCCGGATAAAAACTCCTCAATCCGATAAAGCCATTTCCGGTCGGAACGAAGTCTCGCGTGTTTCTAACAAGCGAGATATACAGAGTGTGCTTCGGGTTGGCCCCACCAACCTTGCAACCACCAGCTTTGAGCTTCTCTAACATTTCCTCCAAGCTCACAGCATGACCAACGCGATTTAGATAAGCTCTAGCCGCGTCGCTTATCGTCATGGCAAAAAACTCGTCTGCTCTAATTTCTGTCGGTTTTACCGGCGTTTTGCCCGCCAACGGACTGGCAGAGATTTGCGCTGCGGCACTGGAATAAGGCGGATCTGAGAAAACCACTTGAGGGGAAGTTCCTAAGTCCTGCTCAAGTTTCCGAATCATGACCTCTGCGGCGCGGAGCTCAAATAACAGATCCGGCGGCAGCTGTTCTATGATTCGTTCCCGCTGCTCGCGGTAGTGTTGTAATGCGGATTGCATCCAATCATTTGTAGCAGCCATATTGTGCGCTCCTTTAGCCGAACGTCTAGCAGGGCGTTATAATACCCTTGAGGGTTCAAATTCACAAGACTTTTTATCTAATGCAATCTAAAGGAGTTAGCGGCAGCGTTGCCTTAGGGCGTCTCTTTAAGCAGTTATGCGACGCTACGGCGCGGCGGTGCGACGTTGCAAGAGCCACCAGGCCACGTGCCGCAGAAGCATAAACAAGCAGAAACTTTCTGCTTCCCAATCGAATTGTAATTTGCTAGAGTGCGAGGTACTTAATGCGGGTGGCTGTCGTCTCTGTTTTCCATGACGCGAATCTTAGAGACGGAGACGACAGCCTTTGGGTGGTAAATCCCCTTACCGTAGGGCCAGCTTATCACACCTTAGCCGCTCGGCAAATAACCGTTTAAACGACAGGAGATGATAAGTTATGTCTAAGAAAGCACCGTGGCACTCTATCAAGCAGAGCGTCCACCACAACAATACACAGTGCAACACCGGCAACAACATTGAACGCGAGAACCTGCGCGAGGGCACGGGCGGGAAACCGCTCTGCCAGGAATGCGCTCGCTGCAATGCGGCTGGCCGCTAATCCGTTCCCTAGCGGCATGAGGTGTGAAGCGTCAGCTCCCACCAAGGGCCGGTAGGCTCTCCGTCAAGCAAGGGCCAAGTGCGGCGAAGTGCGGCCACCCTTAGGCCGCCACGCATGGCAGCCGCTAACGCTTTGAAGCCCTCCGCTTGATCACCATGAAACCTAACCGTCGGCTCAGGGTATGCGTGACCTGAGCCGCCCTCACAAGACTCAAACGTCTCCACCCCGGCATCACGCAACACCTCAACGGCATTAAAGATTCCAGCGTCTAAAGGCGGATCGTAGTAGTGGGTACTCATAGTTCTATTAGACTCTTAAATCAGCCTTCGTGCCACAAACAAAACTGGCCCTGGTGCTATTCAAAAGCCTCTGGATTAGTGATATAAGCGGGCCGTGAAACGCCCGCGATTTGACCTAGACGACTCTTGGCTTTCAATAACAATTGGCCTGGTAGCCGCCGCTCTAATAACCTTATTCCTCGCCGGTCCTTCATTAGCAGAACTCAAACAATGGACTTGGGATGCGATGCTGGGGCACGCCTTTGGGTTAGTTCTCGTTGTAATGATGGGATTCACAGTCTCTTTCGGACTTGCTGAGCAAATGATGAAGGATGAGGCCGGAAGGCCTATTCAGCGAAGCCGTCCAGCCTCTTATGCAATTTGTCTTTTGATTCTGTTTGCCGTTTCGGTAGGCTTGGGCGCAATACGGTCTACCTCCATTGAGCCGGGAGACGAATTAGACGGCACAGGTAGAGTAGCGACCACCTATGTTCCCGGAAAGTCTCTGGCTGAACGCGACGCGCTGATACAGAAAATCTTCCTCGCGTTCCTCGCGCCTTGCTTGCTTGGCGTGCGTGGGGCGTTAGGGCCAAAGACGAAATCCAAACCCAGATAGAACCAGCACCACAGTTTCACCCCACTACCTACAAAGGGGTAGTGCTCCGTATTGTGTAGCTAACAGCGATGCCGATGCTGAGATGAGGTCAGTACCACCACGCGGTAGCGGGTGGGTTCGGTTGTCAAACTGTTGGACTGGCGTCCCGCGGCTTCGCTTGTTCTTTCGGTGTGCTTTTGCCACCACAACCCACCCGCTACCGCGTGGTGGTACTGACCTCATTTCAGCGAAGGCACGATTATTAGCACCAACACATAACGGAGCACTACCTGCAAAGGGGTAGTGGCTCTTTGAGCTTGAGGCCAGATTCAACATGTTTTCGAATCCTGAAGGGATTTAAGTCAATAGCAGTGGGCGAGCGTTTGCGACGCCTACGGAGGAGGCGAAGAAAAGATTCTCGACCCTGGAAGGTCAGACCGAGCCCGAAACTGTGACCCCTTCAGGGTCATCCACGTTTCTTACGCGTATCCGTGGGCGTCGCGGAAAGCTCGCCCACGGCTATTAACTTAGATCCCCCCGGGATGATGTACCGAAACCCAAACTGACCCACTATCTGAAAACGGAAAGGTGGTGTAACTACGCCACCCCCTGCAGGCGCTCGACGTCGATGACGCCGGGAACGCTTTTAATAGAGTTAATCACCTTCTCCAGGTGTTTCACATCAAATACCTCTACGGTTACTTCTATGTGGCCTCTTTCATCAGAAGCCACCGAGGCGCGCGCGTCACGAATCCCCGTTTTCATGTCCGAGATGGCCCCGGTAATGCCGGCGATCATGCCCGTGCGGTTCTCAGTGACAGCTAACAGTTTCACAGCATAGGCTGTCTTGTCTTGTTTGCCGGCCCATTCCACTTCCACGATTCGTTCCCGATTTACCATCAACTGCATGACGTTCTTACAGCGTTTGGTGTGGACCGCCACGCCCTTGCCCCGGGTCACGTAGCCAATAATGTCCTCGCCATGCAACGGGTTGCAACAGCGGGCTCTGGTAACCATCAAGTCGTCAACGCCGCGAACTACGATCGAGTCGTCACCCAGCCGAATCAACTTCTTAACCGCTCGCACGCCGCTGCGCAAACGTGACTCTTTTTGCTTATCAAGTTGTTCGAACTGTTCCGGACCAAGGTATTTGGCGATTATGTTGCGGGGTATCAGCTTGCCATAACCGATCGCCGCCAGCAGGTCGTCAACGCGGCCGTAGCCATAATCACTTGCTACTCTTTTCATTTCGACGTCGCTGGGACTCAGTACCTTTTTTACAGAAAGTTGGAATCGGGCCGCTTCTTTTTCAAACAGCTTCCGTCCAATCTCAATGGACTCTGCACGCTGCTGCTCTGCTACCCAGTGGCGCACACGATTTCTCGCCCGCGAAGTAACGATGAAATTGAGCCAGTCCCTTGAAGGGTGTGACGATGACGCGGTAATAATCTCCACAACATCACCGTTCTGGATCTGCGTTCTGAGGGGCACCATGCGCGTATTAATTCGGGCGCCGGTGCAGGTGTTACCGACCTCCGAGTGGATCATGAACGCAAAATCCACGGGTGTGGCCCCGCGCGGCAATTGAATAACCTTGCCCATAGGAGTGAAGGCATAAACGTCCTTCGGATAGAGATCCAGTTTCAGAGAGTCGAGAAAATCTCGCGAGTCTTTGACCTCCTGCGTCCACTCAACGAGAGAGCGCAGTGCTCGCAGCGCCTGGTCATCGTCCCGCGAGCCGCGCTTCCCTTCCTTGTACTTCCAATGGGCGGCCACGCCCTCCTCGGCGATGTGGTGCATGTCTTCAGTCCGAATCTGAACCTCGAACGACTGGCTATTAGAACCAATCACCGAGGTATGCAGCGACTGATAGAGATTGTCTCGTGGTGTCGCGATCCAGTCTTTGATGCGGCCCGGGACCGGCTTCCAGGTGTTATGAATCACGCCCAGGGCGGCGTAACAGTGGCGGATCTCGTTCGGAGTGATAACCCGCGCGGCCACCAGATCGTAAACCTGGTCCAGGCCGATCTTCTGGCGCCGGAGCTTCTTCCAAATCGAATAGAGCCGTTTCACTCTCCCGTCCACGCTCACAAAGGGCACTTCCGCTTCCTTCATCTTCTCTTCGATTCTGCTAGTTACGCCTCTTAAGAAAACTTCGGTTTCCGCGCGTCGCTTCTCAAGTTGCTCCGAGAGTTCTCGATAGTCATCAGGGTGCAGATGACGGAAAGCGAGATCCTCCAACTCGCCTCTTAACTTGCCCATGCCCAGACGGTGGGCGATGGGAGCAAAGATATCCATGGTCTCTTCAGCAATGCGTTTTCGCTGCTCCGGGTTGAGATAGTGAAGTGTGCGCATGTTATGGAGGCGGTCGGCAAGTTTCACCAACACCACCCGAACGTCGTCAACCATAGCTAGCAGCATCTTGCGCACGTTCTCGGCTTGTTGCTCTTCGCGGGAAACATTGCTGATTTGCGCAATCTTGGTCAACCCGTCTACCAAATGCGCTATCTCCGGCCCGAAGTATTCATTGATCGTATCAAGGTCGACGAGCGTGTCCTCCACCACGTCGTGTAACAGGCCGGTGGCAACCGACACTTCGTCGAGTTTCATATCCGCCAGGATGTCGGCGACCTCAAGAGGGTGAACGAGATACGATTCGCCGGAGGCACGTTTTTGTCCTTTATGTTCGCGCGCAGAAAAGAGATAGGCCCGCCGCAGCAGATCCAGGTCCGCCTGCGGATGGTTGCTGGCAACCTTCTCGACGATGTCCTCAATACGAATCATCTGTTGATTTCCGAATCATGACTTCGACGCGCGCATCGAAATGCTGATTCCCGATTATAACAAAACAGGTGATGCCCGACTCGAAATCGAGCATCACCCATTGGCGATTATGCAATTTATGAGTTGTAATCCGCTGCGGCTAACTTGTGGGGGGCGAGGCGGCTTTCTTGGCGTCTTCTTCAGCTTGTTTCTTCTTGTTTGCCTCGCTCAACTGGGTCGTGCGTTTCTGTGCCTCTTCGCGTTGCTTATCGAACTCGGCCTTTTGATCCATTTTGCCGTCCATCTCTGCCAGCTTGAAAGCTTCCGACAACAGATTTGTCTTGTAGGACCAGGCCGATTCGCTGTTGGGATCAAACTTAATTGCGTTCTCCACTTCTTCAAGGCCCCGCTTTACACACATCTGAGCTGTGTCGAAGTCTTTTTGATCCTTGGGTTTCCTGTAGGAGACGGCGACCCTACCCTCAGTGGCGGTGGTAATCTTATTCGTCGGCAAGTCGGTAATCTGGAAGGAACAGTTCCAGTCTTTGCTGGCGAGCACGATATAAGCTTCAGCGCGTTTGTCCGGCTCCACCCGCCCATCATTTGCCCGGGCGATAATCCAATCTCTAAGTTTCTCGTCCTCTTTAATCTTTTCGTAGAGAAAGGCGATCGCCTTGTACGCCTCTTCATTCGTTGGCTCAGAATCCAGGATTTTTCTATAAGCATCAATAGCGGCGCGCGCTTTGGCAATGTTCTCGGGCGTATTGACACCGGTACGATACTGGGCGTGAACAGTCCGGGCAATAAACAGAGGCGCCGTCTTGCTATTGGGATCGAGATCCAAAGCGCTCCTGGCGTGTTGCTCCGCTTCGACAAAATGCCCTTCGCGATAGGTGCGGGCTGCTTCGTTTAGTTCATTCTTGGCTCTTATCCTGTTGACGACGCCACAGCCCGAACTGGTGGCAAAAACAACTGCCAGGGCGACTGCGATCCTAGCTTGAGAGAGTTTCATTTATCGGTGGCTCCATTGTTGACTGGCAACTATGCGGCAGGCCAGAGATCGAAGCTTGCGAAGTATCCTAAGCTCTATTGAGGCAGATCATCTACCTGCAAACCAACCGGGTTAGCGCCAGCACCTTTTATCGCGTCGATAACCTTCACCACCTCTTCATACCTAAGTCCGCGTGGGGCTTTGATGAACACGGTCTTCTCAATCCGATCCTGCTCCGGTATATCAGTACGGGTTTCCATGCCAGGTTTATACGCTCGCTGCTCCTTGCGCTGCTGAAACACCTGCGTCAACTTCTGAGACAAGAAGGCCGTGTCGTTTACGGATCCCATCGAGTCCTGGTTAAGTTTGATTTGAAGATCGTTTGAGATTGAGACGACGAGGGTAAGTGGATTTGGCTTCAGTTGGCTGAGGTCCTCGTTGGGATCTCTCTGCGTGGGAATATCCGCTTTGAAGCGGCTCGGCTTGAGCGGCGTGATCACCATGAAGATGATCAACAACACCAGAAGGACATCAATTAGCGGCGTCACGTTGATGTAAGGCACGGCTTTTGAGCCGCCGTTGTGTCCTTTTTTTTCACCATCCATAGACATGAATTTACTCCTCGAGAATCGGTGCAAGCAACTACTGGCAACGCGGAAGTCAGTTAGGTGGCTGGCGCTGGAGCGGCCGCACCGCCCTTCTTCTTGTCAGCTACCAATCCGATCTTATCTACGCCGAGGCCCCGAACCTCATTGATGACGTTGACCACATCACCATATGAGACATTGACCCCGCTCTTGATATAGACAATCCGGTCCTCTTCCGATTTCATTTTCTCTAACATCGGGCCGACCTTGTTTTTGATGTCTTCCTGGGGCACTCTCTGCTTACCAAGATAGTACTCGCCGTTGTTAGGGATGGAGATCACAATCGACGACTCTTTGATAATTCTGGGATCAATATCCGGGTGCGTCAGGCCCGACGGGAGAGCCACCGTAATGCCGTGTTGCAGCAACGGTGTCACGACCATGAAGATGATCAACAACACCAACATAATATCGACCATCGGGGTGACGTTGATTTCAGATTGAAAGCCACCCTGGTCGCCACCGCTCATTCCCATAACAAATTCCCCTTTCGCAAACCCTTGCCGGGGTTCGCGTGATGCGCGCCCGTTTATTACCGCCCGACAAACAGTTTGGCCTTATGGCTTCAATTGCTTGGTGCGATTCTTAATGAAGTAGTCGACCAGCTCGGAAGCCGAATTGTCCATCTCAACCACGAACCCATCGACCTTCCCGGTGAAGTAATTGAACAGCCACACCGCCGGGATTGCTACGAGCAAACCAAGCGCGGTGGTAAACAAAGCCTCGGAAATACCACCCGCGACGGCGCCGATACCCGCTGTTTCCGCATTCTTCATTCCACGGAATGCATTGATGATTCCAAACACCGTTCCAAAGAGACCCACAAACGGAGCTGTCGAACCAATCGTCGCCAAACCAGACAAGCCCCGTTTGAACTCGGCGGTCTTAATCGCGATCGCGCGTTGTAGCGCACGCTTGGAAGCTTCAATCTCATCGCCGGAGATATCTGACGATTGCCCGTGGGCCCGAAACTCCTGCAAACCGCTGCTCACCACCATCGCCAGGTGCGACTTGCGGTGCTTGTCGCTAATGTTGATGGCTTCTTCAATGCGATCGTTCTTCAGTGCCTGCGCGACACGCGGAGCAAATTCGCGCGACTGTTTCTTGGCGGCGGAGTAAGTCAGATACCGCTCAACCATGATCGCAATTGAATAGACCGACATGATTAAGAGGATCACGACAACGGCAATCGCGACGGTGCCCATGCTCTTCACCATCTGAGTTAGGGAAAAGTGATCCGATGCGGCGCCTTCTGCAGGTGCTGCTTGCCACAAGAAAATGAAGAGGCTAAAGGCTTTTGTTCCTAGAAGACTTGTTAGAATAGTCACGGTAAACCCTCCAAACGTTTTTTCAACATTGAAAGCTAGCAGGGGTCAGCAGAATGAGACCCCCGTGGAGCCTCACCTGACAGATGACCTTCCGCAGTTATTGAGCCACGAAGTTGTAAGTAATGACGCCGGTCACCTTCACCGGCTGTCCGGAGAGCTTCGTAGGCGAAAACCTCGCTCCGCGAGCAGCTCCAACTGACACGGCCTGCAGCAACGGATGTCCGGATATTGCGCGTGCGGAAATCACGCTACCGTTCTCATCGATGGTGACCTGGACCACTACGGTTCCGGAGGCGTGTGCTTGCCGGGCAATCGGTGGATACGCCGGTTTCGGAAGACTAATAGCCTTTCCGTTCAGGACGCCGCCCGAAATCGGGGCTCTTGGTGGAGTCGGCGCGGGGGGCGGCGGCGGTTCAGCGATGTCAACCCTGGTTGGAGCAGAGACTATTCCCGTGCCGCTTCCCGGCCCAGCCGCCATCGGTGCCGCAGCATTTGAATCGCCAGTGCCAATCTGGGTGACGACGCCGCGCCTGACAGGCGGCACGTCACTGGCCTTGGCCGAGATCTCCTTGGGAACCAGTTCCGTACGCGAGACATCCGCAATCAGTTCTCTTCTGACGTCTACGTTCTGTTCTACCTTTGTCGGCTTGGGCGCCTCATCCGGTTTCTCCGCCTTCTGCTGCGGGGGCACCGGTACCGGTGCAACCAGAGTGATCAGGTCGAGATTCTGGTTCTCCAGGTGCGCGTCATACCAGTAGATACCAGCAACGAAAAATGCGATGCCCAGCACGGCATAGACGGCGACAGTGATTAGAATGAACGAGCCTTTTCGCGAAAGATCGCCTTTGTGCGAACTCGACTCTACTAAGTTGTCGAACATTGTATTTCTCCTCCCTATTCCGGTGCCAAATGGATCAGGGTAAAACTTTTAGCAATTAGTGCTCTCCAAGGTCGCTGCGGGGCTCGCCTGAATATTAATTAAAGAAGGGGAAACAGCAGCTCTACGATCCGAGCACTCAAATTAGATTTGAAAAAAGCCGCTGTGCGAGAAAAAACTCGCCGGCCCCTCAACAGATCGCCACGTCTCCAACCATTCGCTTACGATGCGCGGTCGACTTTTGAGTATTTAATTGGCCAGCAACGGCGGCAGTCTATGCCGCATCACGTCGCAAAGTCAAGAGCAAAATCGAAGTTATTAAAGGGATGTCGCGGAGGCGCATCGGGCCCCCTCAGGCATGACAAGCGCGACCTAAACTGCACCGCGCGGATGCTTTTCCGCTCGCGCAGAAAGAGGCTCGGCCTTCACCTTACTACTGCCGGCACGCGGCGAGCGAGTTGCCACAGGAGCTGCACCCAACGCGTCAGCTTTCTTAGCCACCTCGATACGCTGCTCCCACCAAACCATGATCGGACTGGCCACAGCGATTGAAGAATAAGTACCAACGATCGTGCCGATTAGCAGTGCCAGTGAAAAATTGCGCAGGACGTCGCCACCGAAAATAACCATGGCCAGAACGGAGAGAATGATGAGTCCCTGGGTTATAACCGTTCGCGAGAGCGTCTGATTGATGGAGTCGTTGGTGATCTTGTAAAGCGAGTCGCGCCGGTGAAGACGGCGATTCTCTCTGACGCGATCGAAGACGACGATCGTGTCATTAACCGAAGCGCCTACGAGTGTCAACAAGGCCGCAATGACGGTAAGACTAACTTCCCACTGGAAGATTGAGAAGAACCCCAGGGTTACCAGGACGTCGTGAAACACTGCGATCACGGCCGCGGCGCCGTATGTCCATTCGAAACGAAAGGCAATATAGACGAGCATGCCTACCAGAGCGGCCAACGTCACCGCGATGGCCTTGTTTCTAAGCTGAGCACCCGCCACCGCGCCCACCGCCTCGGTACCGAGGATTTCATAGGCCTCGCGTTCCGGGCCGATCGTATTCAAGGCATCGCGAACTTTCTTACGGCCCAGTTCAACTTCTTGCGATTGTTCACCACCCGTACGCTCAAGCGGCAACTTAATCAGGAAAGTGTCCGATCGATCGGTTACGCCCTGGATGGTTGCGTCCGCCAATCCCTGCCGGGCTAAGGTCTCGCGGATTGCCTCCGCGGTCGTCGGCCGGTTGAACTTCGTGGTAACGACGGTCCCGCCTTTAAAGTCGACTCCCAGGTTAAAAGCGCCGTCGGGATTCTTCAATTGTCGAAACATAGCCGAACCCAGGCCCGCCAGCATCAGGAAAACTGAGATCCCAATAAACAGGCGGCGCCGCCCGAGCCAATCAAAGTTAATGCTTTTAAAGACTTGAATCATAAGACCCAGAGGAATTGTCGCTGACGAGCAATTGGCGGCTCGTCGTCGTTACTAGATACTCAGCGTCTCAAGGCGGCGCTTGCGACCCAGTTGCCACATGAAAATCGTGCGCGAAACGTATACGGCTGAGAAAAGATTTATTACCAGACCAAGAACAAGCGTGACTGCAAATCCTCGCAGTGGTCCCGTACCGAAGACAAACAGGAACAGTGAGGAAATAATTGTAGTGACGTGCGTGTCAATGATGGTTACAATCGCCCGCTGAAATCCCTGCTCTACCGCCGATGGGATCGTCTTTCCGGTGAGCAGCTCCTCGCGAATCCTTTCAAAGATCAGCACGTTCGAATCGACGGCCATACCAATCGTCAGAATCATTCCTGCAATACCCGGGAGAGTTAAGGTGGCGCCAAATACAATCAGAGCTGCCAGCATCAGGATCATGTTCAAGAGCAACGCCACCACAGCGTTAACGCCTGAACCGCGGTAATAAAACAACATGAAGAGTACAACGAAAAGCAAGCCGAAGACTGACGCACGCACGCCGGAGCGGATTGAATCAGCACCCAGGCTGGGGCCCACCGTTCGTTCTTCTTGATACTCGATGGGCGCCGGCAAAGCTCCGGATCTCAATGTAAGCGCCAAATCATCAGCGGAATCCTTGGTAAAGCGCCCGCTAATCTCACCTTGATCGAAGATTTGAGACTTAATGAAAGCAATTGATTTCACCTCATTATTCAAAACCACGCCCATGTACTGGTTGATGTTTGCCCCAGTCCACGTGCCAAACTTCTCCGCTCCAGTAGGCTTGAATGAAAAGGCAATCTGGTAGTCCGAAGATCCGCCCTGAGCCTGCGTGGCCGACGCGTTACGGAGTTCGCTACCATCCACTACCGGAGGCCATTCCACTACCACCCACTGCTTGGGCTTATCAGTCGCAGGAGCGGGTTGGCCGGCGGTGGTGGGCTCGGTCCGTTCGGCATACTCAAGCACCCTTCGGTTGTTCGGAACCGTTCCTCCCAGAGAAGCCTCTGCTTCCTCTTTTGTGGCGTAGGTTTGCGCCGATGCCGGGCTGGGGGGACTGACAACGTGAACCAGTTCCAGCCTCGACTCGCCCTTGAGCAACTCCTTGACGCGCTCGGGATCCTGGATGCCGGGCATTTGCACCAGAATTTGGTGCGAGCTTAGGGCCCCATGTCGCTGCACCAGGGGTTCCGCAACTCCTACGGCATCCAGGCGGCTTTCAATGATGCGCTTGGCCTGCTCGGTCGCTTGCTCCGCAAGTGCTCGCTGAGCAGTCGGCGTTAGAGTCCAGGTGATTGTGTTGCCACTGTTCGATGAGTTCCAGTCAGTAAGGTCGACCTTTTTCTTTACTGCTTCTTCGATGTCGCCAAACTTGGACGGATCCGCAGCTTCAAGAAGGATTTTATAGTTGCCGGAAGTCGCTTCCCACTTCACGTCATTGGGCGGATATCCGGCGTCCCGTGCCGCAGGCTGAATCGCGAGCGCATTGCCTTCCGTCAACTTCTTCAAGAACTCATCAGTCTTTACCCGCATTACGAGATGAGAACCGCCTTTTAGGTCAAGGCCCAGACGGATGTTCGAAGCCAGGGTGGCCTTGATTCCAGACCAGGTAAAATCGCTGAGCCTGGGCTTTCGACGTGGTCCGATGACAATATAAATACCTAACAGAGTAACTACGGCGATGATGATGGCACGTTGAAGGAGGTTCTTTTTCTTCATTTCAAAGACAATTGGAAAAGCGATCAATAATAATTTGAGGGGAACTACTTCTTCTCTTCCTCATCGATACCTGCTACGGCAGACCTCGCAATTTCGAGAATCGACTTGTCGGCGCTTCGGATCAGGAAACTAGTATCGCGAATAGTGGTGATGGTTCCAATCACTCCGCCCGTGGTCACGATTCGATCGCCCGTCTTAAGTTGGGATATGGTTTCCTGCAACTGCTTCTGACGCTTCTGCTGCGGTCTAATCAGCAGCATGTAGAACACGGCTATGATGAGCAGCATGGGCAGCAAACCACCGAGCGCTCCCAGGCCGCCTTGAAAGAACATGAGCATGTTTGTCATTTAACCGTCTTCTGAATTGAGATAAGGGCAAACGTGACTGTTTATTATCTAATTAATTAGGGCTCACAGAGTCGATCGCCAAGTGCTCGCTGAACGCTTTTATTCCCCAGATTCGCTCAGGCGGTCTATGAACTCTCCTCGAAATTTTGAAAAATAGCCAGACCGGATAGATTGCCTTACACGTCGCATAGTGTCAAGGAAGAAGGCTAGATTGTGATGGGTCAGCAAGATGCCTGCCAGCATCTCTCCCGTCTGATGAAGGTGTCTGAGGTAGGCGCGAGAGTGTCTTTGGCATACTGAGCACCGACAGGATTCGTCCAAAGGCCTCCGGTCCTCTGCCCATTGCGCATTCTTTACGTTCAACTTTCCTCGCGAAGTAAACGCCTGCCCCGTGCGACCATTTCGGGTGGGCAACACACAGTCAAACATGTCAACGCCTCTGGCCACCGCTTCAATCAAGTCTTCCGGACTCCCAACCCCCATCAGATAACGTGGACGGTCGGGTGGCAGGAGCGGAGCGACCTCGTCAACCAGGTCCCACATGACAGACTTCTCTTCTCCAACGCTGAGCCCGCCGATCGCGTAACCATCGAACCCGATCTCCATTGTGCGTTCCAGGCTTTCGCGTCTGAGGTCGCGGTGCGCAGCCCCTTGAACAATTCCAAAGAGCGCTTGTGCTCCGGTCAACCCTTCCGGGAGCGCGGGCATGGCGAGGTCCCCAGTAGGGCAGTCCGGCTGCAGAGCGATGTTGCCCGTTACGGTACTCCCTCGAGTATCTGCGGGAAGACTGAATCCAAGGGATCCCGTGTCGCATCCTTCCCGCTGTAACTGGTCAAACTTTTCCCGCGAGCGTTTCGCCCAACGCGCCGTTAACTCCAGGCTCGCTCGCGCCTCATCGCGAGTGGCTTTGCCCGGCGCACACTCGTCAAACACCATGACAATGTCTGATCCGAGCCCGGCCTGAACTTCCATTGATATTTCAGGGGACAAAAATCGCAGGCTGCCATCCACATGAGAGCGAAACTCAGTGCCTTCTTCCCTAATCTTCCTTAATGCTCCAAGACTCCAAACCTGAAATCCACCGGAATCGGTAAGTAGCGCCCGGGGCCAGCCAATGAATTTATGCAGTCCGCCGCAAGCTCGGATTACGTCGACGCCGGGCCGCAACCAGAGATGGTAAGTGTTTCCGAGAATGATGCGGGCATCAAGCTCTTCTTCAAGGACCTCAAAGCGGGTAGCCTTCACCGTGCCGGCAGTGCCAACAGGCATGAAGACAGGTGTCTCAATAGTGCCACGTCGAGTGTTAAGGATCCCGGCGCGAGCCTGGCCGTCGCGGGCAGCTAAACTAAAAGTAATCGGGGGCGTGGTTACCATTGGCAAAATCCGCGTGCTCGACCCCGCTCATCTCTTCTTGCGCTGCTTGTGCTTCTCGACTATGCGCAACGGAGTGGCAAAGAAATCGAACTGTTCACGCAGACGATTCTGAAGATATCGTAGGTAGGAAAAATGCAAGCCTCCCTTGCCACCGGAGGTGAACACCACAAATGTCGGCGGCCGCACGCTCGCTTGCGTCATGTATTGCACGTGCAATCTCGATACTCCGCCTTTGACCGGAGCCGGCGCACTACCCCCGCGCGGCTGCGAAACCGCATCCTCAAAAAATGCATTGAGCTGCGAAGTGGTTACGCGTCTGTTTCGTGCTTCATTGGCGCGAACCGCGAGGGGCAAAAGTTTCTCGACGCGTTGGCTCGTCAGTGCGGAAACCATGATCATCGGCGCGAAGTCGAGAAACTTCATCCGCTCTCGAACATTTCTTTCAAATTCCGACGAGGTGCTTGTTTCCTTGTTCTTAACAGCATCCCACTTATTGCAGGCCAGGATGATCGAGCAGCCAGCATCGTAGGCGTAGCCCGCAATGTGAGCATCAAGTGCTGTGACTCCCTCTTCGGCATCAACGATAACGATTGCGACGTCGGCGCGCTTCAAACTCTTCATCGCCATCACCACTGAAAGCTTCTCCGCCATCTCAGCCGCTTTTCCTTTGCGACGAATGCCCGCGGTATCCACCAGGCGAAACAGTTGATCCGGAGTTTCCAGAAGAGTGTCGGTAGCGTCGCGAGTCGTGCCCGCAACTGAGGAGACGATCGCGCGCTCCTCCCCCAGCAGGCTATTTAGAATAGAAGACTTACCCACGTTGGGACGGCCTACAATCGCCAGCCGCAGCTCGCGCTTGTGAGAAGAAACGACACCTTCACCTGACTCCGGTGCTCTTTCGAGTCCTCTAATCAGCGCATCGAGTAACTCGCCTAATCCGATTCCCTGTTCCGCTGAAACAGGAAACACTTCCTCAAAGCCGAACTTGTAGAACTCCGAAGCTGTCGCTTCCACTCGCGCTGATTCTGATTTGTTCGCCGCTACTAACACTCGCTTGCCGGTCGCGCGCAGCAGCTTCGCCAACTCTTCATCGAGCGTAGTTAGACCCTGTCGCGCATCAACTACCCAGATCAACGCCTGCGCGTCGTCAATCGCGAAACCCGCTTGTTTGAAAATACTTGCCGGAATAACTGCATCGTCGTCGGTAACGATTCCACCAGTATCGACGATCGCAAAGCGCTGGCCCGCCCATTCGACTTCACCAAAGATCCGGTCGCGCGTAATACCCGGCTCGTCGCCAACTATCGAACGCCGTTGGCCGATCAACCGGTTAAAAAGGGTCGACTTGCCAACATTCGGTTGCCCCACTACAGCTACCAGAGGCAAAGCCGCAGAGCTGAGTTCTGCTCTTGACCTTGAACTTTTCCTGGTCGCGATAGCCACAGATGTCATCTTAGCACCTTCCACCAAGCGCCTATCGTATCTTCAATGACGGTACAGGCAACAACGCCAACGGCAATCGCTACTACAACATTGCCGAGCGTATCTTGCCGGCTCCAACCAGCGGCACGTCCATCTCCCTGCCGAGAACCGCAGCCGTGAATGCGAGGGCCAGACTAGCCCCCCGGCAACCGTAAGCGGCGCGAGTTGCCGCGCAGGCTATTGGGCGATTGACTTAAAGGCTAAGGTTGAGGGGTCTCGGCTGAGCGTCGAGACCCCTTCCCGCTTTAGGGGCACTCGCGTTTGGGTGCTAACTATAGAAACTAAACCAGCAAGACGACGGAGTTCATTGACTCGTTAACAAATCGTCGGGTATAAGCCTGACTGCAGAGCCGATGCCGACAACACTCAAGCTCAACGGAGGGTCTGGCGACCAGGTTGGTTTGGGCCTGGCGACTCACATCCTGAATGAACGAGGATTCAAACATCGCTGACAGGGCGTTGGCCCACTTTCCATCAAGTGCTTCTTTCGCGGCCGGGCATTCTATGATGTCGGAGTGGAACGCTATGGGGTCGATGATAGTTCCTATCTCGTATTGAACGAGGGCCAGAGACTATACGGCGGCCTGCTTCGATGAACCGATCACGTTCAACGACATGGCCAGGGTTGCGTGGCTTTCCCCTAATCATTTCGTGCGAACCTTCAAGCAAGCGTTTCATCAAACTCCACACCAGTATCTCACGCGGATTCGGCTTGAACATGCGCAGGGGCTGTTGGCTCAGAACCAACCAACCAGCGACTGGTGTATGTCTTGAGCTGGGTTCGAGAGCTGGGATCTTTCAGCTGGTTGTTCAGGCAGCGCGTGGGCCTGGCTCCTGAAGCCTGCCGCCGAGCAAAAGGGTGATTTTCGAGAAGCGGGATAGGATCGGCCATTTGTAGTGCCTGCGTTTGAACATAGATCGAAACCAGGGAGAACCAGATGACAGAAACAAATAGCTTTGGTCTGTCTGCGATTGGACAGATTGCCGTGAACGCACACGATCTAGACCGAGCAGTCGGTTTTTATCGAGACCGGCTGGGAATCACACACCTCTTCTCAGTACCTCCGAAGATGGCCTTTTTTGACTGCGATGGCCTCAGGCTCATGCTCTCACTTCCTGATAAGCCGGAGTTTGATCATCCCAGCTCGATTCTCTACTTCAATGTGGACAACATTCAGCAAGCCGCGCAAACTCTTACCGACCGCGGTGTCCAATTTGAGGAGCAACCAGTATTTGTCGCGAATATGGGTGTCTATGATCTGTGGATGGCATCCTTCCGCGACTCGGAAAACAACCTCCTGGCGCTAATGAGCGAAGTTGCACATTGATCTCAATAGCGACCTCGCGCTCATAGATGATAAGGACAACCATGAAGAAAATCACCATTCGTTACTGTCCCGTCTGACCCATAAAGAATCTGATAGCCGCCCGTGTGGCGGCTGATCTTTCACAGGAACCCGAGCTAAATGTGGAAACCGTAAAGGGCGGCCTCGGTGAGCTGAGCGTGGGCATTGATGGATCGAAGGTTTTCGAGGGCAGTCGCCTCTGGTATTCCACGCCGGGGCGAGTCATCAAGAAGGTACGAGCGGCACTTGAGTAGTAAAAACTCTAGATCTGAAGGAGCTGATATGAGGCGGAGAGACTTCCTGCAAAGAAGCGCGCTGGCCGGTGCGCTGGCAATCAGCAGGCCCGTAATTGCTACTGCCAACCGGGATCCAGCTGTTTCTGATTCATTGGGGCCAGTTCCTGGGCCTTTTGAATTCGATGAACTAACCATCGCCGAGCTGCAGGAGGGCATGAAGTCTGGAAAGCTGAGTGCGCGCACCATCACACGGAAGTATTTCGATCGCATCGAGGATATTGATAAGCGCGGCCCAGCTATAAACACGGTGATCGAGATCAACCCGGACGCGATGGCCATCGCCGAGGCCCTGGATCGGGAACGCAAAGAAAAAGGGGCGCGTGGACCACTGCACGGTATTCCGATTCTCATCAAGGACAACATCGACACCGCTGACCGCATGATGACAACCGCCGGCTCGCTCGCCCTGTTCGCCTCTACTCCGAGCCAGGATGCTTTTGTCGCCCGAAGACTGCGCGAGTCTGGAGCAGTGATACTCGGCAAAACAAATCTCAGTGAGTGGGCTAACTTTCGTTCAAATCACTCGAGCAGCGGATGGAGTGGTCGCGGTGGTCAGACCAAAAACCCTTACGTGCTAGACCGCAATCCTTGCGGATCGAGCTCCGGCTCCGGAGCGGCCGCGGCCGCAAACCTGTGCTCGGCTACCATCGGCACTGAAACAGATGGATCGATCGTTTGCCCTTCTTCAACAAACTCACTGGTCGGAATTAAACCCACCCTTGGTTTGGTCAGCAGGTCAGGAATTATTCCCATCGCCCACAGTCAGGACACGGCCGGTCCCATGGCTCGAACTGTCGCAGACGCCGCCGTGCTGCTGGGAGCACTAACGGGAATCGATCCGCGCGACAGCGCGACCAGATCGAGCCGGGGCAAGTCGCACAGCGACTACACCCGGTTTCTCGATAAGGATGGGTTACGTGGTGCGCGTATCGGAGTGGCCAGAGCGTACTTCAACTTTAACGATCATGTTGATAAGCGGATGGAAGAGCTAATAAAGGAGATCAAAAAACTGGGGGCAGTGGTAATCGATCCCGCCGACATCCCCACCAAAGGAAAGTTTGACGACTCCGAGTTCGAGGTGCTGCTTTACGAGTTTAAAGCGGATCTCAATGCCTACCTCGCCGGCCTGGTACCAAAGGCGGCGGTTCGTAGTTTGAAAGAGGTAATTGAGTTCAATGAAAAGAACCGCGATAAAGAAATGCCTTACTTCGGGCAGGACATTTTTATAAAAGCCCAGGGGAAAGGCCCGCTTACCGACAAGAAATATCTTCAAGCGGTGCGCAAGAACCATCTCTTGTCTCGAGGCCAGGGGATTGACTTTATCATGCGCCAGCATCGGCTTGATGCGCTAATCGCTCCCACGGGCGGGCCCGCCTGGCCCACTGACTGGATCAACGGTGACCACTTCACGGGCGGCTATTCATCACCCTCCGCGGTCGCCGGCTATCCACACATCACCGTGCCTGCCGGCTACATTTTCGGCCTGCCGTTTGGCATCTCGTTCTT
>JBGTLM010000208.1:0-3290 GCA_041744135.1 Pyrinomonadaceae bacterium
GCAATCGCCAGGTCTTCAGCGATTATCCGGGGACCACGCCCGATGTCGCGACGAGTTACGATGCCGACGGTCACATCATCCAGATCTCGAACGGCGCGAGCGTCATCGATTATCGGTACGACGAGAACGACAATCTCGCGACCCAGATACTGAGGATGGGGGACACCGTCTACCCGCTCGGTCTTGACTACGACAATCACGACTTTCTGGCACGCCTCACCTACCCCTCGGGTCGGAGCATCGATTATCTTCCCGATGCCCTGGGCCGTCCGACCAAGGCTGCGCCTTACGTAAGGGCGTTGGCCTATCACGCCGGTGGTCAGCTCGCGCAGGTTCAATACACCAACGGCGCGCAAACGGACATCCGCCTCGATGCGCGCCAGCGGATCGCCTCGCTCTCGCACCAGGGGCTGGCCGAGCTCGGTTACGAGCCCGCGTAGGATGCGGTGAACGCTGCATCGCTCGCGAAAAGTGCCGGGGGAGAGAAGGTGATCGATGACCGAATACCGTCGTACCTGGCATCCGGGAGCCACGTGGTTTTTTACGGTGAACCTGGCCGAGCGACGCGGGAATCGCCTATTGGTCGAGCGGATTGATGTGTTGCGAACTGCGTTTCGTAACGTTCGGGCGCGGCACCCCTTCCAGCGGCAGGGGAGTAACGCGAGCGATGCGGTTCTCTTCGTTCACCGCATCCTACGCGTGCTCGGTTCGTTCCTAAGCAATTGGACCCGGATAAATTGGACCGTGATAAGTTGCGCGGCGCGAAACAGAGTCTAGATAGACGTCACAGTAGGATCATTGTCTGCCGATGGTCCAAAGCATTGGCCGCTGTTTTCCTTGGTCTGGGAAGTATTTCGATAGCGAGTGCCTTCTGTTTGCTGGTGTGGCGATGAATCGTTACAACGTGGCGGCACGGCCTAACAAGGCATGCAGGCGACCGCCCACGGCGGCGGCTGATGCCCGGCGTTAGCTGGCTTACCCTTTGCGTCTCCCTTCTCCGCAATGGAAGAGTTCAAAACCGAGTGGATCGAAAAGTTCGACGTGGTTGGACGGCAGATCAGAGAGGCCGTGACGCTCTTTTTTGAGCGACGGGACATAGTTGTGATCCACACCATCGTCGCGTCGGCGCACCAAATTCTTCTTGATATTGGTAAGACGCGCGGAGTCGAGAGCGTTATGAAGAAGACATCAGAGCTGAGGCGCGATGAGGTACAGAGGTTCTTGCACTCCATCAACTACCCCTACAATTTCTTCAAGCACGCCGACAAAGATTCAGATCGCAGAATCAACATTGGCCCCTTGGAGCGCTTGACTGCCGATTTCATTATGGATGCGATTGTCATGCTCCAGCGGCTCTCCGGGGATATCCCGATAGAGGCCAAACTCTATTGGCACTGGTTTGTTTCGAATTATCACGAGGAGTTCGAGGATTGTGGGGAAGAAATCAAAAAGATGCAACAGCTTAATCTCGGCGAGATGAGTTTTCAGCAACTCCTAGGCCTGTTAACATTTGCTCAATACGAGGATATCGATCCGGCCAGCTAACAAAAGCATTCAGCCGACCTCCGCCAAAAGCGCGGCGGCGGGTGATGCTCAGCCGTTGGGCTAGTCCAAACACGCGAATGGGGAAGATGACAAACCCAAATGCCGTTGACGACGGTCGGAATGCGCCTACATTCCGATGGGTGGAACCAGCCACGATTTTGGCCCTCTTCGTTGGTTCGCTTTACTACCTCGGTTGGTCATATACGGACGGCTATTTCCAACGAATCGGACTTCGGCACGCCATTTTTAATTTCTCCACCACATTCTACCTCACACAATCGTTTTGGGCCGCTTCCTTAAGTTGGATGGCGATGCTATTTCTATTAAGCGGTCGAGAAGCGCCAAAAACAAAATTACATGCGCTCTATGCTAATCTGGGGTTGATCTTTTTAATCATACCGTTCCTCCTACCAGGCACGTCTGAGTTTGGAAGTCTTGATTTTTACATAGGTCTTGGATTCGTGGTGTGCCCTGTGATTGCGATAGTCTGGCTCTCATGGAACAAAAAATCCATCGGCCATCTTCTCCGGCAAGCGGAGCCAGTCATCGTGTTGATTTTAGTAATTCCCATTATGACAGTGGCTGCCCGAACAATTGGCGAGTTTCACGGACGAAAGACGATTCAAGGAGATCCGCAATACACGTATACGGTATCGTTCGCATGGAAAGAAGCGCCGATTCAAGAACTCGAAGGTAAGGAATTAATACTTATAGTCTATCAAGACAGTCAGTACTATGTGGCGATTAGAGAAAAGCCGGCACCAGCGTTTCCTAAGGTGTACGTGGTTCCAGTTGATCAACTAAAGCATGCGGTAGTAAGCCGCATCAACTAATTAGAGATTTCTTTACCGATGTCAGCCCAACAAACCGTTGGACCGCAGCGCGGGGAGCGTGTTTCGCAACTGCATTGATTGAATCGAAGGTTGGCTGTAACCGCCGCGGTCAACTCAGACCGCGAGAGATGCTTCCGGCATGCAGACCGGGGTAGCGCGACAGCGGTTGGGGAGGATAGGGAAAAGAGCCGTCGGCGAGTTCGGCCAGTCTACGACAGGCGATATGTAGGGGCAAAGCGGGGTTGGCGCGTGGCGGGCATGGCAGAGGCGGACTGCGGCGCCACGAAGCAACGGTTGCACAGGCGACCGCGGTCAATGCCGTGGCCCAGACCCTCGGACTGCGTGGCTTGAGGGGCTACGGTGGCGAAGCGACCTGCCGCGCAGCGGCTTACTTGAACACCGCGCTGGAGCCAACAGCCGCCCCGCTTCTCCGTTTCAGAGCGGCGCGGGCGTTCCTGAGCGCATCGTGTCGCCGGGCGTCTCTCCGGTCGGGCGGCGGTAGCTTAGCTTGGGTCCGCCCGTTGGGCGGCAGAGAACGAGACTCACGATGCCAGACGTTGACCGGTTGCTCTTTATTCTCACGCTCCTGGCGGCGCTTGGGTGCGGGCTGATCGGCGGGGTCTTCTTCGCCTTCTCGACGTTCGTCATGAAGGCGCTCGCTCGTCTTCCCACCAGTCACGGGATCGCGGCCATGCAGTCTATCAACGTGGCTGTCTTGAACCGTTGGTTCCTTGGCACTTTCCTCGGAACGGCCATACTGTGCGCGGTCGCCATGATCGGCGCGATACTTCGGTGGCAAATGCCAAACGCCATTTATCTCGTTGTCGGCAGCGCGCTCTACTTGGTGGGCAGCCTCTTGGTAACGATCGTGTTCAACGTGCCCAAGAACGAGTCGCTTGCAGCGCTTGCCCC
>JBGTLM010000209.1:0-3498 GCA_041744135.1 Pyrinomonadaceae bacterium
GCCACAAATCCAATTATCGCCACGCGGAAGGTAGTTAGCTGCAGCCTCGCTATTCCCTGGCTTATCGTTCCGGGCATTGCTGCCGTTAAAGCTATTGACACAACAAACCAAAATAGGACGGCCAGGATGCGCAAACCTACATAGCGCGCAGACCAGTGCGGAGTAACCATTTCTGTTGGATTCCGCATCATGTTCCGCAGTTCCTGCTCGTAACCGGCATACATTATGGTCGCACTGGACGCGCTACGATTGGGCGATTCGCTACCATGCCGGTAAACACCGCCAATAACAATCACATCTCCGCCAATTCGTGATCCTTCAAGCTGGATGACTGAGCCGCCAATCGCGGCCACATCGCCTTCCACTGTGCCTTGAACGATCACGTCGCCTCCTAATGCAATCGCCCCATTCTTGACGGTTCCAGTGATCTTTACTGAGCGGCCCAAGCCATAAGCCATGGTGTCGCTCACACCCTCAACGAGATAAGGCTCATCGGCAGGTGAACTAGTGGCTACTTGAGCTTGAATCACGACGAACATGGCCAAGACTAAAAGCAACAAGCCGCTGGCCCTGTAGATTAGCTGGCTCAGGAACGGAGTCCTCCAGCGGGCATCCCGCTTGGAGTGGTGGAATTGGTCGTAGCGGCTATGTAACACTAAGTCGTTCACAGTTAACGCCGAAAATATAGCCATGGAATACGACTTTACTACTCGGTAAGGCGCATCTCGTGATGTCTGTGATAGCTGGAGACGAGGAGTGAGAGCAACACGAGACCAAGAGCCAGTAAAAGCGCGGTTAAACCGGCGAACGGCGACTCTCGAATAAGACCTCCGCTAATAACTCGCGAAACTACCGTCAGGCCGACTGCGGCATCGTACAGCGTCGTCCAAAGCACCCCAAAGATTCCGAAAATCTGACTGGCCATTGTCCGCCCAGTGAAAAACACTGCCTTGCTCGCAGCCGCACCCAGCAGGGCAAACGATGCGAGCGCGAGAATCAGACAGAACCGAAGAGCCCGCTTATGTTCGCTGCCTTGGCGCAAGCCGCTCATATCGCTTTGGGCGCGGGCCGCAACAATCTGCGCGAAGTTGCTGGGCACTGAAAGACCAGGATCCAGCCTGAGAGTAGCGTCAAGCTCACGCACGAAGAGTCGTTGCATGTTCAGCTCGGTATTGCACAGTCGGCATTCCAACAAGTGCTGTTCAAAGAGCCCGCCGGCACACGCGTCGAGCTCCCCGTCTAGATAAGCGGCAATCTGTTCTCCCTGACACAAAGGATTGTCATCATCCATGAACATAGCTGATTCACACGCTCGTAATACCACGGCCGAGAAACTGCTGCCTCATCATTTCACGCGCTCTAAACAGTCGGTTCTTAACTGTTCCCAAGGGCAACCCCGTGACTTCCACAATTTCCTCATATGTAAGATCCTGGGAATGACGCAACACAATCAATTCCCGGTAAGCATTTGGAAGCGATCGGACCACTCCTTCGATCTCCAGCCTCCGTTCTTTTCGCTCACTCTCCTGCTCCGGACTGAGGCCGCCACTCTCGATCGGCAGTTCGTATTGCTCTCCCTCTATTCCGCTGCTCAGAGATCGCTCGCGTCCTGCATTCCGCCGCAAGTGATCGACTGCTGAATTGTGTGCGATCTTGTAAATCCAGGTTGAGAACTTGAACTCGGAACGGTAACGCGCGAGCGAACCGTAGACCTTGATAAAAATCTCCTGAGTTAGGTCGAGGGCCGCTTGATAGTCACCAACCATCCGGTAGACATAGGCGGAAATCGGGCGTTGGTATCGCCTAACGAGCTCCTCGAAACTGTCTTCGACACCGGTGTTGGCCGTGGCCACTAAATCCCGATCGGTAGCGTCTTTCCAACGCGTGGGGGATGCAATCATGCTCATGATGCTCGGGTGTTACGTTTGGTAAACCAGGAATGTTTCAGGCCTGAAAGTCGGGAGTCTAAAGTCCGGAGTCTGAAGTCTCAAATCGGTTGGAGTCTTAGGTCGGTCGCTTTGACTTCCGACTCCTGACTCCCGACTCCTGACTCGGGACTCGGGACTCGGGACTCTTCCGCTACAACGACAGTGCGGCCAGTCCCGCTGGCGCTGCAATGACGTCAAAGCTTAGGTCTGTGGTGGGAAGATGCAGGCCGAGGTCTTCCGCTTCAAGTGCGCGAAGGTTGCATCCCAGCGTTTCGTTAACGATTTCGGTTGCCCGGGCTTTGCTGAAGCCACTGCCGGTGACCAGCAGACCAGACAACATTTGGCTGGCCTCGGTGGTTTCCGCGGCCCGGCGATCACGATAGAAAAGTAATAACCGGTAAAACTCGTCTTCTCGTTCCTCTTGCTCACACAGAATACTACGCAAGATTATTGGCTGCTGGTTGCGAAACACCATGGCAGTGAAGCCCTCTTCCGAAGAGCTGACCAGGAGGGAATCGCCTCTAAATCCATTGCCCTTCAGCCACTGGGCTTCACCCAGATGGCGCGGAAGAATCAGTCCGGCGCGCCAGCCAATGGTGCTGAAGACGTTCTCATATTCTTCAAGCACCGCCACTCTTGTGGCAATCACCAGGTAGCGATCTCTTCCCTGCGGATCTTTCGGTAGTAACTCACGCGAGACCGAAAGCTCACCCAACGGCACACCAAAGCCACGATCCATCTTCCATGCCAGGACTTCTTCCAATTCTCGCGAAGAGCCCGGACGAGTCTCAAGCGTCAGAATCAGGGTGCGGGTAGTGGCACCCGGCAACGTGACTGACCACCTTTTCTGCCGCAGCAAACCGGCACTCGTAGCTAATTCAGAAAGGGCAGCGGCGAGTTCAGACCTGTCGGGAACGTTGGGTTCATCGAAGCCAGGTTGTATCAGCGACTCTCCCAAACCGATGGTGGCAGCACGACGCAAACTATATCCCTTGCCACGACTACGATCGACTTCAACAATAGACGCTGTGCCCTTTTCAAGACCCAGCGCAGTCGATGGGTACCAGGGCTTAATTAATTTTGATAGCGGATTGGGCACGATAAGATTTTCGATTTCTGATTTCTGATTTTCGATTTCGATTGGGTAGTTGTTAAGGTGCGCCGGACGGCTTCTGACTTATAAGACGTGACTCGGAGCTCTAAAGCTGAAACAACAACACAAATCAAAAATCGTAAATCCAAAATCCAAATACTCTTCTACCATTCGGAGTAAGGCGTACCTTCGGATGAGACATCAGGCGAGGCGCTGCGAACCTGCACGACCCCCGTTTCGCCGGAAGTAGAATTTGAATCTTCTCCCGTCTCTACGGTCCAGTCTTTCTGGCCAGTGAAGGGGTCAACCGGCAGCTCGCGCATGTATTTCTCAGAAACGAGATCTTCCAGTGATTGAGGTAGTTTGCCTTTATCTGCCGCGTATTGATCAAGCAGAGAGCGCATCTTGTAAAGATCGTCGCGCAAAACTGCCTCACGCGCATGCATAATGGTCCTTCGATATTGAGGTAAAGCGATC
>JBGTLM010000210.1:0-2882 GCA_041744135.1 Pyrinomonadaceae bacterium
GTAAGTCGATCGCCCCCTCGACTCAGGGTAAAGTTTCGTGTGATTCTCTGCACGCCGGCGAAAGAGCCGTCCGGGTTATAGCGGAAAAACCTCTCTACGCTGCTGTATCGTCGCCCGCCGAGGTACTGCCATCTGCCGAAACTGATCGGCGGGTTCGGGTTCCCGTTGGTGCCAACCAGAGCGCCGCCGCGAAGGAACGTGGTCATGCCGCGCAGGGTTCCGACGGCTTCGCCTGATTGACAATTGCGAAGAGTCACCTGCGCCTCCCACACGCCTTCTAACCTTCTGGCGTTTGCAGAGGATTCGCGGGAATCTTCCGATCGTTGTTCATCCTGAGCGTCCTCCGCATCCTGCGCGGACACCGGAATTTGCGTGAATGTTAAAGTAAGGATGATCGCCAGCACGACGCCGGAAATCTGTTTCGGGAGTTTCTGTTTCATTTTTATTTCCTTTACCTTTCCAGAATTTTGCCGGCTTCCCGGCTGTTGTGTGGCGATACTCTTCCCCAAAAATGCTCTGAAAGTCCTTAGAATGCTCCTGAATATTTCTGAATCTTCTTGAACCCGCGTATGAACGAAGCCCAGGCGCATATTTATGAGTTCGGCGACTTCCGCATAGATGCCGCCAAGCGACTGCTGCTGAAGCGCGACGGCGAGCGTGTGTCTTTGACTCCTAAGGCTTTTGATACGCTGCTATATCTCGTGCAACACAGCGGAACGCTGCTGGACAAAGACGAACTGTTGCGGGCGGTGTGGGGGGATACCATTGTCGAAGAGAACAACCTCAATCAGCACATCTCCACGTTGCGCCGTGTGTTGGGTGAAAAACGGGACGAACACCAATACATCATTACCGTGCCGGGGCGTGGTTATCGTTTTATCGCCGATGTCAGCACGCACACGAAAGTACATGAACAAAAGAGGGTTGAAGAAAATCAACCTGCTCCCCTCCAGAAACAAGCGACAGAATTGAACACTGAAGCCGCCTCACAGTTAGCTAAACGCGCGGGCGAACAAAACCGCAATGTTTGGATCGGACTTTTGGCGGGCATCGTCATGATCGGGCTGGTCGTCGCTGCTTTCTATTTTTGGCGGGCGCGGACGAAAACTGCTTCTGTCCCGTCAATCAGAACCATCGCAGTGCTGCCCTTCAAACCTTTGGTGGCAGAGAATCGAGATGAAGCGTTGGAGATGGGAATGGCAGACACTTTGATCGCCAGACTCAGCAACAGCCGGGAAATCATCGTGCGTCCGCTGAGTTCAGTGCGCAGGTACGGCGGTCTGGAACAAGACCCACAGGCGGCGGGGCGCGCACTGGGTGTCGAGTCGGTTCTGGACGGCAGTATTCAAAAGTGGGGAGATCGCATCAGAGTCAATGCGCGTCTGGTGAGCGTATCGGACGGAGCCTCGTTGTGGAGTGAGACATTTGATGAGAAGTTTACGGACGTTTTCGCCGTCCAAGACACAATCTCTGAGAGAGTGACGGGAGCGCTCGCGTTGCGGCTCAGTGGTGAAGAAAAGAGGCGTCTGACCAAACGCTATACGGAGAACACAGAGGCTTATCAGCTTTACCTCATAGGGCGGTATCACTGGGGCAGGTTAACGCCGCCGGAAATCGGGAAGAGTATCGAGTATTTTCAACGGGCCATTAAGATGGATCCTACATACGCGTTGGCCTACGGCGGATTGGCAGAGGCTTATAGGGCCAGTTCCATCGCCGGCGACAGGCCGCCTAAAGATGTCTTTCCGAAGGCTAAGGCGGCAGCGTCGACAGCGTTGGAGATTGATGAGTCGCTCGCCGATGTACATGCCACATTGGGCATGATCCATATCTGGTTTGATTGGGACTGGGCAGGTGCTGAGAGAGAATGTAAGCGCGCTATTGACCTCAATCCGAATAGTGGGGATGCCCACCGCGCCTACGCTCTGCTCTTGTTTTACACGGGCCGACACGAGGAATCCGTCGTAGAAGGCAGACGAGCCAGAGAGCTTGATCCGCTTTCACTACTTAACAATTCGCTTGAAGGGATGTTTCTTCACTACGCAGGACGTGATGACGAGGCGGTCGCAAGCTTACAAAAGACGCTCGAGCTAGATCCGAACTTCTGGGTCGCACGCCTCACCCTGGCGAAGGTTTATACTCGGAAGCGGATGTATCCGGAAGCCATCGCTGAGTTAACTAAAGCCAGGGAGTTTTCAGGAGGCAACACGGAATCAATTTCACTGATCGGCTATGCCTGGGCGCTGTCGGCCAACCGCGCGCAAGCGCAAACGACGCTTGATGAACTAATATCCTTGTCAACACGGCGTTACGTCCCGTCGTACAACATCGCGATGGTCTATAACGGACTCGATCAGAAGGATGAAGCACTGGCTTGGCTGGAGAAGGCCTACGAAGAACGGGATGTACGACTGACATTCATTAAAATTGATCCGAAGTGGGATTCATTTCGCTCTGATTCACGGTTTGCAGCCATCATCAAACGTATCGGTCTTGAATAGTCGTGACGAAATGCCATTACAGGTCGCGATAACAGATCCCGATGTTAGGCGCGTTCGAGTGCAACGCGGACTAGGGTTGTGAGAATTCGTCCCGCGGCGAGAAAGGTTCCGCGCAATGTTCCGGAAACCTTCGATTCGCCACCCGCGCGCCGCCGGTGATTGACAGGGACTTCAAGGATGCGCAAGCCGGCGCGTGCGGCGCGCATCTGCATCTCCAGATTCCATCCGTAAGTCTCTTCGCGCATTCCGAGCCTCTCCAGTGCCTCACGGCGAATGGCCCGAAAGGGACACATGTCCGTGTAACGCACGCCATAGAGTAAGCGCAGCAGCAGGCCCGCGATGCGACCGGCAAAGACTTGCTGAAAGTTCATGCTGCCCTTT
>JBGTLM010000211.1:0-19430 GCA_041744135.1 Pyrinomonadaceae bacterium
GGATCCAGGCGGGCAAAAATATAGAAACTCTCCCCAGAACGAACGATTCCGAGGAACCTGAAAGTACGACGCAAAACCTCCCCTTCCCGAAGCGTTTCAGGCCGCGGCGGGCGTTCGACGATTAGACCCATTTCTTCGCGCGAAACAGCTTCCAATTCCGGAAGATAATCGTTTCGACTCTCTCGAGCGATGCGAACAGCCATTTGGCGGAGGGCGCGAATCCGATTCGAATTGCGGCGATAATAAGCCTGGCTCACCTCGCGACGGCTGATCCGATCATCCACAACCTCTTGCTCGTTTCGCAAGTAGCCGAGATAAGCGCGAACAACCGGTCCGAACTTCTCCTCATCACCGCGACCCTGGTTTGCAGGTGTCGAGATTGATATAAACAACAACAGGATCGATACGACGAAGACACTTGCGGCACATTCTAAGAGAGAGTCTCTCATCACAGCACTTCCGGACCCTAAAAGAAGTAACGAAGTCATGACGGCGCATCTATTTTATCTGTCCTTAGGATAATAACCAATCCGATTTTAAGCTTGATTGCGCACTCGTTTCAGCAATGTTACATTGAGGTTGAATTTGTGGGTAGACTGACACACCTCCGATGACCGATAAGCCAATAAAACCTCATTCTGAAACCAAAAAGGTCGCTCTGGGGATCAGCGGCGGAATTGCCGCCTACAAGGCCGCTGAGGTTCTCCGTGGACTGCAGCGCGCCGGATATTCGGTTCGCGTCGCGATGACAAAGCGAGCATGCGAGTTTATTCAGCCACTCACGTTTCGAGCACTCTCGGGCGCCCATGTCATTGTTGATGATTATGCACCAGATAATCCCGATCCAATAGCTCATATCACCTTCTCTCAAACGGTTGATCTTCTCATAGTCGCGCCGGCAACCGCCAACATAATCGCTAAGTTTGCCAACGGAGTCGCAGACGATTTCTTAAGCTCCACCTATCTAGCCTGCACCGCTCCCGTCCTGATAGCCCCAGCGATGAACCCTATAATGTGGGACCACCCTGCAACACAGCGCAATTTGTCCCGTCTTCGAACAGATGGCGTACGCATCGTAGAGCCAGACTCTGGGGAGATGGCATGCGGAACAATCGGTCCGGGACGACTTAATGACCCGGAAAGAATCGTCGCAGCTGCTATTGAACTATTAGCATACGGCCGAAGGGCCCAGGATTTAGCCGGTGAACGGTTACTGATTACTACCGGTGCAACTCGTGAGGAACTCGATCCCGTCCGGTTTATTTCCAATCGGTCTTCGGGAAGGATGGGATTCGCGGTCGCCGAAGCCGCACTCAGTAGGGGCGCTTATGTTTCGGTCGTTGCCGGTGCTACCAGCGCTAACTCCCCGAATGGCGTCCGTGTCGCGCGAGCCCTTTCAGCCGACGAAATGCACGAAGCAGTAATGAAAGAGCTGCCCGAAGCCACGGTTTTTATCAGTGCGGCAGCGGTGGCGGACTATCGGCCGGCACAGCGGGCAGCCACGAAGATAAAGAAGAGTGAGGCTTCACTGGTCCTAACGCTTGAGCGCACTCGCGACATCCTCGCTGAAGTTGCGTGCGCAAGGACTAATGGTCTCCTGGTGATTGGCTTCGCAGCCGAGACCAACGATGTACTAATCAACGCCCAGGAAAAACTTCGTGAGAAGAATCTTGATGTTATTGTCGCTAATGACGTAACCCGCGGAGATGCCGGTTTCGATAGTAGCGAAAACGCCATTACAATTGTGAGACGCGACATCAAAGGTCCACTAGAACTTCCGTTGATGTCCAAGCTGGAGGCCGCCCACCGCATTCTTGATGAGATAATTCGGCTCCGAGCGAACAGCAGCCGACTGTGAAGCGACATTGCCGATTGCCGATTTTACGACTGTTACCACCGTCGCTGGCTTATGAATAAATCGGCAATTGACAATCGGAATTTGGCAAAACCCAACAGACAGGTATCCAGCCTCTGATGAGTACAGAATCCCTGGCAGACGAACTGCGCTCGTTGATCAAACAAGCCGAAGAACAAGTGGCCTACTTCCAGGAACTGGGGGTGTCTGGGATAGCACTAGAGGCTGTTCCGACGATCGATTCCCCTCAACAACCCCGCTCGCAGTCCGGTGAGAGTATGGAGCAGATCTGGGCCGAAATCGGAGATTGCATTCGCTGTCCGCTCCATCAAGGGCGCACACACGTCGTTCACACCGTGGGCAATCGCAAAGCGCGTCTGATGTGTGTTGGCGAGGCTCCTGGTGCTGATGAAGACATGCAGGCACGTCCGTTTGTTGGGAGGGCTGGTCAGTTGCTAACGAAGATCATTGAATCGATTGGCTTTAAGCGTGAAGAAGTATTAATCGGCAACATCAATCGATGCCGGCCACCAGGCAATCGGCCGCCCACTCCCGATGAGGTGGCAATGTGCAAACCCTTTCTGCTTCGAGAAATTGCCTCCATCAAGCCGGAAGTCATAGTCGTCCTGGGAAACACGGCCATGAAGAACCTGCTGGACGTAAAAGACGGTATTACAAAACTGCGTGGTATATTTCAGGACCATCAGGGAATCAAGATCATGCCTACGTTTCACCCGGCCTATCTCCTGCGGGATCCGTCGAAGAAGCGAGAAACCTGGGAAGACTTGAAGAAGGTTAGAGACCATCTCGATAGCACTGCAAAACGAGAAATCTGAACTTGGTCGTTGCGCCGCTCCTCGCGCTTTTTTAATTTTGGTTTCGCGCTAATTTCTCCTCGTGCCAATAGACTCGGGAAGTTCTTCCCCAACGGCAGTAGCCCCTAACACAAAGACAACGTCGTCAGCTCCTCAATATGCTGACGTCGTAGTTCCTCTCCACGTTTCCAAGTCTTTCGTTTATCGCCTTCCCGAATGGATGCGGGGAAGTGCTCGTGTTGGAGCTCGGGTGGTTGTTCCTTTGGGCCGAAACCTCACAACTGGATACATCGTCAAACTTCACGACACCCTTCAAGCTGATACAAACCTGTCCGAAGCTGGCGTGAAGGATGTGGCACGGGTTCTCGACGCGGATCCGCTCGTCACCCCTGAAGTTCTTCAGATTACTCACTGGGTTTCTGAATACTATGCGGTGCCCTGGGGTGAAGTTATCAAGGCCGCACTGCCGCCGGGCATCAGCGCCATCATCGAGCAATTTTTGAAGATCACCCCTCCAGGAGACGCTAAGCTTGAAGCGCTTTCGGCAAAGCGATCACCCGGGAACCTGGCCCGCGCACTACAACTGATCGCGGAGGCCGGAGAAATCAAACTAGCAGATCTGACGGCGGAAATGGGCAAGGCCCAGGCAGCGAGGGCGGTGCGGGAGCTTCAACGCGATGGCCTAATAGAGACGGACCAACGAGCCGGTAGGTTGTTCGCAAAACACAAACAGCAGCGGATTGTCCGACTATCGCGCCTTTACAAAGAGGGGAGCGCTGCCATCGATTCCCGGAAAACTACAGAAGCTCAACATCGCATCTTGGAGACTCTCTCACAGGGCGCCACCATGCCCGTGAAAGATTTGCTGACTGCGGCAAACGTCGGCATCTCGGCAGTCAAGACCCTACAGAAAAGAGGTGTTGTTGAAATCTCTCTGAAGACGATTCGGCGCGATCCACTGGCAAGTGCCGTTCTTCCTCCGTTAAAGGAGTATGAACTTACTGAGGCCCAGGCGAATGTGTTGGCCGAGATTGAACAACCTCTGAGGCGAGGTGACTATGCCGTGTTTCTTCTTCACGGTGTCACCGGCAGCGGAAAAACCGAAGTCTATATGCGCGCCATGCGCATCTGCCTGCAACGGGGCCGGGCCGCGCTGATGCTGGTGCCGGAGATAGTGCTGACGCCGGTGTTCTCACGCCGGCTTCGGGCTTACTTCGGCGATCAAGTGGCGATATTTCATTCCTCGCTTTCGAAAGGCGAGCGCTTTGACGAGTGGAAGCGGGTCAAGAATGGGGAGGCGCAGATCGTCATCGGCACTCGCTCTGCGGTGTTCGCTCCCATTTCCAGGCTCGGGCTCGTAATTGTCGATGAGGAGCACGAGTCAACATACCGCCAGGCAGACTCACCTCAGTACCACGGCCGCGATACCGCGATTGTCCGGGCTCAAAAAGAGGCTGCCGTGGTAATTCTTGGGTCCGCGACTCCATCTCTGGAATCCTTCTATAACGCAAACGCTGGGAAGTATCGGTGCGTGCGTTTACCAACCCGCATCGCCAACCGCCCTATGGCAAAGGCGCGCATGATCGACATGCGTGAGGTTTTCGATCGTCACAAGAAGCCAAGAGTTTTCTCCGCTGACTTGCTGGAGGCAATTGACGACACGCATCGGCGCAAAGAGCAGGCAATCATCCTGCTCAACCGCAGAGGCTATTCGAGCTTTGTCCTCTGCCGCTCCTGTGGGGAAAGGATCCAATGTCCAAATTGCGACGTCACGCTTACTTACCATCGCAGTGAAAGAGTAATCCTATGTCACTACTGTAACCATCGTGAGACCGCCCCCGATCGGTGTCCCTCTTGCAAAGGAGAGTACATTTACTACATCGGGGAGGGAACTGAGCAGATTGAAGCCATGCTGACGAAGCTCTTCCCTGCTCTTCGCATAGGCAGAATCGATCGCGACACGGCATCGCGCCGCGGTCACTTCGAGAAGGTGCTGCTGGAATTCAGCGAAGGCAATATCGACATGCTGGTGGGCACGCAGATGCTGGCCAAGGGTCACGATTTCCCCAACGTGACCCTGGTCGGCGTCGTATCAGTCGATGCCGGTCTCGCTTTGCCGGACTTTCGGGCTGCGGAACGAACATTTCAACTTATTACCCAGGTGGCGGGCCGCGCGGGACGAGGCGATCGAGCCGGGCAGGTGATGGTGCAAACTTATCACCCAGGTCACTACGCGCTCCGACATGCTTGCGCGCAAGACTACGACGGTTTTTACCAGGAAGAGATCCGCCATCGCCAGAACCACGCTTATCCGCCCTTTGTCGCGCTCGCCTCGTGGCTGGTGCATGGTACGGACCAGAGTCGCGTCCGGTCCGATGCGGTAGGGTTACGAAAGGAACTGGATCTGGCCAATAACGATCGCACCTGCCGCATACTCGGTCCTGCACCGGCGCCGCTCACCAGACTCAAAGGCGAGCATCGGATGCAGCTCCTGGTAAAGTCTCGTAGCAGACGTCAACTGCGTCAGCTTGTTGACCGAGCGTTAGCAACAGCCGCGAATCGTGGACTCAATCTGCGGTTGGTAAACCTGGAGATCGATCCGGTTTCATTAATGTAACGGCGTGCGTCGCTCAGGCTCATGCGTTAAACTCCGGGCATGAAACTCTCCGAACTTGCAGCCAAAACGGGCGCTCGCGTCGAGGGAAGCTCGCTCGATATAGACATTGAAGGCGCGGCTGGACTCGACGAAGCAAGGGCTGGGCAGGTCACATTCCTCGCCAATCCGCGCTACACGCCGCGTCTGAAAACTACCCAAGCTTCGGCGATATTTCTTGGCGAGTCGGTCGATTTGGGACGCGATGATATCGTCGGTTTGCGTGCAAAAGACCCTTATCTCGCATATACACGCTCCCTCCGCCTCTTTCATCCCGAACCTAACGTCGCGCCGGGTATTCATCCGTCGGCAGTCATTGATCCCTCAGCCCGGGTTGCTGAGAATGTTTCCGTGGGCGCGTGTTCCGTTGTTGGGGCAGGCACGGAGATCAAAGCGCGCGTGCAGATTTATCCGAACGTCACAATCTATGACAGCGTTACCATCGGCAAAGATTCGGTGGTCCACTCTGGCTCGGTTATTCGCGAGCGTTCACAGATTGGGGAGCGCGTGGTCATCCACAACAACGTCGTGGTTGGCTGCGATGGGTTTGGATACGCCAAAGATGAGCAACAACACTGGCTCAAGATTCCGCAGACCGGGCGTGTGGTGATTGAAGACGACGTCGAAATTGGCGCGGGAACAACAATCGATCGCGCGTCGGTGGGCGAATCACGGATTGGTCGGGGAGCGAAGATAGACAATTTAGTCCAGATCGGTCACTCCTGTACCGTGGGAGAGGACACTCTGCTTTGTGCTCAAGTGGGACTAGCCGGGAGTTCCCACATTGGAGATCGCGTGGTCCTCGCCGGGCAGGCCGGAGTAGCAGGTCACTTAACAATTGGCGACGATGCGGTGCTTACGGCGAAGAGCGCAACTAGTCATGACGTACCTCCGGGCAAAGTCATCTCCGGAATTCCAGCATTCGATAATAAGGATTGGCTGCGCTCGACGGCGGCTTTTCGCCGGCTCGGTGAGATGCAACGAACCTTAAGAGAACTTCAACAGAGACTACTGAAATTGGAAGGCGCCGTACTTAAGGGCGGTGGTGGCTCACTTTCCCGGACTGAGGACCCCCTATAACCGGGCACATGATGTCCGCTAGCAACCACGATCCACCAAATCACACTAAATTAAACGCCAGGAAGATTCGTGTTGGTTCGTGCCAATTCGTGGATCGTTACCCCGATTCCGCAACGAAGTTTGGCAGTTGAGTCTTGAATGGAAATGGAGTCCGAGAAGTTCTATTTTATTGCGTTAACCCCTTGCTTGTTCTGCCGAAGAAGGCGGAAAAGGAGTTGCGCAGATCAGAGAAGCATCTTGATGGTCGCCATTGTAAGATTTTGCGGGGTGCAATTCTTTCCGTCTCGCTTGCAGAGGCTTATGGGGCAAATTTAGGCGTGTATTTCGATGGCAGCGAGCGCGCCGGCCGGATGACCGCTGCTGAGCTGTGAGCCTTGTAGGGCGAGGAACGCCGATGCTTTATTCCTCAATTACTCCGGGCAAGTTAGCGTTGTTTTTCTTCCATGAGGGGTGTGCATGGAAATGCGAGAAGCGCGCTTGACCAACTGACGACGGGCGCTGCAGCCAACGTTCCTGGCCTGGGGCATTAAATGCCTGTCCTCGGCACGCCTCACCCGTAGTGCTCGCTGACGAATAGAATGAAGGCAAAGCCATTCTCATTTCAGCTCGGTGACGACGATACAGGCGGTTCTCTAGTAAGCCCTTCCTCGATTGCCATTTTCGCCCCGATTATTGGCCTCTTCATTGGCGCGAGACTTTGGAGACTAACAGCCTCTTGTCTCTGGTTCGACGAACTCTTCAGCGTACATGGCGCCCGTCATGAATGGAATCGACTTCTGGACTTCGTGGCCGCGGATATCATTCATCCACCGCTGTTCTATATTCTGCTTAAACTTTGGATCACCGTCGCCGGTGAGTCGTTGTTTTGGTTGCGTCTTTTCCCGGTGCTCACCAGTATAGCTGTCATCGTCCCTTTCTTTTTGTTGTGCCGAGAACTGCGACTAGCTTCCACCGAGATCAAGCTGTCCCTATTGTTGATGGCCGTGAATGGCTACTTGATTAAGTATGCGCAGGAAGTGCGCATGTACAGTCTGCTGCTTTTCTTCAGTGTCTGCTCTTTCTGGCTGTTCGCCAAATTCGTCAATTCAACCCACACCAGGAATCGTTTGCTGGCCTTGTCTGCGATTAACTTAATGCTTGTCTACACCCACTATTATGGGTGGTTAGTGATCGCGGCTGAAGCGGCCGTTTTGGTTTTATGGTACCGCGACAAACTACCGGACTTTCTGATTGCGGCGGCGGTGCTCTTGCTGTGCTTTAGTCCCTGGGTTTACGCGGTAACTTTGGCGGCCGAACAAGGTAAGGGCTTAGCGCAAAACATTGGCTGGGTTGGGCGTCCTCGACTGGCCGATGTGGTGCAGTTCTTTGCACTGTTGAATGCGCCGTTTTATTTTCGCCAGAGTTCAAACCAGTTCGTTTACCCTCCCTGGGGACTCCTCGCCGGCTTCCTGATATTTGGCTTGCCACTGTTGGCGTTGTCATGGCAACTTGTCAGACAAAGATACCAGCAAGGAGAGCAAAACCTCGGCGCATCGAAATGCCTGATCCTCTTTTCCGTTCTACCCTTGGCTCTCGCACTTGTCGCTAGTTGGGTATTGCCGCATTCCATCTGGGGCACGCGCCATCTGATCATTGTGGCCGTTCCGTATCTGTTGCTGGCGGCAATTGCCCTCGATCGATTGCGTCCCGAGTGGCCGAGGATCGCCGTTTTACTCCTGCTGGGTTGCTGGCTGTTCTTAGCGGGGACTGGGATGCTGCTCCAACGTGGGGACACCTACATATGGTGTGCGTGGGATCAGTTGAGCCGGCAGATGATTCAACATCAGCATAGCCCGGCCGAGCTCACAAAGGTTTATGCGTTCGAAGAACTGGTTGCTTATCATCTATGGTTCGCTTTGGAAGAATCCCCTCGTGGGAAATTCAAAGTGGGTTTGATAAAAGGTGTTCCAGGACTCCGGGAAGATCCAGCTTACTTTCTACCTCGCGCGTTTTCTGACATACCAGTGCAAGACCTCTCCGCTCTGAATGACAAACACTTCTGGATCGCATTTCGCGATACAGACTTTCATGAACGGCGTCCGCCTCTCAAGACTCTTAGAGATCGCGGCTACGAAGTGGGGGAGGTTCTACAAGTAGAGGCCGCGGGGCAGCGAGCATTTGTGGTCGAGCTAGAACACCAATGAGACTTTAAAGTAATGCGCGCTGGTCCAGTTTCAAAATCACCGGATGAAGATTTGGAGTGCCACTCCACTACGGAACCGCGAGCGGTAGCGACCGGATCCTGAACTCAACCCGGGCTTTTAGATTAGATCTTGGCGTCATAGGAACATGAGCAGCGTTGAGTGTAAGTCCCGGTCGCTACCGCTCGCGGTTCCGTAGTGGAGTGACATCGTCGCGTGCGCCAAACTGATCAGTACTGAACAATGGAGTCTGGCGCGGCTTTTTAGATCAAATCTTAAGTAATCGCTCCACCATCAACAATCACAACTTCGCCATTCATAAAACTGTTGCGATCGCTAACCATGAACGCGGCGTACTCAGCGAGCTCTTCCGGGCGGCCAAGGCGACCGGCTGAGGCCCAGAAGGCGTGCATTTGCAGCAAACGCTCAGGAAGCGCGGAAGCCAAATCGGTGTCGAAGATTCCGGCGGCAATTGCGTTTACTTTGACGCCGAAAGTTCCAGCCTCTCGTGACAGGCATTTAGTGAAACCAACCATCGCGGCTTTGGATGTTGCGTAGTGAACGGCGGTAGGGAGCGCTCGCAGCGCACCTATGGAAGTAATGTTGAGGATGTGTCCCTTCCTCTGGCGGATCATCTGTTTGTAGAATGGTTTCGTTACGGCGAATAGGCTGCCCACGTTGGTATCGATCACTTCATCCCAGGCACGATCAGTAGTCGTGGCGAAATTGTCGGCACGATTGATCGCTGCATTGTTGACCAGGATATCGATCCCGCCCCACTTCTCGACAAGCTCCCTGGCGAGGCGCTTGATACCCAGACGATCAGTCACCGAGACCTTAAAGCTAAGTGCGCGCTTACTGTGATTCTCAATTTTCTGGCGCGTCTCTCCAGCAAGATCGTCACGCGATTCATAGTTAAACGCTACATCAGCGCCCTCACGGGCAAAAATCTCGCAGATTGCCGCACCAATACCTCGCGTTCCTCCGGTTACGAACGCCCGTTTTCCTTCCAGCAGCAGACTCACGAACTATCTATCTCCAAAAAGCCCGCTTCGACGAGCGCAAGCGGGCAAAGATTCATGGCTTGATTCGTTGGCGGGAATTAAAGCTCTAAAAGTTCAAACAGTCAACGGCCTCCGCAGTTAAGCGACCTCGGTGAGTATTGGTTCCTGCGCCCTGCCGACCGTCGCCGGAATGAGGGCCACAATTTCTTCGACAATATGCCGCGTGGCGTTCGGAATGGCGAGCCCGACGGTTGCGGCTCGCAACGCAGAATAATGCGCCGTGTCTTCGACCATCCGCCTGATCACCGGCACAATATCAGTCGCCCGCTCCAGCAGCACTCCGGCACCGCGTTTGACGATCAAACTTGCAGCACCAGCCTCCTGTGGCATCGGCGGCGTGATCCCATCGGCAATTATCGGCAACCGGCAGGCGAACGCTTCAAACGTGGTCAGGCCGCCAAGTTTAGAAATCATCACGTTGGCCGCGCCCATCAGTTGCTCAACCTGCTCGGAATAGCCGATGACCTTAATGGGAAACGATGCGCTGAACGCGAGGGACTCAGCCTCTAATTTCAGCTCTTCATTTCGCCCCGCAAGAAAAATTGCCTGGACATCCAACTTTCCTCTGACAAGTTCGCGGAAGATCTGCGGCACATTGCCCCCGCCTTCCCAGCCGGCGTTGACGAATACCGTAAACTTTTCCGGATCCAAATCGAGAGCTCGTCGCGCAGCCCGGGCCGCCACTTCGCCTGGATACGCAAACTTTGGATGGACGGGCATCCCCGAGATCTTGATCCGGTCCGAGGCGATCCCATAGTCAATCAACTGCTGTCTCGCTCCCTCAGTAGCCACCAAATAAAGCGTCACATCGTCGCACGCCCAGCCTCGCCAGAATCCGTAGTACGGATCGGTCACTACTGACACGAGGGGAATACGATCGGCGAGTTTCAGCTCTTTCAAAACCCGAGCGAAGATGTGTTGTGTCAAAGGATGAACGCTCACCACTACGTGCGGGCACCAACGTTCGAAGAGTTCAACGACATAACCTATGCAACGCTTTTGAAAAAAATGACGCGTCTCGGGACGAAACCGGTTTACGCTCCAGTAGAGATATTTCATCCAGTGCTGCCGGTTACGCAGCAACCAGTTATACAAGCGCACCAGTTTCTCGGTAACCGCGTGAGAGTCCTCGACCGCTCGCACCACCCGCACTGCGTACGACTCGCCCTCGAAAAACTTCTGCACTCCAGCCACGATGGCCGCGGCAGCCGAACGGTGGCCCCCACCCGTATCGGAAGAAATGATTAAGATTTTAGGGCCGCGGTTTCGGAACATCTTAGTTACTGTACTTGGTTCTTTGAGCTTTGTACTTTGTATCTTCTGGTGAGCCAATCGATGAGCTGATCTGTAACCCCATGGTCAGTGGAAATCGTAAATCGGCAATTGGCATTTGGCATTTGGCATTCGGAAACTAAGAATCCCTTCACGCTCTTGCCGTCAGCCCGTCAACTTCAGCTCCAGTGCGATCCATTTCTTTCCGCGCTTTCTTCATCTCCTTCTCCAGCTTCTTAATCTGGATCAGGTGCCCGGGATTAAACGGCAGCGATGGATAGTAACTGTTCGATTCGTGGGTGCAAAAGCAGCCATCGGCGGCTTTCTTGCGACGCTCTTTCATGGCAGGGGAGAGCCAGAGCTTCTGAAAATCCCAGTTAAAGTCTCGCAAGTTGCCGATGGGCGCAAGGTTCTCGCAAGAAGAGACTGTCCCTTCGTCGTAAATAACTCCGCCGGCAGTTCCAGCGTAACAAGTCATCTGAGCTTGTTGCGTTTCCTGGGTCTTCGCGATCAGCCCGTGCATATAAATATCGATTGCCGCCTTGAAAAATCCCGCCTTGCCTCCGTAATTGTTCTTGATTGCGGCATGGCGCGAATCGTCATCAATCATCCCGGCCAGCTTCGCGTATCTCGAAAGATCGATATCGAGCTCAAGCGGATCTGCTGAAGGGGGACGGATGTAATTAAAGTTGACTTTGTCAGGCTTTAATTCGTACTTCAGGAAGTCGTACCAGTCGAATATTGTGGTCTGATTCGAGTTCATGAAGCAGGTGCACGTCTGTACGTCGAGTCGCGGAAACTCCTTCTTGATTACCTGAAGTTGTCGGGCGGTATCGATGGCAATGTCCCACGAACCAGGCTTCTGCCGAATCTTCTCGTGCTGATCCTTTAATCCGTCTATGCCCAGCGCGACGGTGACGTTGAGATTCGGGCATTCCTCGAGGACGCGAAGCACATCCGGAAAGATGCGCTTCTGAATCTGACCGTTTGACATGATGTAGATCGATTCGAGCTTATTGTTTGTATAAAAAGCCCTCGCGATCTCGGGCAAGTCCTTACGCGTGAAAGGCTCACCCCCAGCGAGAATTAACACGCCGAGATTTCCTCCCAGCGTTTCGGAAATTCTTTCTATCTCGTGAGTCTTCATCTGCAGTTTCTTCCGGGGACGGTCGTCCAGCTCCTCCGTGAAGAAGCAGTGCGTACAGCGCATGTCGCAGACAGAGGTCACCAGAATGTTGAGCAAAACGGGCGCGAACGGTTGCCCCAATGCCAGTTTTGCGTAACGCTTGAGAAGTTCTTTTGTAGTGAAATCCATTTATCCCTCAATTCCGACGCCATTCATTTGCGCCGGACCTCGCTTTACCGCGAGGAAACCATATTAAACTGATACGGTATTGCGCCATCAAAGTCAACGAAGTCCTCAATTACGGTACTCAACACCCACATCCGCCAACCGCCTTCACCACCTGAGACTTAGAGCCTTTCTTAACCACCAACGACACATCGTATTGGGTCGATTCGCAGCTTTCGTCGTTTGGATCGCAAACGCGCGTCACAACATAGGTGCCGCTGACACTGATATTACCTGATGCATACAAGGCCCGTGATCGGCTACCCACGCGCTCTTCTGCTTTTCCTTTCAATCCGGTTTCCTTTTCCAACATAAGCTTCACATCACGTCCACCAACGTTCATCCACGCGGTCTTGTCGTCATCAATCGACGAATAGAAGACGTATCGCTCCGCGTTTTGTGGTGTACCGCGAAACTTGAAGTAACAACCACACCCGTCGACAACAACCTTGTTCGTCAAATTCGCCACCAAGCTGCGCTTAGATGCATTTTGGCCAAAAACGGTGCCCAGGGCGACAATTGTCAGGAGCAAACACCTCGTGAACAATCTCATAAAGAAGCTCCTTGAAAGCCCAATCCCAGTCAGCTGTGTGGCATTAGCCAAAATGGCTTTAACTCTTTCGGGGGACTGCTCAAGCCCCCCAACTTGGGTAGTAACATACTTGATTACCCAAACTTGCAGGTCAGCTGCGCAGCCCGACGAAGCGGCGAGCAAATATTAACTTAGAAACCTTTTCGCCCGTAATAAAATCAACAACTTACAGGCGAGTTCTAGTGAGGAAGGTTGACCCTGTCCACCGCTCTTTCTGGCGCAAAGAAAATCGTTTCGATTAACCACTCAATTCATTGTCCATCTTCCAAAGAGCGCTCCCATGGCTGGCTGAATTGTTTTCAAGCTTGAGGCGGGACAGCGTCCGCCTTCCCCACCTGTAAATTACCGTAAGTACTCTTTGGGTTTTCACACAACCGCAAAAACTCTCGTTTCTGACGAGGCTTCGCTGACGGCAGATCAGACCGGGTCGCTCCCGCTCGCCGTTCTGACAACGGCTTACGAAGCACCAATGCGTTCGCCGCGATTGTGGATACCTAAAGTGCGCATGCGGCGGTAGAGATGACTCCGATCGACGCCCATCAGTTCGGCGGCCCGCGACACGTTTCCTTCCGCCTCTTCCAGCTTCCGCTGAATGAACTCACGGTGGTAAGCGTCGGTCGCCTCTTTAAATGAAGGAAATCTGAAAGAAGTCACTGGCGCTTCCTCTTTCCCGCGTGCGGGCAAATCGCTAGCCATAATTTTTACGCCGGGATGCATGATCACGACCCGCTCGATGGTGTTTCTTAGCTCGCGAACATTACCTGGCCAGGAGTAGTTCTGCAGCTCTTCAATCGCTTCCGGCGCAAACTGTTTCGGCGTCTTACCATAGGGGACGGAAAAGTTTTGGTTGAAGTGTTCCGTCAGCAAGGGAATGTCTTCAGGGCGCTCGCGCAACGGCGGCAACTCGAAAGGAATTACATTGAGACGATAAAAAAGATCCGGTCTGAATTTTCCCTGATCCATTTCCAGATCCAGGCGTTTATTGGTGGCGGCAATAACCCGCACGGCGACGCTGATCGCCGTGCCGCTGCCTACGGCCTCGAAGCGTTGTTCCTCAAGTACTCGCAAAACCTTCGCTTGCACCTTCGCGCTCATGTCTCCAACTTCATCAAGAAACAGAGTCGCGCCGTCAGCCAACTCAAACTTGCCTTTCTTGGCCGCAGTTGCACCCGTAAACGCACCCTTCACATGTCCAAAGAGTTCGGACTCGATCAACTCCTCCGGTATCGCAGCCGAGTTGACCTCCACAAAGGGGGCCGCAGCTCGTCGCGATTGAGCATGAATTGCCCGCGCCACCAGCTCTTTCCCGGTGCCTGACTCACCGTAGATCAAAACGCGACCATCTGTCGGAGCAACCACCGAAATCTGATTGCGAAGTGCGCGCATGGCCACAGACTCGCCCACCATTCGGTACTCTTTCGCCAGCTGGGCAGACATTTCGGCATTCATCAATTCGAGCTGACGCTGGCGCAAAGCATTGCGCACGGTGAGCACCGTCTTTTCTATGGACAGAGGCTTCTCAATGAAATCAAACGCGCCGAGCTTCGTGGCGCGTACGGCCGTCTCCACATTTCCATGCCCGGAAATAATCACCACGGCGGAGTCGGAGCCGATGGCGCGCAACTGTTGCAGAGTTTCGAGCCCATCAATCCCGGGTAGCCACACATCGAGCAGGATGCAATCATAGGTCCGCCGCTCCAGTGCTTTCAGGCACTCTTCACCACTTGCAACCGCGTCGGCGACGAATCCCTCGTCGCCCATGACCCCGCGCAAGGAGTCGCGAATGCCGCGTTCGTCGTCCACGATGAGAATTGATTCAGACATCACAAAATAGAAAGTAGGAACGGCTCATTTTCCATTTGGCAATTTGTCATTTCTCATTTTTTCTTATTTAACATTGGTGGCCTATGTTTCGTGTTCGTTGGTGCTATTTCGTGGATCGTTCTTCATCGCTCTCAGGCTAATAAGCGATCCACGAAATAACAATCAGCACGAATGAGATCGGAAAATGAGCTGCTCCTGCTCTTATCCGGGCAATTCGATCACAAATCGTGCCCCGCGCGGATAATTCGCTTCGGCGCGGATTCTCCCGCGATGCTCCAGCACAATCCGCTGCACGATTGCTAAACCCAGGCCGGTTCCCGTTCCCCGCGTAGAAAAGTAAGGCTGAAAGAGCCTCTTAAAGTCTCCGGACCTTATCCCGTGTCCCGTGTCTATAACTTCAGCAATCAAGAGACTACGCGCAGTGTCATTCGTCGTGGCGATTGTGATTCTCCGCTCGCCTTCCATCTCCGCCAGGGCTCCCAGCGCATTGTCAACCAGGTTCACGAATACCCGCCTCAACTGTTCCGCATCCAACATCGCTAACGGCATCGTCGCAGCCAGCGTCGTCTCGATCTGTACACCATCATGGCGATCTTGGTACAAGGCGACGGCGTGACGAACCACCTCATTTAAGTCGGCAGGTTCCAGGCGGGCCAGGGGCAGACGTGCGAAGCGCGAGAACTCGTCTACCATAGCCTTCAGACCGGAGACTTCACGCGCAATCGTTTCCGTGCATTCGTCGATCACCTCGGAGATATTGCCCTCATCCGCCGCTGCTTCCCGTGCACCGTTTGACCCGTTTTGGTTCCCATTGGCGCCGACACGCCGGTAGGTTTTGGCGATGCGTTCCGCAGACAGTTGAATCGGTGTCAAAGGGTTTTTGATTTCATGGGCCATTCGTCTCGCGACTTCGCTCCACGCCGCGGCTCTCTGGGCCGCCAGAAGCTCAGACAAATCATCGATAACAAGCACAACCCCCCGCCCCTCGGGCAGAACTCCGCGCAAGGCTGTGGCTGCCAACGCGACGGGCAGTGGTCCAGTCTCTTTTGCGAGGGCGCCGGTGAGCTGCGTCTGCTCCGTAGCCTGACCCGTTCGACGCGCGCGCCGCAGCAGCCGATCTAGAACAACTGCATCTTCAGCGCCTATTAGTTGTTCAAGTTTGTCCTGGCCCCCAGGCACGTTACTCAAACGGAGCATTCGGGCAGCTGCGGTATTGATGGTCGTTACCCGATCATTGCCGTCGAGGGAAACCACTCCTGTCGAGAGCGATTCAAGCACCGTCTCAATGTAATTTCGCCGCTCTTCAAGCGCCAGATTCTTGTCTCGAAGCTCGTTCGACCCAGCCTCGATGCGACGACGATTCTCTTCAAGCTGCGCCGTCATCTGATTAAACGAATGGGCCAGCAGGGCGAGCTCGTCCTCGGCGCCGGCAACCACCCGATGTGAGAGATTGCCCCTGGCGATTTCGTTAGAGGCTTCTGCCAGAGCCTTGATTGGCGTAGCAATCCCGCGCGCCAGGTAGATTGCCACCCAGCTCGACACGAAGAGAAGCATCAGGGTCATCAAGCCCAGCGTGGAGAGCCCGAGCAAACGGACTTTGCGTTGTCTCTTGACGAGTTTTTGATACTCGCTTTCCGAGCCCGAGATCGTATCGCTCAGGGTGGTGTCAGTTCTCCGTGTTGTTGCCAGGATCATTCTTTGATTGTCAGATAAAGGAACCGTGATGACGTCAAATCCCTCGCCATCTACCAGACTCTGTCCGACATCTGCTTTTGCCTGACGCGCCCCATGAAGCAGTGTTTCTAATTCCCGATTCTCACCCAAGCCACTAACCCGGCTTTGCGCGATGCTCGTTCCATCAGAATCGACGATCTCAGCAGCTGAAAGCTGCCCCATGGTAACCATCTGGTTGAGCGTCTCCTGCCGCTCTTCATCCGATTGCTTGCTCAAGACTACTCCGAGCAACGCCGCGGTCTCGCTGAAGCTGCGGTACTGCGCTTCGACTGCTTCGCGTTGGACCTCACGCGCTTCTTTCACAACGTCCTCACGCAACCCGCCGAACCACTTTTCAAGCGAGCGATTCAAGAAAAGATATGAGAACACTGCCATCGCGATGATCGGCAGGAAGCTGATGGCAATGAAGTAAACCAGGAGACGGGTCTTTATCTTCGAGCCGAGTTGCAGCTCTCGCCGCTCGCGGCGCAGTTTCAGAAGGTTGCGGACAAAAATAAAAGAGAAGACAACAAATGCTACGAAGTTAAGTGTGGATAGCGCATAAAGGACGAGTGTATCTGAGGCCGTGTCGGGCGGGACGACGGTCCACAGCCATAACTGTTGCGAGATGATAACTGCGAACAACAGGAGCACGGTGACGCCGAGCATCCACAACAAGATTCGCCGGCGGCGGGCCAGTTTTGGCTTTTCGGCGTCCGGATTTCGGGGTAGATCACTCATGGAAGGCTACGAAGTTTACCATAGGCTTAACGATCCCCATTCAGGCCCCGAACAGTAGTGGGTCAGTGTGGTTGAAGGGTGTCCGATAAACTTTAGTTTGTCGCGGCGCACGACAGCTAAAGCTTATCGGACAACAAACTGACGAACCAACACGAATTCTGTTGGTGTCATTTCGTGTGATTTAGTGGATCGTGTTCGACGCCATCGTCTAGAATGCCCCCTTCGAGTTAGCTTTACGGCAACCATCTAATGGAACCCAGGAAAGTTTTTATCAACACTGCGGGCCGTCTGCGTAGCGGCTGGCGTCTCGTGGTGTTTGTACTAGCCTACCTTCTCTTCCTCTTCTTGTTCACCAGCGCAGTGCGAGTGGTTTACGCCGGGGCGATCTATTTCGCGCCCGGTGTCAGGCTGGGCTTTTACGTTGGAGATGTCGTCTACCGGTTGATCATCCTGGCTTCAAGCCTGGCGGCAGGTTACGCCTGCGCTCGCTTGCTCGAAGGCCTGCCCCGGCGGTCTCTCGGACTCTCGCTTCATGCGGGATGGTTTCGCGATCTCTTAGTCGGTTCAGCAATCGGAATTGGCTCTCTGGCGCTAGCGGCCGCCATTGCAACTGCAGGCGGCGGACTTGGTTTTACGTTTTCCCCTGCCGGTATTCTTCCCCAGGTTGCGAAAACTCTCGTACTTTCAGGAGTGCTTTTTATCATCGCGGCGGTGGCTGAGGAAACGCTCTTCCGAGGTTACCCGCTGCAGACTTTGACACGAGCCCGGCTCGCGGTCTTGGGAGTCGTGCTTACCTCTGTACCTTTCGCGGCAGTACATCTGCAAAATCCGAACGTGGCCCAGGGCTTCACGTTTGTGAACACCGCACTTGCGGGCGTTTGGCTTGCGGTAGCTTATCTTCGTACCCGGAGCTTGTGGTTTCCTCTCGGCGTTCACTGGGCTTGGAACTGGGCACTGGGATCGCTTTTTGGTCTACCGGTGAGCGGTATAACCCGAATCGCGCCGCACCCCCTTCTGCAGGCCACCGACCGTGGCCCAGCATGGTTGACGGGAGGGAGTTACGGAATTGAAGGCGGACTCGCCTGCACTATCACCCTCGTGGTCTCCACCCTTTTTATCTGGCGCACGCGTTTGGTGTCAGCTTCCGAAGAGATGAGAAGGTTAACCTCACAAGAGAACCCCGCAGAGCCGAATCTCGTAGTATCCCCTGTGCCGCAAACGAATGCCGAAACTGCTGAGTAGTTATTCTTTGTTAACACTCTTCCCTGCTATCCCGTCTTAAACGGTGTCAGGCAAGGCCAGGATTGACCTAAAGATGCCGCCTTGCTTTCAACCTCTTAGTCCAAATTGAATGCCAGATGAACACCGGATCCCAGACGAGGCTGTGCAATGTACGAGGTTGAGGCCATAGACATGCCTCTCATAACAGGCCGGAGGAAACCTTCGATTGCTCCCGTAAAGATCGAAGTCGCTCCTGAAGCGATACTGGTGACGGCAGTCATTGAAGGCAACCACGACCAGTTCGCGCAGCTTTACGATGTCTACGCGCCCCTAGTGCACGGCATCCTGCTGGCGCGCGTGCCGCGAAGCGAGGTGGAGGATCTCGTGCAGGACATCTTTCTGCGTGCTCTCAAGAAGCTTCCCACGCTGCGCGATAGAACTGCATTCGGACCATGGATAGCAATGATTGCCCGCAACCGTGCGATGGACTTTTACAGACAATCGCACCAGACAGTAGAAGTCACCGAGGACGTGCGTAGTACCGACATTTCTGGTTCCAAAGCAACAGAAATGCTCGATGTTGTCCGCTCCCTTCCAGATGCTTATCGCGAGACTCTCGTCCTGCGTCTCGTCGAGGGAATGACCGGGCCGGAGATTGCAACTCGCACCGGTCTTACGCCCGCGTCGGTGCGCGTCAACCTGCATCGCGGTATGAAGCTGCTGCGCGAAAAGCTCGGCTTTAGGGAGGGCTTATGAACGACGATTACTTGTGGGATCGAACTGGCGAACCAGATGCCGAGATTCAACAACTCGAGCAGGTTCTCGGTACGCTAGGCTATCAAAGGCGACCGCTGGAACTACCTGCGCGAGTGCGAATTGACCGTCGGAGGACTTTCTTTCCGCGGCTCGCGATTGCTGCCGCTGTGGCAACGATGCTGGTCAGCGGAGCATTCTGGTTGCTTCTACATAAGCAAACCGCTTTAGTCGGCATCGAGTCCGTCTCGAATCCTCAGGCCGTGGAGAAGTTGAAGACGGCGCCAGAGAACGTCGCACCTCCAGCGAAAGACAA
>JBGTLM010000212.1:0-7668 GCA_041744135.1 Pyrinomonadaceae bacterium
CCCATCTTCTGAAACTCGCGTTTGATTGCATGCTGCAGGTGCGACATGGTTACTGCTCCGCCATCTCCGGCCGCGAAGAATGCTGCGCCCAGTGCCACGTTCTTGATGTTGCCGCCCGTGAGTTTGAATTGCCGAGAAAGAAAGTCGAGATCAACATCGGCCACAACAGGTGTGTCGCTGGGCCAGATGCCGGTCCAGATGCGAAGGCGATCTGCTTCGCCGGGAAACGGGAAGTGCACCGTAAACGCCAGCCGTCTCACAAACGCTTCGTCGAGGTTCTGCCGCAGGTTGGTGGCCAGAATCGCCACGCCTTCGTACTGCTCCATCTTTTGCAGAAGGTAGGAAATCTCGATGTTGGCGTAACGATCGTGCGAGTCGCGCACTTCGCTGCGCTTCCCAAAGAGAGCGTCGGCTTCGTCGAAAAAGAGAATGGCGTTAGCGTTTTCAGCGGCAGCGAAGATCCGATCCAGGTTCTTTTCCGTTTCGCCGATGTACTTGCTGACTATGCCAGAGAGATCGATCTTATAAAGGTCGAGGCCCATCTCGTTGGCGATGATCTCCGCAGCCATGGTCTTGCCTGTACCCGAGGGCCCTGCGAACAAAGCGTTCGCGCCCTTGCCCTGTGACAACTTGCGCCCAAAGCCCCACTCGCCAAGCACACGCGACCCGTGCGTGACACGTGCGCAAAGCTCGCGCAGTTGGTCCATCGCATCTTCCGGCAAAACGATGTCGTCCCAGGTGTATACGGGTTCGATTCTGCGGGTCATCGAGGCAAGTTGATGATGAGATTGTTTGCGGCAGGCAGCGTACAAATCGGACAAGGTGATCCTGTCGTGATCAGATGAGCGCCAGCGAGCCAAATTCCGGGCTGTTGCGACGGCTTCCGAAATCTGACTCGGAGTGAAGCGAAACTTACTGGCCAACGGACCGAAGTGAGAATCATCTATGTCTTCATTCTTAAGACGGTCCGACCACAAGTGTTCCCTTGCCTGGGTGGATGGGATGGGAAAGTCCACTTCAATGAACACCGTATCCGGCAACATCCGCACCGGTCTCCACGGCCCTTCGCCAAAGAAGAATGTGAGTTGAGAGAAGGTTTGCGTGGCTTCCACCAGGCCAGACAACTGGGGCAGCAGTTTGTCCTGCTCGTCAAAGAGAAGGTCAACTCTCTTGACGCACAAGACGGCTGCTTGCAGCAGAGCTTCGCGGTTCAAAAGCCAGGCAGCTTCGGTAAATGGAAACGAACCGGCGAGCATCTTGCCCACGTCGCCGATCAACAGCGGCCGTCCAAGTTCAGACGCGACCATCTCAGCCGTCGCATGTTTTCCCGCTTGATCCGGTCCGGAGAAATAGAAGACTACCCGTTGGCTCGCGTCTATCGTTTCGCTGAATCGTGTGCGCACAAACGCACGCACTTGTGCTTGAGTTTCATCGGCCGTGGTTAGCTCATCCGAACTCGTTTGCGGCCAAGTCAGTGATGCTTCGCGTTGCAGGCGCGAATCAATGCCGTCAACGCCCAGTAGCATGTTGACAATGCGGTCATCCAACTTGAGAAATCGCGAAAGCAGCGGCGTGTTCTCTTGATGAGAAACGCCTTCCATATTCAGTAATCGAAATCTCAGCAGCGCGGCTTGGGGCTCAAATGCCGATCTCGCCTCAAGCTTTTCTTCCCTGGTGCCGAGCAGTAGGTTGAGGACTAGATCGACACTTGGCTTTTTCCGAGTCACGTCGTCCTGCAGCCAGGCATAGAGTTTCTCGTATTTACGATCTATTTCAGGCGCCAGACAGACAACCAGGCATTGCTGCTCAAACCTATTTAGTTGGAATAGGTCGCTGAGATACGCCAGCGAAAGATACGTGCTTTCTTGGTAATTGATCGCTCGCCGCTGTTCAATTTCGGATTCGGCTTGATCCACAGCGACAAGCAGGGCCTGCGATTCAAGGCTGTGAGAGCCGGCCCTGTTTTCTTCATAGGATCCGTTCCGCGTTTCTGGTAACAATCCGCTGACTTCGCTTTCTGACAGTACCAGTCCTCTGAATTGATCGAGCGGACTTGCCGGACGGGTTTGCTGCTTAAGCAACTGCAGCCTAATTCGCAGGTCCAATAATTTGAGCTCATGCTCGAGGTGGTCCCAGCTACTCGCGTAGGCTGCAAACCCACTCGAACTATTGAGAGCTGACGTTTCTAACATGAGTTACCCCTGGTTCTTTCCAGGTACTGTCTGCATCGATTCAGCCACTGTCTCGGACCCGCCAACACTTTGATCTTCACACCTGCTGCGTCCAGATAGGGCGTGATGAATGCCGGGATCTCATGCACGCTCTTCAGATAGCGCCTCACGCCATCGGGCACATGAGTGATGTGTCCGCGCCACCTGACCCGCCCAGCTTCCTCAGCCGTCTCTTCGAGCCAGACTTTGACAATAAACGAGTGAGTCTTGGACTCAGATGAACGCATCCCTTAACCCCTGTCCAACTCATCGAGCCGGGGACGAGGCTACGTTCGCGAGTAGAGCTCGCTTTTAGCCGTGGACCTGAACACTCGCAAACGCGAATGCCGGTATATAGCAAAGCAGAAATCGCTCAGCGTCTTTTGAACGTCCGCTGAGCGTCTAGCAAAGAAGGTTGTGTGTTTGGCAGGAGCTGTGGAGAAGGCTTTAGTTCGTCTGGAAATCCCTCGGTTAGTGACGGCCCTTCATCACCAGGTCGATCGCCTGAATACTTTGCTGCGCGGCCTCTTTAATGTCAGCGAGTAGCTTGCTGACCTGATTCAAACGATCGGGTAATTCCAGTGCGGGAACCTCTGTGTGGACCGCGGAGTGAGGAACACTCGTCGAACGGGAAGTTGGACCATCAATTTGGTCATTTCGAATCTGTTCATAGAGAGCCAGGGTCAATCTGGCAGGCTTCACGCCTAGTTCTTCATCGAGCGCAACACTGCACCGCTCGTATTGCCGGAGAGCCGCCGTTCGATTGCCCGCGAGATACTGCAGGCGCATGAGGTGCCTGTGGGTGTGCTCACGGGCGCGATCAAAGGACAAAATCCGTGTGCCATGAACTATGCCGGCCTCGTAATGTTTATTCGCTTCGCAGTAGCTCATGAGCTTATCTAGCATCGCCAGATAAATGTTCTGCAGCCGCTCTCGCTCAAATAAACACCAATCCTCATACCAGCCTTCCAATAGATCACCCTGGTAAAGTTGAACCGCACGGTCGAGGAGTGGCGCCTTTTCTTCGTCCAAATCGCAGCCCTGAATATCCTGAACCAAAGTAAAGGCTTCTTCAAACACTGCTATATCCAACCAAAGGTCTGCGCTAGAATGAAGGTCAACCCAGTCCGCGTTGACGGTCAACAAGTTGCCGTTTAGATGTTCATCTTTTTGGTCCAGGGCAGATTGAAGCTGCCACAGGGTATGCCGCAGATGTTTTTTCGATTGGTCGGTGGCGTTGTCACCCCACAGCAGACCGGCTAAGAACTCACGAGGGTGTGGATGATCGCGATGAAGCAGAAGATAGCAAAACAACTGCTGTATCTTGCGAGCATCAAGGCCAGGCAGAAGATGACCATTGCTCTGAAGGGAGAACTTTCCGAATAGGCATACGCTTAGTCTGGCCACAGCAGATTCCTCAGTGGGAAATGTCGCTGGTCCTGACGCAAAAGCTCGATCTCTCGGCAACGGTGTCTCGTACCCAGCGTCTGATGTTGTGTTGAAGAGCCACAAGCGAGGTAGTGCAAAAGGCATATCCGACCAACCTTATGGGCTCGGAGGTTGGACGAAAACGTATGTTACAGATAAAGGAAAGTTACCCGGTTGGACATCGTGTTGAGGCGAGGTCTTCTATGCAATTTTTCCATTCGGGGTCACTAACGCTTTGAGGAGTGAGATACCGCTCTTAGCAATACCTCACTTGAGACAATCCCAATGGCTCCCACTTAATTTGAAGTCTAACCACCCGAGAACAGCCTTTAACTTCTAACTTGTCACGGCGTTTAAGTTGTAACTGTCACGACGTAGACTCCCGGGTAATTAACAAGCTGTGATAAATCTCCCGTTTAATGTTGGGTCATCTTAAACCCGCTTAGGTAAGAGCACAATACCTCGACTGCGTTTTTTTGAGTTATTCAATAGGACAGATTATAGATGGAGCTTGAACCATAATAAGGAATATGACGTCCCGTGACGTAGTTGAACAGCTTCGCCTTGGCTCGACCGCACTCGCAGCCGACCACACGGTTCCCGCCCGTCAAAATTTTAGCCTTCCTGACTCTGAGTTTTCAGACTCTACTAATTCCGGCCTTTCTCGCATATCTTCGTAATCTCTAAACGTCTCTTGAATCCCGAGAGTCGAATCCTGGCCACAATTTGGACACAAGCGAAAATTAAGGCCGCCAACGCTGGCGGCCGTAAATAATTGATGCATTTAATGTTAATTGGTCGGGGCGAGAGGATTCGAACCTCCGACCTCACGGTCCCGAACCGTGCGCTCTACCAGGCTGAGCCACGCCCCGACAGCAAACTGAAAGCTCTTGGATACTAAGTGAGGCGCAGCCCTCAAGTCAAATCCCTGCAGTGACAGCCTTAAGTCAAATTTCTGCGTTGGAAGCCCGTTGTGCGCGCGCTTTCTCACGTCTCGATTTGATGAATTCAATGAACGGCGGCATAAGAGATAGCAGCACGACGATAATGACGACCCATTCGATATGCTCGTCGAGATCAATACCGAATCTCGACTTGAGGATGCTTCCCAGAAAATAGCCGCCCAGAAGCATACTAAAAACCCAGAGGAAGCCGCCGGCTACGTTGAATACCACGAAACGACGGTAAGGCATCTGGGCCGCCCCGGCCACTAGCGGAGCGAAGGTGCGAACGATTGGTACAAAGCGAGCAATGACGATAGTCTTACCTCCATACTTCTCATAAAAAGCATGGGCTTTCTCAAGATGGCTGGGTCGAAACAAAAGTGACTTCTGTCTCTTGAAGAGGCGCGGTCCCATTCTGGCGCCGGTGAAGTAGCCTACGGCATCACCCACCACCGCTGCGACGAACAATGTACTCAATAGAATCGCCAGATTTAGCTTGCCGGTTGCTGCGAAAAGACCAGCTACCACCAGCAGTGAATCGCCAGGCAAAAAGAAGCCGACTGCCAGTCCCGTTTCAGCAAAGACGATGAAGATCAGGCCCAGGTAAACAAAGACGCCGCCCTTTGTTAAGAGTGTCTCAATAATAATCTTTGGATTGAGAAGTTCCCTCAGTTGATGAAATAGTTCTGAAAGTGTATCCATATTTTCCAGCGTACAGATCGAGATTCAGACAGAACCGTTTGCGGTAGCCAATGGATGCTGGCATTCAACCTGAGTGTCAACCAGAGGATGGTTGACTGCACTAGCGAAACTCTTCGGCCAATATTGTTTCGAAAGCCAACAGTGCGCAATCCGGAATTAAATAGTCGGTTGAATGCCCGCATCCATTGGCTACCGCAAACGGTTCTGTATTGAGCGGCGACCTTGCGGCGCCGTCAGATCACTCCTTCTCAGATGGTTTTCCTTGCTGGGCTGACCAACCGTGATGTCCTATAAGCGGTACGAACGCACAGGCGCCATGATCCTCGCGTTCAATTCCCTTCTCCGTTTTGGTTACGCGCACCAGAGTCTGAGACTCCCGCGTGGCGCCGATTGGAAGCACTAAGCGGCCACCGACCTTCAGCTGGGCAACCAGAGGTTCGGGTATGTTTGGTCCACCTGCGGCGACGATAATCGCATCGTAGGGTGCATGAGCCGCCCAACCCAGCGTACCGTCGACACATTTGACCGTGGCGTTGTATATCCCCAGTGCTCGGATTCGCGTTTGCGCTTCGCGAGCAAGATTCCCGATTCGCTCGAGGGCATAAACCTGACCTGCGACTCTTGCAAGCACAGCGGTTTGATAACCCGACCCTGCGCCAACTTCCAACACGCGGCTCTCTTTGTCAATGCGGAGCAGTTCCGTCATCCGGGCAACTATGTAGGGCTGAGAAATAGTTTGATTAGCGCTGATGGGGAGTGCGTGATCGCCGTAGGCGCGGCTTTGGAGAGCGTCGGGAACGAACGCGTGACGCGGTACCGCTCCCATCGCCTCTAAGACCGACCCGTCGCGAATGCCGTAGTGCTCACTAAGCCGAGCGACCATTCGCGCGCGTGGAATCGTGTAGTCTTGCGACCGCTCTGATGGCTGTTGACCTGTTGATTGCACAGATGCAGTTTCGAGTTTAGAGTCTCGTGTTTTGGTCTGAACGCCATTTCCAGGCATTCTCTCTCAGATGTCTCGGGTTATCCATAGTGGTTATTTCGAGTCTTACAGAAGGCCATCCGCGAAATCACACGAGCCAACGAAGAATTTAGTAACATTTAGTGTTATTTCGTGGATCGTTTCCTCGAAGACTCGCTATGAGCCCGTAGCCAACTGAAAACATGACACTACCAAGCTATCTCGTTATTGTTTTAGTCCCAGCACCCGTTGAACTCTGGACCCTGGACTCGAAACTCTTTTATCAACTTTCGTGTACCAGCTCCGCGCCTTTCAGGTAGTTCCACGTCTCGATCGATGTTAACGCCTGGTGATCGGTCATGTCACTTCTGAGCGGGGTAACCGATACATAGCCAGAATCAATTGCATAGTAATCCGTGCCGTCGGCAGAGTTGGTATTAAAGTATTCTTCGCCAATCCAGAAGTAGGGCTTTCCCCGAGGGTCGATGTGTTCGGTGATTACTGGCCGGGCGTTCTTAATTCCCTGTCGAGTTACTTTGACGCCTTTAATTTCACCGGGTGGGAAGTTAATGTTCAGCAGCGTCCCCTCCGGCAGACCCTCAGCCAGAACCTTTCGAACTGCCGTGACCGCAAACTGTGCTGCCGCCGTGAAATCAAAATTCTCTCGGGCCACCAAACTGAATGCCAAACCCGGCACACCCAGGATAGTCGCTTCCAATGCTCCCGCGACTGTACCTGAATAGGTGGCGTCATCGCCCAGATTACCACCGTGATTGATCCCGGAAGCACAAATATCGGGCAATTCTTCGGCTGGTAGGATTTTGTTTAGCGCCAGGGTTACGCAGTCGGTGGGTGTGCCATCCACCGTCCAGTGACGCGCATCAACCTGGCGAATGCGAAGCGGTCGGGCTAGCGTGAGGCTGTGTGACGCGCCGCTCATCTCCGACGCCGGAGCAACCACATAAACATCGCCCACGGCTCGCAGGGCGTGTTCGAGCTGAATCAGCCCATCTGAGTGAATGCCGTCGTCATTTGTCAGAAGGATACGCGTCATAGGGAAGCTCTAATTTGGAGTGCGGCCCCTTGTCGCCGCTTTAGGCTAGTTTTCGGGGCTCGGAAACCTGCGCAACCTAAAAGCGGCGACTAGGTGCCGCACTCCAAATTGCACTAGGGGTTTAAGTGATGAGAGAGGAGCATGAGTGCGTGCTGCACTGTTGAAGGCTGTCCCAAACTAGTCGCGAGGAGTGCTGCGCATACGGCCCTTCTTCTTGTTCCGCTTGCGCGCAAGCGCCGATTTTAACTTTGCCTTCTGTCCTGGCGGGATGAAGAACGCGTGCTTCTTGGCGTCCTTAATTATCTCTTCTGTCATCACCTTACGCTTGAAGCGGCGCAATGCGCTTTCGATCGATTCGCCCTGATTAAC
>JBGTLM010000213.1:0-4122 GCA_041744135.1 Pyrinomonadaceae bacterium
GGGCGGCCGCTGCGAGGCGTGTTCGGGCGACGGCGTGCTCAAGATCGAGATGCACTTCCTCCCCGACGTCTACGTGACGTGCGACGTCTGCCACGGCGCGCGCTACAACCGCGAGACGCTCGAGGTGAAGCACAAGGGCAAATCCATCGCCGAGATCCTCGACATGACCGTCGAGGACGCCCACGCCTTCTTCGCCGCCGTCCCCCCCATCCGCGACAAGATGGCGATGCTGGAGGAAGTGGGCCTGGGCTACGTCAAGGTCGGCCAGCAGGCGACGACGCTGTCGGGCGGCGAGGCGCAACGCGTCAAGCTCGCCAAGGAACTGTCGCGCCGCGCCACCGGCCAGACGCTCTACATCCTCGACGAGCCCACGACCGGCCTCCACTTCGAGGACGTCCGCAAATTGCTCGAAGTCCTTCAGGCGCTGGTCGACCAGGGCAACAGCGTCGTCGTGATCGAGCACAATCTGGAGGTCATCAAGACCGCCGACTGGGTCATCGACCTGGGCCCGGAGGGCGGCGACAAGGGCGGCGAGATCGTCGCGGAGGGGACGCCGGAGGCGGTGGCGAAGGTGGCGCGGAGCTATACGGGGGGGTATCTCGCGCCTTTGCTAATCGGAAAGGCGCGGAACGAGCCAGCCAAACCGCAGGCTGCCAAAGCGCGGCGATCTTTGATGCGTCAGCGAGAGCCCGCAGAATGATTCGCCACACCGCGGTCGTGGCCGCGGGCCGGGCAGTCCGGAGAACTTTTCGATTGAGCACACGCCGTGAGCGGGAAGTCATCAAAACCGCCGACTGGTCTTCGCCCTCGTTCCAGGGGTGGCGACAACGGCGGGCCGACCGTCCCGTGGGACACGCCGGCACAGATGCGCAAAGTGCCAGCGAAACTAAACGGCGGGAACCACCGGCCATTGGTCGCCCTGAGTGCTAGCGACTGAGTGCTGAAAGCCTTTGGAGTTCGCGCAAAACTAGGGACCAGCCTGCAGCTGGGAAGTGCTTGATCTCAGGAACTACTTGTTTTCATGGTCTAAGCCCAATTTTTCTAGTAATTGGTTCAAGGGGGTGCCTCCAGCTTAACTCATTAACGAGCCAACTCCGCGTCGCCCCCAGCCGTAGACCCCACTCCTCGTGTGAGCAGCCCTCGGCAACGCGTTTTCGTTACAATCTTGCGTTCCATGAATGAAAAGGGCATATGAAACCAGTATCTATGACGAAAGGCTGCAGGTCGGGACATGCTTCATCGCTTGGAGATAGAAAATTTCTATTCGGTGCGCGAGCGTCAGATCCTGGATCTAACGGTGCCAGCGACGACGCCCGTAGATGAAAAGCGCTTCCACGCACCTGCGGCCGGTGGGAATGTTCGCTTACCCAAAGTGGTTGTCATATTTGGGGCGAATGGCTCGGGCAAAACCACTATTTTACGTGCTGCGTCTTTTTTAGAAGATTTCGTTCGAACTTCATTTGACGACTACAAAGTCGGTGCAAACATCAATATTCGTCCATTCGCAAGTGCTGGTTGGCAAGACCGGCCAACCTTTTTAGCGATGGAGTTCTCGCCAATTGAATTGTTGGGTAATCATGGCGTTTACCGCTACGAGCTAGAGATTAGTCGCTCGGACACGTCGAACTTTGTTTCCCGAGAGTCTCTTAGCAAGTCCTTTAATGGCGGTAAGATGACACCGCTCTTTGAACGAGTGGGTGATGCGGAGCGAAGTGAAGTTCGTCCCACTAAAGCTTTCCAAACGCGGCGGAACGATCCTCGACTAGAAGTGCGTCCGAACGTCTCGGTGATATCGTCGATGGTTCAATTCAATCATGAGCCGTCAAAGGAAGTCTGGGAAGCATTCCGGGTATTTAATACTAACGTAATCGTGGATCGATTTACGATGGGTGAGCAATGGTCGTCTGACTTTTACGTAAAGTTTCCTCTTGTTTTAGAGCAACTCCGCTCGCGCCTTCGAACAATCGATGTCGGTATTTCTAATGTTACTTTCGTTGAGCGGGACGGAAAAAACGTTCCACTTTTTCGTCACGAGGGTCTCGACATTCCCCAAGATCTTTATTTTGAATCGAAGGGTACAAAGAACTTTTACTGCATATTCCCTTTGATAAATCAGGCTGCTTATTTCGGCGCTGTAGCTATATTGGACGAGGTGGACTCAGATATTCACCCGCTTCTCGTTCCCGAGATTGTTCGGTGGGTCCGCGAAAGCGACGACGCGTCAGGCGGCCAGTTGATTATGACATGCCATAACGCCACACTCCTGGAGGACCTTGTCAAAGAGGAGGTATGGTTTACCGAGAAAAGCTCCGATGGCGCAACCAGTCTCTATGGTCTGAGTCAGATTGACGGCATCCGACGAGACACCAACCTGTATAAGAAGTACTTAGGTGGTGTATTCGGAGCGGTACCGAAAGTCGGTTAAATGCGAATTCCACAGCGTAAGCGTATCTTTGTTGGGTGCGAAGGTGCTAGTGAGCGCGGCTATGCCGCTTGGCTGCAACGTTTGGCGGATGGGGTCGGCAGCCACGTCTTCTTGGACGTCGTTATAGCAGGTAATGGCGGTGGAGACCCGCTAGCTATTGTAAAAGAAAGTGCGAGAGAGGCAAGTCGTCGCCATAAGGTTAGAGGCGCCTATCACGAAAAGTGGGTGCTCCTAGACGAAGATAAAATCGGTGAGACCCCCGCGCGCGACGTAGAGATGCTCTACATATCTCAGCAGAATAATTTGTTGCTTCTCTTTCAGCGATGGGAACACGAGGCGCTGCTTTTGAGACATTTCCCTAATTGCGGACGTCTGCGGCCTGCTGCCGGCGCGGCAATGCCGCGACTGCTGCGGGAATGGCCGACGTACGTCAAGCCTCAGACTGCGAGTCAGATAGCAGTTAGACTATCTCTTGATGACGCACGACGTGCAGCCAGCCACGAACAAAGACTGCTCCATTTGCTCAACACCATAGGGCTCCTAGCTCCCTAGCTTAGGCTACATGCAGTTTTGGTCATTGCCTGCGTCATACCGCGCAACTCAGCGAACCCAACATCAATATCAGCTCCAAATCTTACTCCCGCACCACCCGCGCCGGAGCCGGTGTCATCCAGACCGTCTCTACCCGCTCGCCTGGCTCCCCATCCTCGATCGCGTCCATGCAGACGAGCTCGTGCAGCCCTTCGCACAGTGCGGTTTGACGAAGCTGAAATCAGGCTGCGCCGCGATCAGCGCGTCTGGGCCGGACAAAATGGGCGCGACACAATACCAATTCACTCCCCCGCATTATCGACCAACCGCACCTCGACCGCTACTCCGGCGACAGAACAAACCCCCGCCCCCGTTACGGCAAACCCGTCCAGCAGCCGCGCGTGGAGGCCCATCTTGCCGAAATCCTCTCCGAGCGTCCGCCAATGCGTTCCGCAGCCGCAGACGGGGCAGTGGTGGATGCCGATCATGCGGTCGCCCCAGACATAGGCGACGGTCTCGCCCGCCACCCTCACCGCGTCGTCGGGATAGTAGGCGACCAGCCAGCCGGTCTTGGTGCACAGCGAGCAATTGCAGCTGGCCACCCACTCCGGCGCATGCGGCACGCTCACCGTCACCGCGCCGCAGTGGCAGCGCCCCTTGATCCTTTCCATCGCTTCGTCTCCCCTCGACTTGCTCCCTGCACCAGTCACGCCATGAGCCGCGCGATCACGCCCGCCACCCAGTAGAGCGAGATCGCGACGCACAGAAGCGCGAGGCTGACCCGCTTGCTCCGCGTCAGGATGATTCCGACCGCGAGCGAAATGAACAGCGCCCACACGACCCCGAAGGCGGGCGTGACGAAGGCGGGGCCGTGGAGCAGCCAGTAGCCGACGATCACCAGCACGTTGACGCCGAGCACCGCGCCGATGACGAAATTCTTGTTCGCCATATAATAGTCGTCGAGGTCGGGCCATTCGTCGGCGTCGCGCGGGAAGACGAGGCTCGCGGCGACGTAGTAGATGCCCGCGAGCAGCGTGACGTACAGCATCGGGTTGAGCCCGACGCCCAGCGCGGCCTTTTCGCGCCAGGCGTTCTGCCAGAACGAGACGAGGTCGATGATCAGCAGCAGGCCGAGTGTCGGGGTCAGCCATCCCAGGCGGTGCGCC
>JBGTLM010000214.1:0-3890 GCA_041744135.1 Pyrinomonadaceae bacterium
TACCCTCACCGTCTCCGAAGGCCGAGCTGGAAATTAACCCGGGAGATGTCATTTCTGTCGACACCACGGAAGTGATGCTGCCGGTGAGCGTTCGCGACGCAAACGGCCGATTGGCCAGCGAGCTGACGCGCGAGGATTTTCGCGTTTTCGAAGATGGTCGCGAACAGCCGTTGAGTGATCTAGCCTTAAGACAGGTTCCGGTGGACGTTGTGTTGATGGTGGATGCATCGTCTTCGGTGGCGAGCATGCTTGACGACTTTAGGAAAGCCGCAGATGGATTCGCTGCTCGTCTGGCCAGCGACGATCGAGTCAGTCTGCTCAAATTCGACGACCGTATTCAGTTGCTTCAGGATTGGACGGGCAGTCGCTTTCAACTCCGCCGTGCTCTGACTCGAATCGAGCCGGGCATGTTCACACGATTTTACGACGCCTTACTGCTGGCCGCTAAGCAACAGTTTAGCTCGAGCAAATCGCGCCGGGCAGTGATTGTCTTAACTGATGGCATTGATAGCGGACGTGGAACTTCCCTCGAAAGTGCTTTTAAAGCCCTCCTCGAAGCACAGGTCGCAGTATATGTTGTAAGCAATACTGAGATTGCTCGTGCTACCAAGCTGGCCGAGCTCGACTCATTGCTTAACGGATCAGAATCAACTGTGCGTTTTAATCAACTCCGGATTGACGATCTGCGCGAGGGATTGCGTGTGCTGGATCAGAGTGAACAGAGTCTGGCACAGCTTACATCGGCAAGTGGCGGCCGGTTATATAAACCGCGAAGCTTTCAGGCGCTGGAAGCTACCTACGCCGAGGTAGCCGACGAGTTGCGCCAGCAGTACGCTCTTTATTTCACGCCGCTTAACAGAACCCGCGATGGGGGCTTTCGGCGCGTTCGTGTGGAGACCACGAACTCCGCCTACAAATCACAGACTCGGATCGGTTACTTCGCGCCCCGGACCTGAATCGGGTCTACATTCATCCGTAGTAGGTTGGTGAAAAGTGGTGAGAAGCAATCAACGAAATAAGGCGATCCACGAAATCACACGAAATAACTCGAATTAAGCGTCCGTTTCGTGTGGTTTCGTGGATCGTGTTTGTTTTTCAGCAGCCTGGTAGGGCTTACGCCCCGGTCTTAATGCTGTCGCCCGCCCGCTTGTGTAGGCTGGATTGAATGCTAAAGATCTGGTTAATTGATGCGACTTGATCCTTGAGCAGGTTGAGGCGGTACTATGATCCCCGGGCTGCCTATCTGGGGATCCTGGGTCTGCTCCAGGTTCTGTTAGAAGGGCGCTGATTCCAGTCTTGATTGAATCGATTACCAGGACAAGCTATGAAAAACGTCTCGCGATACCTTCTCTACGCACTCTTGCTCCTCACAACCGCGCAAGTTTCTCCTTCCCAGAGCCTTGCCAAACCCACCGAAAAGCCGCTTAATCGGCCCGGTGAGGATGCCGATTTCCAACGTTATCTTACTTCGGGGAGGGTAAGCGTCGTTGCGTTTTATGCGGACTGGTGTCCGTCTTGCCGGAGTTGGGCGCCGACCCTCGATGCGGTCAACACACATTTTCCAGACATGCAGGTCCTGTTCATGGACATCGGCGAGTGGGACACCCCCGTCACAGAAAAGTATGGAGTCAAAAGCATTCCCCACTTCAAAATCTACGACCAGTCAGCGAGGCTGGTAGTCGAAGGGCCGGCTGCTAATGAATGGCTTCGCCAAGCCATCGGAAAACGTCTGGAAGCAAGGGCAAAGGGTACATACCGCCTGAGCGGCCAGCCCGCTGCACTCAACGTGAGTGATGCTGCTCGATCAGTCACAACGAGACCTAAGAGCAACAGCAGGAGTGCACGGGCGCGAGCACCCGAGGTTGCCGCCCGCAGCGAAAAGATAGAGTCGACCGGCCCGATGCCCTCCGTCGATCAATTGATTGACCGGTATGTTGATGCGGTGGGCGGGCAAGACGCTGTTGTGAAGTTCACCACGCGGAGTGCAAAGGGCAAAGTTAGCGTCTCAACCATAGGACGCGGGTCGTTCGCGACGTACGCGAAGGCCCCGAATAAGGTGGTCACGACTCTCGAGTTACCCGAATTGGGCGTGATCAAACAAGGATTTAACGGTGCTGTAGGGTGGAGCCAAAGCGCGCGGACGGGTGTGCGCCCAGCCGTAGGCGCCGAACTGGCTGCGCTCAAACGCGACGCCGATTTTCATAGCCTCCTAAGGCTCAAGGCTAATTACCCGCAGATGAGGCTTCTCGGTATCTCGAAGATTGGCTTTCGCGAAGCCTATGTGGTCGAGGCGAAACCACGGGGTGGGGAGGCCGAGCTGCTTTACTTCAGTAAGGAGAACGGGCTTATCATTCGTCGGGACGCAGTCCGTGACTCATTGGGCGTAAGAACTGCGGCCGAAATTTACCTGGACGACTGGAAAGACGTGGACGGCATCAAGATGCCCTTCACGATCACTCAATCATTCCCTGGTCTGAGCTTTGTCTTCACCTTTGACGAGGTCAAGCATAACGTCGAAGTAGCCGATGCGGTCTTCAACAGGCCAACAACGTTACCTGCGGTAACCCGTCGGTGAATCTTGTAGACGTATTTCCTTTGAATCCGAAAAGACGATGCAGTTATTAACGACATATCTTTGCACAGCGCTTATTCTCGTGACCGCGTTCTCTTCCGCTTCAGGTCAGGCAGGAGAGAAAGGAGCGGAGCAACACTTAAGTGCGACATCTGAATCGAAAGAGGCCCTTAGATCCGCTGTCGTACCGGAGAGTCCCATCATTTGGATCCACCTGGTTGGGGGGCGTCGAATACAGGTTGATGAGGTGACTGAAGGCGCCGAAGGGATTTGGTACAAGCTCGGCAATGTCTCGACATTTCTTGATTCAGCGAAGGTGACACGGGTAGAGCGCGTCAGCCCCATCAAATCGATATCGCTAACCGACCCGGTACCCAGGTCGGTCACCTGGAGCATCTCCGACTCGGCCAAAGTCGAGAGCTTCTTCCGGGACAAATTTGGTCGAAGCTTGCCCCTGGGTGCTTTCGGCCAGTCATACCTGCACACTCGCTGGGGACTTGATCATCGGAATGGGATGGATGTCTCACTCCATCCGGACAGCCCGGAGGGTAGAACATTGATTAGCTTTCTGAGGAATGAAGGCATACCCTACCTGGCATTTCGAGGTGCAATTCCGCGAGTGGCTACCGGCCCTCATATTCATGTCGGAAATGCCTCACACAGACTCTCCGGCCGCAGATAAAGGCATGGCTTTTCCCTCTTGGAGTCAATGAGATGAAATTCATCGAGGTCGCCCACCCCGAAGGCGGAAGGATTGTGGTCCATATAGATCACATCACCAGTGCGCATTTCCGTCCCGGCGAACGCGAGATAAAATCTCGGCTAGGGCTGGATCTGGACGAACGCCAGAATGAATTGGTGCTCTTCGGCGAGGAGGCCGAGCGCGCCTGGCAGGCTATCCGGGAAATGGTGGTGGCTACAACCTTTACACAGTGATGGCAGGGTTCATAAAGCCAAATTAGACTCACCGGCTAGGTTCAAACGCGCACTCGTTGCCGAACTCAACATCAAAGGCGTAAAAAAACGATCGCACAATCAGCCGCCGGCGGAAGCGCGGCAAGCACCGCAGCGGCGGCCGCCGGATCTTCGCGAGCGGAGCCCATCAAAACAAACCACTCCGCACGGAACCAGCGCCGTCAACCTCTCGCGCGCTTCAGTTTTAATGTAACAGCTGGCTAGTGACCTGACTCTAAAGCTCTAAACACAAATCCTGCCCTCGCCGCAGAGCGGCGAAATGTTTATAGACACGTTGCTGAAAAGAACTTCCTCGCTCCGGAGGAGCGAAATGTGCTTTTCGGCTACCAAATGTTTCGCTCCT
>JBGTLM010000215.1:0-2485 GCA_041744135.1 Pyrinomonadaceae bacterium
ATTCGCGCGGGCCGCTCCTCGGCAAGTGTGCAAGGTGGATTCGAAGCCATCTACGATCAAAGCGTAAACGACGTCTTGGGCGGAACCGGCAAGGAGACTTTCGAAGCGGTAAATTTTTTGAAGAAGGCCAATCCCAGCCAGTATCAGCCGGAGAATGGCGCGCAGTATCCGCGCTCAGCTTTTGGCAATTCTCTTTTGCAGATCGCCCAGCTCATCAAAGCGGGCGTAGGTTTGGAAGTAGCGTTCACCGATATTGGCGGCTGGGACACTCATGTGAACCAGGGAAACTCGCGCGGCCAGCTGGCAAATCGTTTGCAGGATTTCACTGGCGGCATCGGTGCTCTAGCCACGGATTTGGGCAATTTCATGGATGATGTAGTGATCATCACGATGTCGGAATTTGGACGCACCGTGCGTGAAAATGGCAACCGCGGAACCGACCATGGTCATGCGAACGCCATGTTTGTGATCGGGAACAATGTTCGCGGCGGCAAGGTCTACGGCCGCTGGCCCGGGTTGAAGAGCGAGCAACTATATGAAGGGCGAGACCTCGCCCTGACTACCGACTTCCGCGACGTATTCGGTGAGGTTGCCAGGAAGCACCTGGGATCTCCCAACGTGCAAGCCGTTTTTCCCGGCTACAATTCAAGCGAGTCGGGATTCCTAAACTTTCTGAGCTAAGTAAAAGATCAAACTGATACCGAAGCTGTGTGAAACCCGGCGATTCGCCAAAAGGCTCAAGCCACGCTAACTTGCAGGTCAGAAGGCGGACCCGGTCCCCGCCCTTACGACGAAAACAAGAATCACCTAGACTGACAACTCAATCATCTCTTCCTCCAAAGTAGATTCTCACATCGCAAATGGTGGACCCCCAATCTCCCAAGCGCCGCTGAGTGGCTTTCAAGCTTGAGGGGGGACAGGAGTCCACCTTCCAGACCTGCAAATTCCCGAAGGCCTTTTTTGGTTTTCACACAGTCGCTACCGCTCGCGCTTCCGCAAGGTGCGGCACTACGAAACTTCATGAGGCGATTTTGAGACTGGACCATACCGGAATCTCTTGACCTTCCATGCCGGCGCAGGTCAAATGAATTGCGGCTGCCCGGCGAAGAGTTTTCCGCGATCGGCCCGTCCCTATGCTGGCACTTGATAGGAACCCGCGATAGACGACTCCGTGAGCAACACTCGAAACAAGAGTTTGACGAAATACCTTCGCCGTCTGCTGCTCATCCTTCTGCTGCTCGTCGCACTCGCGGCCTACTATTATCACATCCAAAATGCAGTTCGCTTTGAGGTTGTGCATTTCAAGAGCAATCTGATCGGCAAGGTTCTGCCTTACGGTGTGGTGCTGCCACCGGGCTACGGTTTAATCACATCGCGTCGGATCCGCTATCCAGTTCTGTACCTGCTGCACGGCTGGAGTGGCAATTACAACTCGTGGACAAAACAGACAGCGCTGATGCAGTATGCCGCGGAATACCAGATGATTATCATTACGCCTGAAGGTGGCAATGGCTGGTACACTGACAGCGCTACCGTCCCCTCGGATCAGTACGAGGCTTACTTTATTCGTGAGCTGATCGCGGATGTCGACGGCCGCTTGCGAACGATCGCCGACCGCCGGGGACGCAGCGTTGCGGGCATTTCGATGGGCGGATATGGAGCCCTGAAATTCGGCTTCAAATATCCGGAAAACTTTTCCCTCGCGGCCTCCATGAGTGGCGCTATTGACGCTGCTGCTCGTACTGACGACGACTCGATCATGCAGACCTTCGGCGAGCCCGCGAGTCCCGCTCGCAAGACTAACGACCTGCCTCGGCTTGCGGGCGAATTACCGGCGGATCGTCAGGCATTGTTGCCGTATTTTTATCTAGACTGCGGCTCGGAGGATCCCTGGCTGGAGGCCAATCGCGACTTCTCCGGTGTTCTTTTAGAACGCAAGATAGTCCACGAGTACCGTCAGCTTCCCGGGAATCACGTCTGGCCCTACTGGGACCGGCAACTGCGCGAAGTAATGCAGGTCGCCGCTGAGAGGATGGTCCCGGCCGAGCGTTAGCGACACGCGCTCCACTGAGGTTCGCAGACTCGACGCGACAAAATTTCAGCTCGATTTGTATGCGAAGATCTCCCCATTTCCGATTTGACATGTTCCATTCGTCAATGGTCATTTGGGAATTGTTTACTTTTGTTCGTCCGTTCGTGTGATTTAGTGGATCGTTCTGATCTTTGCCAAGCGAACGATCCACGAAGTAAGACGAAGCATCACGAAATGAGCTTCAAAAAAAAAGACCAAATTAAAAATGTAAAGTGATGAATGGAAAATAGATTTGTTACCGGCCTACCACCGCAATCTTCCGAAGCGGTTGATGAAATAAAGCATTACCACAGCAATGAGAGAAACAATGATCGCGAGGGTAAACGCCTCGTTGTCCCGGCCCGCCTGCACCGCGTCGTAAATCGCTACCGAAGCCGTTTGAGTTTTGCCCGG
>JBGTLM010000216.1:0-3200 GCA_041744135.1 Pyrinomonadaceae bacterium
AAGCTGGAAGAGAACCTCGAACAGCAACAGGCAGCGGTCGAGGCCCGAGCGAATAAGAGCACAGGTTCGGCAGAAGACCGCGCTCGCAAGGCGCAACTCGAATCCTTACGGCTTTCCCGCTCGCGCATCATGGGCCAACTGAGCCGCGCCACTGTTCCCGCTCATCGCACGATGCTCGAGCGCGCCTTGCAAGCCATTGATGATCAGATGAATGAACAGCAGTAGGCAGCTCGTCGCTGCGTTCTTCGCCGCGTAGCGGCGGCATGAGTTTAGCCCGGTCTTTCAAGGCCGGGATAGGTTGCATGGTTCGAATTGCGTCGCGTCAGCGACGGATGAACTATCCCCACAAGTATCGCTCATTATACTCAATACCATTCTTGATTAGGAACTCCAGGTATTCTTCCTGGAAGCTCCTCTTGCGATGGTGCTCCCGCTGATTCTTAATGTAGCTGATGACATCGGGGATATTTGATTTACTCACTGAGAAGGCGGCATATCCATCTTGCCATCTGAAGTGTTTCAGCGCAGGAAATTCTTCATGGATCCACTTTGAAGACTCGCCTTTAAGAATCTGAGCAGTTTGACTCGGCGAGAGAGTTGGTGGCGCCATGATTAAAGCGTGGATATGATCTTCAACGCCGCCTACCTGCAAGGCAGTCATCCTGTGCTTCCGTGCGATGCCGCCGATAAAAGACCAGACACGTGGCTCTATCTCTAAGGCCAGCCAGGGCTGACGGTTCTTGGTCGAGAAGATAATGTGGTAATTGAGTGAGGTGTAGGTGTTGGCCATGAGGTGAGGTCCTCCAACCGGAATTCAATCGTCGCTAACGCGACGGCGCCATTGTACTGCTTGTCCACCCGGCCTTGAAAGACCGGGCTAAATTCATGCCGTCGCTCTGCGACGCAGAATACCGCGCAGTCGGCAGCAGCTAGAGGCAGGATGCTTGACCCACGTAATTACTCTAGGTTTCATCCCTCGCATCCGCCCTACCCCCTTGGGCCCCTTGGGCCTTTCGCTTCCCGTTTTTTGTCCGCGTAATCTGCGGATTATCCGCGCGTTAACTGCCGATACTTGATCCGATGCGGTTGCTCCGCGGCGGTGCCCAGTCGCGCCTTGCGGTCAGCCTCATAGTCCGAATAGTTTCCTTCGAACCAGACGACCTTGCTGTCGCCTTCAAACGCGAGGATATGCGTCGCGATCCGATCTAAGAACCATCTGTCATGGGAAATTACCACCGCGCAGCCGGCGAAGATCTCCAGCGCCTCTTCCAGCGCGCGGAGGGTGTTGACGTCCAGATCGTTGGTCGGCTCGTCCAGCAACAAAACGTTGGCGCCCTCTTTCAACATCCTCGCCAGATGCACGCGATTTCGTTCACCGCCCGACAACATGCCAACCTTCTTTTGTTGATCCGAGCCGGAGAAATTAAATCGTCCCACGTAAGCACGCGAGTTGACCTCGCGCGTGCCCAGCTTCAGTAAATCCGCGCCGCCGGTGATTTCTTCCCAGATCGATTTGTTAGGATCGAGTGTCCGACTCTGGTCCACATATGCCAGCGCCACTGTCTCTCCAATCTTAATGGCGCCGCTGTCGGGTTGCTCCTGGCCTGTGATCATGCGAAACAAAGTTGTCTTGCCGGCGCCGTTTGGACCAATTACGCCTACGATGCCACCGGGCGGCAGAGCGAACTTCATGTCTTCGACCAACAAATGATCGCCGTAAGCTTTGCTGACACCCTCTGCCTCGATCACGACGTTGCCAAGGCGTGGTCCGGGCGGAATATGAATCTCCAGATCTTCACGCCCCTTCTCCGATGCCTGTTGCAGCATGGACTCATACGCATTAATTCGCGCCTTGCCCTTCGCGCGACGCGCTTTGGGTGACATGCGAATCCATTCCAACTCCCGTTGCAGCGTCTTCTGTCTCTCACTTTCCGACTTCTCTTCGCGGCGTAGCCGCTCCTGTTTCTGTTCGAGCCAGGAGGTGTAGTTTCCTTTCCAGGGAATGCCCTGGCCACGGTCAAGTTCCAGAATCCAACCGGCAACGTTATCAAGGAAATATCGATCATGTGTCACTGCGATAATAGTGCCCGGATAACCTTGCAGGTGATGTTCCAGCCATGCGACCGACTCCGCATCCAGATGATTGGTTGGTTCATCGAGCAGCAGGATATCCGGCTTCTGCAGAAGCAGCCGGCAAAGAGCAACTCGACGGCGTTCGCCACCGGACAGGACTTTCACCGGCGTCTCGGGCGGCGGACACCGCAGCGCGTCCATGGCCATCTCCAAACGCGAATCAAGATCCCATGCATCTTGCGCGTCCAGCTTCTCCTGCACCTGGCCCTGCCGTTCGAGTAGCGCCGACATTTCCTCGTCCGACATTTCCTCACCAAATTTCGCGTTGATCGCCTCGAACTCTTTCAGCAAATCTACCGTCTCCAGCACGGCTTCTTCCACCACCTCGCGCACAGTCCGCGAGTCGTCAATCAACGGCTCCTGCTCCAGATAGCCGACTGTGAAGCCGGGAGAGATAGCTGTCTCGCCGTTAAACTCCTTGTCAACGCCGGCGAGTATGCGCAGGAGGGACGACTTGCCCGACCCGTTGAGACCGATCACCCCGATCTTCGCGCCGTAGAAATATGAAAGATAGATGTCCTTGAGAACGGCCTTCTTGTCATAGAACTTGCTGATGCCGATCATTGAGTAAATAACTTTGTTTGGTTCAGTGCTCATGAATTGAAATCAAAACCTCGGAAGAATTTAGCTGGGAACGAACTCCCTACGCTAGCGTCTAAGATTGGATTGTGCAAGGAGGAAACTCGGGGCAGTGGTATCATATTTTCAATAAACACAGGGCCCGGTCCGCATCGCGAAAACTAACAGGGCCAGAACCCTGGATGCTTTAGAACTCGACCTTGCAGTGTGCTCATCAAGGTGAATTTACTGAGGTTGATTGTCTCAGCGGCAAAAAGCTGGATGAGATATGCAATCCACTAAACTACAAGAACAAAACACTAAATCTTGTTAGTGGTTCATAACTATCGTTTCGTGTGAGTTCGTTAATCGTGTTTTGAGGGTTCCCTATGCTTGAAACGGTCCAAACTGGGGACAACTACTGCAAATAGACGACTTTCTTATATTTCGCGAACGGCTTATACTGCCGGCGGCGCGAAGGGCGCATCCAGTCCGCGGAAAGGGCCGTG
>JBGTLM010000217.1:0-5625 GCA_041744135.1 Pyrinomonadaceae bacterium
GCCGGTCGATGAAGAAGAGTTACTCAGGTTTTGTCGTGAGCGACTGGCTGCCTACAAATGCCCTAAGACCGTGCACTTCGTGAAAGACATTCCCAAAGGTCCAACGGGAAAGCTTTTGAAACGTGAATTGGGTCGCCAGTCCGCTTAGGCACCGTGAATTCCGATGGCCCGGCTTACGTTAACTGAGTCGGATTGCAAGTTTAGAGCTGCCGATGGTTATGCCGTATCCGCCAACTACAGTATTTGGGCAAAATCAAGCAGAACACTTTTCTATTCGCAAACACTTTTGCATTCTCAGGCCTGTTTGAGGGTGACGGTGCGCTGGCGAACCGGCTTCAACCGATCGACTACCCAACCGCCGAGCAGCCAGACCCCGCAAAAAAACACCATCAGCGGTGAAAACCATTTTCCATAGAGACCATCTGGTGAAAACTTTTCGGTAGCCTCATGAATCATTTCACTGTTTGGCAGTAATCCTGCTTCTGAGAACTCGTGAAAAGAGTAGATGGCGACCTGCAGCATGAACAAAAGGAGAAAGATACCGGTAACCTGGAAGAATCGCTTCACATTGATCAAGTGACCGAAGCGAGCCCAGCCCCAGGCAAATGCGCTGGCAGCCAAGAGTCCCAATAGTGCTCCCCTGATCATCTGCGGCTCGCGCACCTGCAATAACATCAGCGCTGTTTCCATGCCTTCGCGCGTTATCATTAGGAACGTAAACAGAAATACCCCGGCAAGTGCTGCCAATCGCGATGTCCGCGAAGACATGGCTCCCAACCGATTGCGCATTTTTTCCTGTATCTTTGGTCCAGTCCGCCACATATGAATCACAAGTGTGCCCACCATCAAGATTGCTATGACGCCCAGAATCCCTTCGCGTAAGGCTTCATTCCCGAGAAACTGACCAGCATATCCCCCTAGCGTTTGTCCGAAGAGCCTAACCAGAACTGCATCGTCCACTCCGTTCTTGAGCAGGTAACCCAAGCAGGCGCTGACGGAAAGAGCCAGGACGATGGCGACGTAAACAGCTGAGGTAAGCCATTTTTGGCCGGCTTTCCGGAGGTATGTCAGGATCACGGCCACGAGCAGAAAGGACTCGAACCCCTCGCGTAGGACAATAATGAAGGAGTTAAGCATTGGTATAAGTCGTTTCCCTGGCTGAGATCGCCTTTTAGGCTGAGGGCCGGGCTCGAGATTCTCAAAGCCGAGCGAAGTATAACCTAATTGAAAATCATTTTCAATTTCAGTTAGGCGCGAAGGAAAAAAGGTTATTGGGCAGTGAGGGGGATTATTACCAGGTCTGCACGAACCTGGCCGAGCTGCGTGGACGCCGTGAGTCGCACCGGCAGGCGGCGCTTGTCGTCGCTGATCCACACCCGGAAGAGGTACTTATCTGGTTGCGGATCATCGGTGGTGAGAGATAGCTGAATGGCCGGTACGGTTTGGGAGCCCATGAGAATCGTTTCCCGCTTCAGCGAGGTAACGAAAAGAGTCTTGGGCCGGTTGTTAATCAGAATCGATATCGCATTGCGACGAGGAGGCGTGATGTCGAAGGTTCGGGCCAGATAGAAAAATGAAAGATACTCGTGCGTCCCAATCGGGATTTCTATCCGCTCGCCTTTGTCACTGGTTGCAGTGCCGTGGTCCTGGTCAATGGTAATAATCTGATTCAGCCGCCGAGCGCCTTCAGTTAGATTCATTTCCGAACGAAAAGGAAGCAGCGTTTTCGGATCGACGTAACTGCTAATCTGATCGTCGGCGAAGAAAAGGCGCTGCGCTGCATTCGCAGTTTGCGCCCGAAGCGTAAACATTAAGGCGTCGCGCTCGGAATGACGTGTCCGCGCGCGCACCTGGAACATCGCGGTGCCGGCTGGTGGAGTCGTGTCTCCCAGGAAGATTTGATAGTTCAGTTGTTCGCCAACCTTGAATGGCAGGTTTTCCAGATTTCCGTTGCCGGAGTCAGCGGGGGGCTGAGAAGGGACCACCGGTGTCGGCGCTGCAATCGGAGGCGTGACGGCTATAGTTGAGGCCGCCAAAGGCTTCACGAATTCCGATCCGGCGAGCTCTGCGCGAAGTTCACCCGCGGCAATGCGGGCTGTGATTAGAACCGGAACATGTCTTTCATCGTCGCTGAAAAAGATCCTGATGCGAAAATTAGTCGCACGAGAATTATTTGTCACGCGAACCTGCGAGACGAGCGTGTTGAATGATCCCACAGGCGTCTTGATCGTCTGGCGACCTGTGACTTTCACCTCAGCTTGATAATCTTCCGTTTCACCTTTCACCGACAAGTAATAGGTAGATCCTTCGACCAGCGGCAGTCCCCTGAGCCGGTAGATTGCGGACAGCAAGTCGTAGGTACCAGGAGACTCTCCAGTTCGCGATGTTGACGGAATAGCCGCCGCTCCAACCGGTCCATTAAACGCCCTTTCCGTTTCCGACGTGCGGGTGGGTCCGCGTACCACTTGCCGAGAATGAAACGGTAAACTAGTTGCTGGATCAACGTAGGTAACGTAATCATTATTGATGGCAAACAGGGCCGCATGGACTACGCCCGTGGTCTCCACATGAGCGCGAAGTTGAATTCCTTCGCGTCCGAAGAAAACAGCGCGCGCACCTACCTGAAGCTCGACATGCGCGGCGCTGATAACGTTTGAAAATGAAACGTTGTAGGTCAGGCGCTCCCCTGTACGATAAGGGTCAGGAGAAAAAGGAAGAGAAACTGAATCACTTTCGCTCCGCGCGGAGGGGCCCATGAGCGCGAGAACAATGAATATGAGGTTAAAAGCAGCTGCCAGCTTCAAACTTTGCTTCACCTTTGCATCATAATTTCAAAACGAGGCCAGAGCAATGTCACAGACGCTGATCGTTGTCCCAGCTGTACACCCACTGGCCGACCTAGGAGTTCCTCTTCTTGTGAGATTGAAGTGTCAGCCCAGCCCTGATTCCATCTCTTCCAGGATCTCCGCGGTTGATTTTACGGGGTCTTTGGCGCTGGTAATGGGGCGGCCTACAACAATGTAGTCTGCGCCGGTCCGGATCGCTTGAGCGGGAGTCATTACGCGTTTCTGATCGTCCAAGAGAGCACCCGCGGGACGCACACCAGGTGTGACAATCAGGAAACCGGAACCCATTACAGTGGACCTCACTACTGTCACTTCTTGCGGAGATGCGACGACTCCATCCATACCACTGGCTTCGGCCAGCAGCGAAAGGCGACGCACCTGTGCCTCTGGTTCGGAGTCGATACCTACCTCTGACAGCATGGCGGCATCGGAGCTGGTTAGAACCGTAACGGCGATTATTGATGGGCGCTTGAGGCCCTCGTTTATGGCAACTTGGGAGACTGCGTCGGCCGTGCGGCGCATCATCTCCCGACCACCCGAGGCGTGCACATTGAATATTGAAACACCCAATCGAGTCGCTGCGACGGCAGCGCATGACACTGTATTTGGAATGTCGTGAAACTTTAGATCCAGGAAAACCCCGTTTCCTGAGCTGGCGATCTGACTGACGATCTTCGGGCCAGCCTCAGTGAAGAGCTGAGCTCCAATTTTGAACATTCCAACGATTCCTCGCAGGGAGTCAACGAGTTCAAGAGCGCGGCGCTCCGTCGACACATCCAGCGCTACAATCAATCTGTCTTTAGCGATGCTATTCATGTTGTTGCGCACTCACGACCAAGCGTTCCGTACCTCTGATAGTCATGGAGCCAGCTCTTTCGCACGAGATCCTACGGCCTCATCAAGAGTACCAAAACCTTCGCGCAAGATAGTCTGCTCGAGTCCTTCGTTAATCTCTTGCGCGATTCTCGGGCCCTGGTAAATTAATCCAGTGTAAAGCTGAATCAGACTCGCTCCGGCGCAGATCTTTTCCCAAGCATCTTCCGGAGCAAAGATCCCGCCCACACCGATAATTGGAACAACGCCCGACGTCAGGTTGTAGAGTGTGGCAATCATGTTCGTGGAACGCCGGCGGAGAGGAAGGCCGCTCAAGCCTCCTTCGCCGCATGCGGCAATTTCGTCTTTTGACGCTCGCAGGCCGTCGCGTTGGGTTGTGGTGTTGGTTGCGATCAGGCCGGCCACACTGGTTCTCTTTATTACGTCGACAAGCTGTTCCAACTCTTCCCTACCAAGGTCGGGAGCAAGTTTTACCAGTAGGGGTGTCAACCGGCCCTGCGAGGTTTGGTCACTCAACTCACGATTTCGCCTCTGCAGGGCCCGCAACAAATCTTCCAGCCGTTCTGCTCTTTGCAAGTCTCGCAAACCCGGCGTGTTGGGCGAACTCACGTTTACTGCTATGTAATCCGCGACCGGATAAACAATCTCAAAGCTCCGGAGGTAATCCTCCACGGCATTCTCGATAGGAGCGGCTTTGCTCTTGCCTATGCTGACTCCGAGAACACAATCGGGCCGGTGGGTCCTCACCTGTTGCGCAAACGCAACGGCACCCCTGTTGTTGAATCCAGCTCGATTGATTAGCGCTTTGTCTTCCGGAAGCCGGAACACACGTGGCCGTTGATTGCCCGGTTGCGGCTCGTAAGTGACGGTGCCTGCCTCGATGAAACCGAATCCCAAAGCCGCGAGAGACTCCAGGGCGATACCATCTTTATCAAATCCCGCTGCCAGACCCACTGGACTGCGGAAGCTCAAACCGAAGCGCCGGAGCTCTCCGAATGGCTTTCGCATGGGCCGAGGCGCAAGCAAGCGTTTTACGAGACCTGGGGAGATAGAAAGTGAATGAAGCGCCAGTTCGTGGGCGGTCTCCGGAGACAGTCGAAAGAGTAGCGGGCGCAACAGTAAGCGATAGAACATGCGGGGCTGCGGTTTTATATTGCTTCGGCCTTCAAACACCGCAGACTAACAGAGCACTTTGACTAGTGGCAACCTTAGCAGCGCTCCGCGCGGCAAAGCCGCGCAGCAATTAAAAGTTCTTCAAGATGAAAACGACCTGCCTTATACTATGGCCTTGACTTCGCAGGAGAACATGATTACCGAAACGGCAGGAATTCGAGAGTTACTCCGCCTCATGATCGAAAAGCAAGACGACCAACAATAGGCAATTAGCATTCCGTAGGAGAGGCATCATGAAAAGTAACGTTACAGAGATTGCCACAGACGTTTATCGCATTTCGACGTTCCATCCCGACTACGGTATTCAGTTCAATCAGTTTCTCATTAAGGATGACGAGCCCTTCATGATGCACACGGGACTAAAGAAGATGTTTCCGGTCACGTTGGAAGCAATAGCTTCGATTATTGATCCAGCGAAGTTGCGCTGGATTGGGTTCAGCCACTTTGAGTCTGACGAGTGTGGGGCGTTAAACGAGTGGTTGGAGATCGCGCCGAAGGCGCAGGCAGTTTGCAGCTTGGTGGGCACGATTGTGATGGTGAATGACTTCGCCGACAGGTCGGCCCGTCCGCTCAACAATGGCCAGGCGCTCGAAATTGGCCGTCGTCGCCTGCGATTTTTAGCAACTCCTCACGTGCCGCACGCCTGGGATGCGGGCCTCTTCTTCGAGGAGACCGAGAAGACGCTTTTATGCTCCGACCTCTTTTTTCATCCGGGAGATCCCGAACCGTTAACTGAATCAGATATTGTGGGACGTGCAAAGGCGGCAATCAT
>JBGTLM010000218.1:0-32628 GCA_041744135.1 Pyrinomonadaceae bacterium
CGGATTGGTATCCGGTCAAATAACCCTGCTTATCTGGCACGGGTTCGCGAGCATCTGCCGCACAACTGGGAAAAGATGTCCTCTCCGATCGTTGATCGCCTGTACTCGATTGTCATCGGTGGCGAGGGAGCGCGGCCGAACATCCGGCGTTTCAATCTCCTTTACGGCAACCACGTGCGCCTCGCGCGCTCGATCGAGCTAGACGAGGTATTTAATACCCTGGAATCGGATCTCCGCCTTTTTGTAGCTGAGCTGGCGCGTGGCCGCGTTTTTGTACATGCAGGTGTCGTGGGCTGGGAGGGAAGAGCTGTTGTGGTGCCAGGCCGCAGCTACAGCGGCAAGTCAACGCTAGTGGCCGAGTTGGTGCGAGCTGGAGCCACGTACTATTCCGACGAGTATGCAGTATTCGATTCGCGCGGCCGCGTCCACCCGTTTCCCGGACCTCTTCAGATTCGTCAGGAAGGCAGTTTCAAACAAACCAAGATTGATGTTGCGCAATTGGGTGGTCGTCCTGGTTCGAAGCCTCTTCCTGTTGGGCTGGTTTTGGTGACGCAGTTTAAGAAGGGTGCCAGATGGAGGCCTCGAAATTTGTCATCAGGCGCAGGAGCCCTGGAGCTGCTTTCCAATACAGTCTCGGCCCGACGCAGTCCCGCGAACGCGCTTAATGCATTTGACAATGCGGTAGCGGGCGCTCAGATAGTGAAGGGAGCCCGCGGTGAGGCCCAGGAAATCGTGCCTTTTATCTTGGAGAGAATTGGCAAAAATAGATGACCCGTGGATTTGCTCGTGATAGACTCTGCGAGTTTCAACGCCAGTTTCTCTTCATTCGATTCGATTTACATCGGGCTAAGAAAATCGGAGGCCGTATGAAAACTACCCCCAATCGGACGCCAGCTACTGCCAATGGAGAACCCCGTGCGCGGATAGACGACTTGATCGTCAAGGAAATGCCTGATGAGGTTCTGGTTTATGACCTGGTGCGCGACAAGGCGCACTGTTTGAATCGTACGGCGGCCCTGGTCTGGAATTATTGCGACGGCCGGACCGGCGCTGCGGCAATGACCGGACGTCTAGAGCGAGAATTGAATGTCCCTGTTGATGAACGCGTGGTGTGGTTGGCTTTGAATCAGTTGAGCAAGAATTATCTGCTGGAAGAACAGATTGTGCCGCCCCCGCTGATGGCTGGAATCAATAGAAGGCAGATGATGCGAGCGCTGGGTGTTGCAGCAGTTGTCGCAGTTCCCGTCGTTACCTCAATTGTGGCCCCTAAGCCGGCGCAGGCACAGTCGTGTAGAGGTCCAGGTGTGGCATGTAATAACGACAATCAATGCTGCTCAATGAATTGCCTAGGGATTGGGGGTAATAGAGTTTGTCTCTAAAATATTGCCAATTGAAGCTCGAGCAGGTGCTGATGGTCCGCAGTCAGCACCTAATTTATTTTGGAGACTGTTTCACCACGCTTAACGTCGGCGCCTTTAAACGTTGAGTTCTCGATTGCAACATTCTAGTGGTGGGACGCTCGTGGCTGCCACGCTTGCGGGTTCCTGGCGTGGGCTTTCTTCACCTCTGAACATTACCGAGGCCGAGTTAGATCGCGTAACGCCCCTGCTTTATGCGTCGGGCTCCGCGGCGCTCGGTTGGTGGCGCGTGCGGCAGACAAATTTGAGCGCTACGCCGTCCGCCGCAGTGCTCCACCAAGCATACCGCCTTCAGGCTCTCCAATCAGCAATCCACGAGAAAAAGATCGAAAAAATCTTCCGCCTACTGCGTCAGGCGTCCGTCGATGCCATTTTGGTGAAAGGGTGGCTGGCAGCAGGACTTTATCCCGACGGAGCGCTTCGCCCTTATGGCGATATCGATCTTTGCTTCCGGCGGGAACATTTCCAAACTGCAAAAGATATTCTGGCGAGCCCTGAAGCGACAGACTGCTGGGTTGATCCGCACTCACGATTCTCTGAACTGGAATCTCGCAGCTTTGACGAACTCTTCGCCTGTTCCCGACTTGTGGATTTGGGTGCGGAGAAGATTCGGATTATGGGCTCCGAGGATCATCTTGCTTTGCTGGCCATTCATCTATTGAAACATGGAGCATGGCGTCCGCTCTGGCTTTGCGATATCGGAGCCGCAATTGAATCACTGCCTGCGGAGTTTGATTGGGATTTGTGCCTGGGCAAGAATAAGACTCGTGCCCTCTGGATCATCTGTGCGATTCATTTGTCGCAGGAGTTACTCGATGCAGACATACATCCACTGCCAATGTCGCATAGGGCAAAAGAACTTCCCCGATGGTTGGTTAGCATAGTACTGCGACAATGGGCAGCTCCATTCGCCATCAATCAGCCGCCGATGAGCCATCCGAAGCCGATGGCCAGTTACTTGAAGACCCCGAGAGGTCTTCTAAAAGGTCTACGCGCACGCTGGCCGAATCCGATCATTGCCACTGTTAGCGTTAATGGCGAGTTTAATGGTTTTCCGCGTTTACCTTATCAGCTTGGGAACTGCGCACTGCGTTCAGCAGAGTTTTTCTTCCACCGGTCAAATACTCTTGGATGAGTGCCGAGTTGGCGGGCAGTTCTGTAGGAGTTCTGCGGTTCGTCGCGGCGACGAACGTTTACCTTGAGGAAACTCGCGCGTAAGGGTATTGACTCAATTACAGCTCCAATTGCGCGAAGGGCGTTTCCGCACGCAACAAAGGTGTAACTTTCAACTCGGGTAGCAACCTGGTTTTTCTTGATAGCGATGATCGGCTCTTGTCTCACGCTCTTGGAGTTGGCACGAAGCACTTGCTTGATCACGCCGAATGCGCATTCGTGTTCGATCGTCATCGGGAGATTGCCGCCGATAGAACAGCACTCTCGACCACCTCATTCGTCGACATCGAGAAGGATCCTGATCGGCAGCTACTGCTCTATAACTGCGTGTGCACACCGTCCACGGCAATGTTCCGGCGCGACATCTTTGAGATTGAAGCAGGCATTGTTTCCCTTTTCGGGGGCGCTGAAGATTATGACGTTTACCTTCCCATCGCCAGGAAATTCCCCATCTTAGATTACGACGAAATCGTCGCAGAGTACCGCCGACACGATACAAATAAGACAGGTAACAACGCGATGATGTTAAAAGTTTGTGTTTTTGTTTTGCGCGAACCAAAAGGGCTAGGTGCGTGGCCAGGCGGATTGGGAGGAGGCATATCAAGCTGGGATAACAATTGGCGGCGGCTCTGGGCGAGAGGTTGGTGAGCCAAATATGGTCTCGCTTTAAGGAAGGAAGAGAGTGGGAATGTTCCCTGCGGGATATGATGGTGTTGATCCGATATGGCCCGGAAGTGTTTCCCCGCCAGCTTGTTCGAAAGCTATGTCGTCCTCTGATAGCGGCGCTGGACCATAAAGGTTCGAAGATTAGATATCAAATAGCGCGACATCACTGGAGCCGAAAAGGGAGGTCGTGCCTGTTGGGAAACCCTCCGCGGGTGCCCCTTGTTAGTTTAAGTCATCGTGCCGGCATAGAGAATGGATCAATGGACGACTGAAGATTGGATCGACATCCGTCAGGCGTGGGCCAATGGCAGTCTCTTTTGCCCGAGCATAAAAGCCATGGACCGAGAAAGCACCAGGGAAATACAGCGCGGCTTTGGCCGCAATCAATCAGCGTCACACGCGAGCCACGAAATCACAAAATGACGTTAAATAATAGCTCGTGTTGCTTCGAGTGACACGAGGATCGAGCTCCCCTTTCTTCTAATTCAAATCCGAAATTTGAATCCGACATTCCATGTACATTCTCGGAATCAACGCTTACCACGGCGATGCTGCGGCGGCGATAACCCGCAATGGCGAGTTAATTGCCGCGGTTGAGGAGGAGCGCTTTAATCGTTGGAAGCATTGCGCAGGCTTTCCAACTGAATCCGTGCGCTACTGCCTTAAGGCAGCGGGAATCCAGATTGAGGATCTCGAGCATATCGGAATTTCGCGGGATCCTTCCGCACACCTGCACCGGAAAATCAGGTTTGCGGCAATGAGAGCAGCGAAGCAATTCAGTAGGCAGATGGCAGGAGGCAGACGGCAGGAGGAATGGGAGACGGGACGCGGGGAAGCGGAGACGGAGAACTTCGACATTGCGCAGACTCCGCGAGCGTTCGGTTTAGAAGCTGACGGCGATGACACTCTGGCTTTCACCGCGGCGCCGCGTCCCCGCGACCCGGCCTCCTCACCGGAAATTGAAGGCAACGGCCACGGCCGCGGATTTATTCGGCTGGTCGCCGATCGCCTCGGAAATGCTGCTAAGGTGCGCGACTTAAGACACGATCTGGCCAAGGCGTTGGGGGTATCGAGGAACACACTGCGCGCGCAGTTTCATAACATCGAACATCATCGCGCGCATCTGGCAAGTTCGTTTTACTTGTCTCCTTTTGAGCGCGCAGCCTTGCTTTCCATCGATGGCTTCGGCGATTTCATTTCGACTATGTGGGCGAAAGGAGAAGGGAACTCGATCGAGGTGCTGGGCCAGGTGGAGTATCCCCACTCTGCTGGCATACTTTACACAGCTACCACGCAATTCCTCGGTTTCCCGCATTACGGCGACGAAGGAAAAGTCATGGGACTCGCACCCTATGGCACGCCCCAATACATGGAAGAGTTTCGCGACATTATTCGCACCGACCAAGATGGACGGTTTCGTTTGAATCTCGATTATTTTCGCCATCATGCCGAAGGTGTGGACATGACATGGGACGATGGCTCTCCTGTAATCGAGCGGGTATTCTCGGATCAGTTTGCGCAAACTTTTGGCCCTCCACGTCCACCCGGAGGGCTGCTAACCCAACGCGAGCTCGACATTGCCTCCAGCTTGCAGCTCCGTCTCGAAGAAGTCGGTTTCCACGTGTTGCGGCACCTGCACCAGCAAACCGGACTCACCGATTTGGGCCTTTCCGGGGGTGTGGCGTACAACTCGGTAATGAATGGCAAGATATTGCTCAACACTCCCTTCCGGCGTGTCTTCGTACAGCCGGCAGCGGGTGATAGCGGCACGGCGCTGGGAGTTTGTTATCAGATTTACCATGGGAGCCTGAATCATAAGCGCGGAGCCGCGATCGAGGGCGTTTATACTGGACCAGAGTTTACGAACGCCGAAATGATAGCTGAGTTAGAGCGGAGCGACCTCACATTCGAGAGCTATGCAGACGAGGATCTAACCAAGCGTGCGGCCCAGGATGTCGCTGACGGACTGGTGGTTGGCTGGTATCAAGGCCGCATGGAATTTGGACCGCGGGCGCTGGGCAATCGCTCGATTGTGGTCGATCCACGGCGCCCCGAAATGAAAGACATACTGAACGACCGTATAAAGAAACGCGAGCCGTTCCGTCCCTTTGCCCCATCAGTTCTGGAAGAGCACACTGATGAATACTTCGAACAGAACCATCCGGCTCCTTCCATGATGATGGTCTATCAGATCAGGCCAGAGCGTCACTCAGAGATCCCGGCGGTAACGCACGTTGATGGCTCAGGCCGTTTGCAGACAGTCTCGCCACAATTGAATCCGCGTTACTATCAGCTCATCTCAAACTTCCATAAGCTGACGGGAGTGCCGGTGGTCTTAAATACTTCTTTCAATGAAAATGAGCCGATTGTCTGCACCCCGCGCCATGCCATTGACTGTTTCCTAAAGACTCGCATAGATGTGCTGTATCTGGGTAATCAGGCTGTCCGGCGGACACAAAAAACTCGTGAAAGTGCAGTGCTGAGTGCCGATTGCTGAGTACTGAGTGCTGAGTACTGAGAAAACCCTTAACCTCACCAAAAGAGAAACCTCATGAAGAAGAAAATTGAAAAGTTCGAAGAGTTGATTGCATGGCAGAAGGCCCGAAAGCTCACGGCTAAGATTTATGAAGTTACCAATGAAGGAAGCTTCGCTAAGGATTATGGTCTTAAGGATCAGGTGCGGCGTGCTGCCGTTTCCAGCATGTCGAACATGGCCGAAGGTTTCGAGAGGGGAAGTCTTGCAGAGTTTAACCGTTTCCTCATAATTTCGAAGGGCTCGTGCGCTGAATTGCGAACACAACTCTACATTGCTTTCGATGTTGGGTATTTGGAGAAACAGTGCTTTGAGTTATTAATGAAGCAAGCAATCGAGGTCGGAAATATTATCGGCGGTTTGCGAGCGGCAGTAGAGCGGAAGCGAAGGAAGGAAATTGGAATCGCAACCAGGTAGCTGACGCTTCCTATTCAACCAACACTCAGCGCTTAATACTCAGTACTCAGTACTCTGTACTCAGTATTCTGAAATGACAAAAAAAGCTCTCATCACCGGCATCACGGGTCAGGACGGCAGTTATCTGGCGGAAGAGCTGCTCCAACGAGGCTACGAGGTCCACGGGCTGGTGCGGCGCGTTGCGCTGGAGGCACCTCAACGGAGGACAGAGCGGATTACTCACCTTCTGGACAAGGTCATCCTGCACCCAGCAAGCCTGGAAAGCTATCCGAGCATCTTCCATATCGTCAGTCGTTACGAGTTCGACGAGTGCTACCATCTCGCAGCTCAGAGTTTCGTGGCGGAGAGTTTTGCCGATGGTTTCTCGACGATGAACACGAACATTAACGGAACTCATTACATGCTGGCGGCGTTCCGAGAGCTGCGGCCGCAGTGCCGTTTCTACTTTGCCGGTTCCAGCGAGATGTTCGGAAAAGTGCGCGAGGTCCCGCAACGCGAGTCCACACCGTTTCATCCCCGCAGTCCTTATGGGATCAGCAAAGTTGCCGGCTTCGATCTCACACGCAACTATCGCGAAGCCTACGACATGTTCTGCGTCAACGGCATTCTCTTTAATCATGAGGGACCGCGCCGGGGGTTCGAATTTGTGACTCGCAAGATCAGCCACACGGTTGCTCGAATAAAGCTTGGTCTCGCCAGTGACCTCCACCTGGGCAATCTGGAAGCGCAGCGCGATTGGGGTCACGCCCAGGACTACGTACAAGCAATGTACATGATGCTGCAACGGCCGGAGCCTGACGACTATGTCATCGCAACTGGAGAATCCCATAGCGTGCGTGAGTTCTGCGACCGAGCCTTTGCCGAGCTTAATCTTGACTACCGAAAGTATGTGGTCATTGATGAACGTTTCCGCCGTCCAGCTGAGGTCGATCAACTTGTGGGAGACTCCACTAAAGCTCGCAAGGTGCTAGGCTGGCGCCCGAAACACACCTTCGATGAGTTAGTCAGGGAGATGGTTCAGTCTGATCTCGAGGCTCTATCGCGCGCGGAAGGCCGGGAGCTATCGAGGCTGGGGAGCGTCCCCTGAGGCTCGCAGTTGAGGTCCGATTTTCTCTACTTCGGCGGAAGTTCGAGTTTTCAAATTCAATTTGGGATATAACATGAGAATCCTTATAACTGGTGGTGCAGGTTTTATTGGCTCGCACTTGTGTGAGCAATTAATTAACGAAGACCACGATGTAATCTGCTTGGACAACTTTTTTACCGGTCGTCGCGAAAACATTTTCCACCTCCTTGACAATCCGCACTTTGAGCTCTTGAGGCATGACGTGACAGAGCCGATACTGCTTGAGGTCGATCAGATCTACAACCTGGCCTGTCCCGCGTCGCCTATTCACTACCAGTACAACCCTGTGAAGACGGTAAAAACCAGCGTCATGGGGATGATCAACATGCTGGGGCTGGCCAAACGCGTTCGTGCTCGCATTCTCCAGGCCTCGACGTCTGAAGTTTATGGCGACCCCCTGATCCACCCCCAGCCGGAAGAGTATTGGGGCAATGTGAATCCGATTGGCCCGAGATCGTGTTACGACGAGGGTAAACGTATTGCCGAGACCCTGATGATGGATTATCACCGGCAAAATCACGTAGACACGCGCATTGCGCGAATCTTCAACACCTATGGACCGCGAATGCTGGAGAATGACGGTCGTGTCGTTTCAAACTTTGTGGTGCAAGCCCTGCGGGGCCAACCGTTGACGCTATACGGAGAGGGAGATCAGACCCGGTCGTTTTGTTACGTCGATGATCTGGTCAATGCCCTGATCAAATTCATGAACACTGACGGCTTGCATGAACCCGTGAATCTGGGTAATCCAGCGGAGTTCACCATTAAACAGCTGGCGTCGGAAGTGATGGAAGTCTGCAATTCAAAGTCAGAGTTGGTGCATTTGCCGCTGCCTGAAGACGATCCAAGGCAACGAAAACCTAACATCACCCGGGCCCAAACCCTGCTCGGCTGGACGCCCACCATTCAGCTACGCGTTGGGCTGGAAAGAACAGTCGCATATTTCCGTCCACGAATTTTAGGCGAGCGGTGATCAGTTGAGACCAAGTGCCAAGTTAGTAACGATCTATCGAAGAAATAAAATTGGCCTTGTCCCTGAAAGGGACGTAGTCACTAGCCGAGGACAACCCGCCCCAGGTAACGGAAGATTTCAGTCCCGACCCTGAAAGGATCGCAGTCGCGACGAACCAGATCATTCAGGTCGAATCTTTGTTTGGCATGGTGACGCTTTCAGGGTCGCGGGTCATACCGGTTTTCCGGGGCGTTGCCCCCGGCTATTCACTTCGTCCCTTCAGGGACAAGACTTCTGCCACCTCCGGGCGCTAGTTGTTACGTACTCATTGTTATAGGAACCTCGAGACAGGACACTAATCCTTTTCTCTCATGAAGGTCCTCCTTCTCAACCAGTGTTTTTATCCTGACGTCATGGCGACGGCCCAGCAGTTGACGCACCTGGCGGTAGGATTGGCGGAGAAAGGGCACCAGGTCACCGTCATTGCCGCCGATCGCGGTTACGATGACCCGGCCACTCGGTTTGCGCGACGTGAAACCTGGCGGGGAATTACTATTATCCGCATTTCTTCATTGGCGCTGGGAAAGCATTCAAAGTGGCGCAGGGCTGTAAACTTTGCCAGCTTCCTGACTATTTGTTCGCTGCGGCTGCTTCTGCTCCCGCGTTTTGATGTGGTCGTCGCCTTGACGTCGCCTCCGCTGATTTCACTGCTCGGCTCACTCTTTGTTCAGATAAAGGGGGGACGCTTCTTCTTTTGGGTCATGGACCTTAACCCGGACGAGGCAATTGCTGCCGGTTGGCTGAAGGAAGACTCTTTTGCCGGAAAAATCCTCAAGAGGTTTCTGCGGTACAGCCTGCGACACGCGAGCCGCGTCATCGTGCTCGATCGCTTCATGAAGGACCGTATTTTGAGGCACGGAATTTCAAACGAGCGGATCACAGTACTGCCGCCCTGGGCCCACGGCGATGCGGTTTGCTTTGACGAAGCGGGTAGGCAGGCTTTCCGTGAGCAGCACAATCTTAGTCGAAGTTTTGTGGTGATGTATTCCGGAAATCATAGCCCATGTCATCCGCTCAACACGCTACTAGAAGCAGCACTGCGGCTGGCGGAGAGAAGCGAGATCGCGTTCTGTTTTGTAGGCGGAGGCACGGAACAAGCAAAGGTGAGAGCATTCGCCGCGCAACACAAGTTGAACAGAGTATCGAGTCTTCCCTACCAGCCCCTCCAAGACCTGGCGGGTTCGCTCTCAGCCGCCGACCTCCACACAGTGGTGATGGGTGATGGGCTTTCCGGAATCGTCCATCCGTGCAAGGTGTATAACATCCTGTCGGTAGGCATTCCTTTTCTGTATATTGGACCGCCCGAAAGCCACGTCACCGACATCGCGGCCCAAGCTACCAATGGTTTTGGCATCTACTCCGCGCGCCACGGCGAGGTTGATCGAGTGGTGGCCCACATCCTGGATGCAGCCCAACAAAAGAAGGCGCTGGAACAGGGAAGGTGTTCTGAGCTGGCGAGCAAGTTTGCAAAGGACACAATACTGCCGGGGATGATTGAGTTGCTTGAATCGTCACAATGATGCCGGGTATCGGGTGCCAGGTGCCAGAAGACGGGTGCCGGTTATCGGTTGGCGGGTGCCGGTTGGAATAGAGGTGCGCTCTGCGTAACAATCACCTGATCAGTTATACCAAACGCCCGGCACCTGATGCCCGACACCCGACACCCTTTTCTGTAAGCTAGCGGAGGTTTCACCTTTGAACACCTATCTCGCTCTCTTTATAATCGCAACCTTTTCGTCACTCATTCTAACTCCCTTGATTCGTCGTCTGTGCGAGAGATTCAAGCTTCTTGATCTCCCGCTCGCCGGCAAGAAAACTCACAGCAGAGCGGTTCCTCGTATGGGTGGAGTCGCGCTTTATCTGGCTTGCCTGATTGCCCTGTCCTCGCTGCCTTTGGTGGACAATCTGCTCACGCAGGCGTTGCGGCAGTACGCGCCACAGATATTAGTCGCGTTGATTCCCGCTACGCTGGTCCTGTTTCTCGGCATCTATGACGACTTACGCGGTACAAATGCCAGTGTGAAGTTTGCCGCGCTTGGTCTGATCGCGGTGCTGTTTTATGCGATGGGCGGGCGCGTCGAAGCCCTGTCTGTACCGTTCGTGGGATCCGTTGAGCTCCCAACCACAGTCTCTTTTTTAATCACAGTGTTCTGGCTGGTGGGCATCGCGAATGCCTTCAATCTAATTGACGGAATAGACGGCCTGGCTACAGGGGCAGCGCTATTTTCCTCCCTCGTGATCCTGGTGGTGTCTTTCAGTCGGGAAGCCCCATTAATGATAGTGGTCGCTATCGTCCTTTGTGGAGCTCTGGCGGGATTTCTTCGCTATAACTTCAACCCGGCGTCGATCTTTTTGGGCGATTCCGGAGCTCTCTTCGTAGGTTTTACCCTCGCTGCACTATCCGTATTGGGTACCCAGAAGGCGACTACGGCCGTTGCGGTAGCGATTCCGGCGCTCGCCTTTGGGCTACCCGTTGTTGACACGGCAGTAACGATGACGCGCCGGTTAGTAGGTGGTAAACCGTTATTTCAAGGAGACAAAGAACATATTCATCACATGCTGCTCGCACGCGGCTGGTCGCAACGTCAGGTTGCGCTGGTGTTGTATGCGGTGTGTGCTGCGTTTGGTCTGCTGGCAATGCTCTTCACTCAAACGGGAACGCGCTCGACAGGCTTTGTTCTCTTTGTTGTTGTCGTTGTTGTAATCATCGCCGTCGGTAACCTTCGCTATCACGAGGTGGATGAGTTGAAAGCCGGCGTGAAACGGACAGTTGGCGACCGCCGTATCAGGGTGGCTAACAATATCCGGGTTCGCCGGGCGAGTCGGGCGCTGACCAAAGCCACTGAATTGGGTGAGTTGTTTGATGCCGTATCGTATCTGCTGGAATCCGGTGAGTTTGCTTATGCCTGCGTGCAAATTGGCCATCCCGCGGGAGAAGAAGTAAACGAGCGAGCCGTAAGGGCCAGCGAAAAGCAGCGAGCTCAGCGCGCCCTCGAATTGCGCAACGGTCGCATCTTCTGGTCGTGGAGCCGCACCGCTATAAATGTCGAAGATGTGATTGACTCCGGATCATTCTGGTGTCTGAGGTTGCCCTTAGCCACCGCGAATGGACAGTGGGGATGGATGAATCTTTATCGAGCGTTTGAAACCGATCCGTTGCTCGTCGACATGAACTATCTGAGCGAGCTATTCCGAGGGCAACTCTCAGAAGCGGGTGAGAGAATTCTAAAAGCATTCGCCGAGGAGACCGTGAATACCAACGGACTAGCGATGACAGTGGGTGCCGGAAAGAGAATGGGTTGATGGACCATGTAAACGCGGCGGATCGCGTTGCGGCACCGGTCGAAGATCGAGTTGGTGGTTTTGCCGACATTTCTGCGAAAGCAATATTTGTATCGCTCCTGGCTTTAATCGTGTTCACGGCCGTTCCATATGGAACGGTTGAGCCCTGGTGGAAGGCGTTCTTCATCTGCGCCGTTGTCGCTCTCAGTTTGCTTGCGCTAGTTGAGAGTATGGTGAGCGGTTCCTGGAGTATTCGCGGCCGGGCGCTGCTAATCCCCTTAGTTACTGCTACTGTATTCGCTTTCTTACAGACAGTGCCTGTCGGTGCCCGAGCGATCCCGGGCATCTCTCACTCTTCGTGGCAGGCCACTAGTGCCGATCCATACGGGACCCGGTTTTTCGTCCTCCAACTTCTTGCGCTCACGTTATCCGCCGCTCTCCTCTTTCGTTACGTATCCACCGACCGGCGTCTCAGCATCGTAGTCCACGTAATCATTGCGGTCGCCGTGGCCAGTGGGATCTTCGGGATGATGAGACAGACGACCCAGCATAGCGCTGGCTTCGTTTTGCCTCTCATCCAGCCAGGTCAGGGTTACGGCCAATTCGTAAATCAGAATCATTTTGCGTTTTTGATGGAGATGGGCTTTGGATTAACGTTGGGTACGATTCTGGGCGGGGGCATGCGTCGGGAGAGGGCGCTAATCTACTTCGCATTGCTACTACCCATTTGGACCGCGCTTGTCTTGTCGAACTCGCGTGGAGGTTTGCTCGCGATGCTGGCCCAGCTAATTGCCGCGGTGCTGCTTTTCCCAGTGGTTGTTCAGCCTGCGAAGTCAAACGTCGCGGGTCGCAAAGCATTCCGGGTCGCGAGACTGTTGCCGGTCCGAATCTTCTTTCTGGTGTTACTTCTGTTGGCCGTGGTTGGCGGTACGCTTTGGATTGGCGGCGACCGGCTGGCGAGCCGGTTCGAACCGGGGCGAGGAGAACGCGATCCCGCCGCGGTAAGCAGGAGGGAGATCTGGCAGGCAACCTGGAAGATGTGGAAAGCGCACCCCATCGCGGGAGTGGGGATGGGGGGCTACTGGGTGGCGATCCCCGGTTACCACAATGCTTCGGGAACGCTGGTGCCCCAGGAGGCCCACAATGACTACCTGGAGCTTCTGGCTAGTGGCGGGATCATCGGAACGGCGATTGGAATCTGGTTTTGCGCCGTACTCTTCAAACGCACACAGACTAGTCTCCGATCGCCAAGCCGGTTCCGGCGGGCTGCAAGCTTCGGCGCAGCGCTAGGGATTGTGGGCGTGGGCGTCCACAGCCTCTTCGATTTTGGATTACACATGACGGTTAATGCCCTGATATTCATCACCCTGATAGTAATTGCGACCACTGACACTACTGAAAAGAATGTTGTCTGAAAAGCTTCGAAGCCGTCGTGCAGCCGCTGCAATGCTGGTGGTTGTCCTGGTTTTAAACGGCGTGGTCACGACGTCGGCAGTTGTCTTTTTGTTTCAGGACCTTGCCGGCGGTGCCAGCGCATTCCGCGGGCAGGACATCATGGGAGGAGCGGCAATTGTTTTTAAGCGCCCGCAGCGAGTGCGCGATGTGGTGGGCGGGGCAGCCATGCTGATCGTCAAAAGGCAATCGAGGCCCGTGGTTAGGCCAGTTGAAATTGCCAGGAACAATCCGCCAGGTCGGCGCCAGCCAAGACCGCGACCAGGCGAGGTTGAGACTCCGCCCCGAGTTTCAGAAGACGATAAGGGAGAGGCATTCAAGAATCAGGGCAACACTTACTACGACCTGGGACAATACGCGCAGGCGATAGAGGCCTATCAGAATGCGCTTAAACACACGCCCAAAGATCCCTTTATCTTTAACAATTTGGGCGCGGCATATTTCAGCATTGGAAAGAGTAGTGAAGCGGCCGAAGCATTCAAGAAGGCTCTAACTCTGAAACCTGATGACCCGGATGCTTTCTTCAACCTGGGCATCGCCTACAGTGCACAGGAAAAGTATGAAGATGCGTTAGAGGCATTCCGGCAAGCGGCTCGTCTCAAGCCTGACTGGGCGGAAGCGCAAAACGCGCTCGGCGATACTTACCTCAGCTCGAGTCGTTTTGCGGAAGCCGCCAATGCCTACGAGCAGGCTGTTCGGCTGCAGCCAGACAACGCCACAGCCCTCAGCAATCTCGGTTTTGCGTATGACAAGTTGGGGAAACTACCGCAGTCGATTGAGGCTTTGCAAAGAGCAGTTCGTCTGAAACCCGACGATGCCGTAGCCCATAACAATCTGGGTGCCAGTTTTTACAAGGCGGGTCGATATCAGGACGCAATCGCATCCTTTACGAATGCCGTGCGACTCAAACCGGGTGATGCGGAAGCGCTCAACAACCTGGGAGCGGTTTATTACATTACTGAGCAATATCAGCAAGCGCTGGACAATTTTCTCAAAGCCTCTAGTGCGAATCCCGACTTCGCAGATGCGCATTACAACCTGGGCAATGCTTACTACATGTTAGGCAAGTATCCCGAAGCGACAAATGCATACCGACGGGCTACCCGGTTGAGACCGGACTATGCGGAAGCGCGGACGAATCTTGGAAGCCTGCTGATAACGTTGGGCCAGTACCGTGAAGCAATTGATGAATTAGAAAAAGCCATCCGTCTAAAGCCCGACAACGCGGTCTCACACAATAATCTTGGTTACGCCTATGTGAAGCTCGGCGAAACGGAGCCGGGTCAGACCACCGAATACTTTCTCAAAGCAATTCCGGCCTACCAGGAAGCAATTCGTCTAAAACCGGACTATGCAAAAGCACTCAACAATCTCGGATCAGTCCTCAACAAGCTTGGTCGCTATCCGGAAGCGGCGGAAGTTTTAAAGAAGGCCATTCAAATCAAGTCCGATTTTCCTGAGGCTCATTACAATCTTGGCACTACAGCCTACAGCCTCGGGCAATTCAAGGAGGCGGCCAGCGCATTGCAGCAGGCTGTAAGTTTGAAGAGCGACTATGTTGAGGCTTATAACAGCCTTGGTACCGCGTTCTACCAGGCTATGCAATTCGAGCCGTCCATCGAAGCATATAAGCGAGCTCTGGTACTAAAACCAGAGAGCCCGGAAACTCATAATAATCTGGGCACTGTGTACTTCAGAACTCAGCGGTACGCGGATGCGTCGGCTTCGTTTAAGACCGCCGTCCGACTCCGGCCTAACTACGGAGAGGCCCATTTTAATTTGGCTGTAGTCTACGTGGCCCTCAAGGATCGAAAAGGAGCGTTGGACGAATACAACATCCTGAAAACCATCGATCCCAAGCTGGCCGATGCCTTCTTTCAGAGATTTCTAAAAAAGTGAGGTTTCCGCTGAGCAGACATACAAAGAAAATGCCTCGTTTTAATCTCGTCACGGCGGAAAAAGCATTGACGTGTTTTAGCCAGGGCAGTAAAATGCGCGCCAACACTGGGTGCTTCCGACACAAAGTTTATAAAATTGTTCTCCAGATGAGGGGATAATTGAGATGAGACGCAAACAGCTAGACGCTTCTAGAGCTATCGCAATTTTAGTTATGTTTGCCGTCGCGCAGGTTTCCCTGCAGATTGCTTTTGCGCAAGGGCCCCAATTCATTGCCAGGTTGACCTCTACGAGGGGCAATCAGCCCATTCTGATAAATGGTCTTAGTGCCTCCACGGGGGCATCGATTGTTACCGGAGCAATCATTGAGACGGGGGCAGACCAGACGGCTGAAATCAATCTTGGTTCATTTGGAACCCTCGAGCTTGCACCTAATACACAACTCAGACTCGATTACGATCAGAGTGGTAATACGAAAGTTACATTGATTCGTGGTTGTGTAATTCTGCGCACTAAGAAGAACGCCGAGGGTGAGATTGTTACTGAACAAGGATCAGCTGCCAAGAACGACAAAAAGAAGAATTCTGTGTTGGATGTTTGCTTCTTGAACGGCCAGACAACTGTGAATCAAAGCGCAGCCGCAAATGCAATCGCCAGAGTCCAAGGTCAGGCCACTGGTGGAGGTGGGCTTGGTAAAGGCGCTATCGCTGGCATCCTGGCTGCATCCGGCGCCGCTGTTTTCGTTACAGCTTTAGCGGCGCGGGACGACAGTGCGATCCGCCCCAATCCGAGTCCCTCAGGTCCTTAATCGAATTTCGCCGCGCAGGTTTTAAGTTATCGGAAACGTGCCTTTCCTAGCGTGGAAGGCACGTTTTTCTTTATCAAGCGGAGTCTAATCCGAAATCAAATGCAGAACCCCTCCCTCAACGGTTCGAAGCCGGCTCATCGGCTTGTGCTTTCGCTGGCCACGGCTCTTGTATTTGTTTTCATTTTTTGGATAGCCGGCAAGGCGGGCTTATCAAGATTTCTGGGTAGGTACGCATCGATCACTGGAAGCCTTGGAGTAGCGAACCGGGTTGTTGGTCTGACGCCCGCGGATCCGGAATCTCATAGAATTAGGGCCGTGGTGCTCCGCAAGCTGAAGGATTTGCCACAAGCGGCTTCTGAGTTGGAGCTAGCCCTCAGTCTAAGGCCCCGGGACGACTCTCTATGGTTGCAGCTGGGGATCCTGAGAGAAGAATTGGAAGACGCTTCTGGTGCATTGATCGCTTTCAATGAGTCGGTTCGACTAGCTCCTTATTACGCACTACCTCGCTGGCAACGGGGAAACCTCCTTTTGAGGCAGGGTCGCTTCGGCGAGGCGTTCGCGGATCTGCGCCATGCGGCGGCCAGCAACCCCGATTACGTTCCAACCTTGATTGATCTCTCGTGGGGAATCTCAAAGGGTGACCTGCAGCTCGCGGAAGCTTACGCGCAGATTACAACCAGCCAGATGCGTTTAGCCTTTGCCGAGTTTTTGGCACGGAAGGGTAAGGGAAGGGAAGCTGTCGAACAATTTGCTTTAGCAGGCACGGTTTCCAATCAGGCGCGGCAAGAGCTGGTGAGACATCTGATTTCCGTTAACGCGTTTAAAGAAGCGTTTCAGATCTGGGGTACCAATAAAATCGCCGCGACCGGAGATCAGGGAACCAGGGTTTATGATGGTGGGTTTGAAGGGCCACTGAGCTTTGACGAGTTAAGTTTTGGCTGGCGCGTGTTCAGCGGTTCTCAGCGCGTGACGCTGGCTGCAGATTCCAGCCGGCGACAAAGCGGGTCAAAGAGTTTGCTGATTGAGTTTTCGGGAGATTCTAACCCGGACACGCCGCTACTCTCACAAGTGATTCTTGTGAAACCCTCCACTCGTTATCAGCTCAACTTCAGCGCTCGAACGCAGGAAATTGTTACGGGTGGATTACCGCTCGTCGTCGTTAGCGACTCATCAGGCTCCAGAAAGCGTTTGGCTGAGTCGCCCGCATTGGCGCAAGAGTCTACGGACTGGCAGGTGGTGAGTTTTGATTTTCAAACCGACCCTGAAACCGAGGCGATCACTCTCAGCATCCAACGAAAGAATTGCACGACGTCTCCGTGTCCTATCTTTGGATCCCTATGGTTGGATAGTTTCTCTATCGAAGACCTCCATTGAGCAAAAGGGCTGGCTCTACCTTTTGTGAGACAGCCCATGCTACCCAGACCTTACCTGAGTAGCAGAGGACACACTTGAACAACTCACCCGTTATTCTTAGTGTCGAAACGGCAACCATGGGCGGTAGCGTATGCCTCTCACGTGGAAGCACGTTGCTGGCCATGCGCATTGGAGATCCTGCAGTTTCACACTCTAATAGCCTTCTAAACGATATCGATGGGTGTTTGGGTAAAGCCGAAGTTTCATTAGGTGACGTAGATCTACTAGCCGCGGCCTCGGGCCCGGGAAGCTTTACGGGATTGAGAATAGGTTTAGCGACGGTGAAAGCGCTGGCTGCAACTCTTCGAATCCCTTGTGTCGGTATACCGACGCTCTATGCCGTGGCACACGCGGCAGGACCTGCGACTGCTACAGTTGCTCTTCTGCCCGCGGGTCGCGGAGAGGTGTTTTTGCAATTGCTTTCCGTATCACCCGATGGCAGGGTTAGCCCACTCGACGAGCCAGCCCATCTAACGCCTCATAACGTGGCCGAGAAATACGGGTCGTTTAAGACTCTTATGTGGTCCGGGCCAGGCGCACATCTGCATCGAAATCTTTTGGTGTCATATGCTCGGGAGCAGGGAATTAACTTCGATAGCGAGAGCCTGGCGGAAACACAGTTGTTTCAAGGTTGGAGATTGGCACTCGCGCAAAAGAGCCTCAGTCAACATGTCGCTGCCCTGGCACTACAGAAGTTTAAGAGCAACGAGGTGGGCGATCCTCTTTCGCTAAGTGCTATATATGTCCGTCCTTCAGATGCAGAATTGAAATGCCTGTAGCCAGTTCCGCGTACTCCGACCCTTCGAAAGCGGTTTACATCTCCAACATGACCGAGCACGACCTGCTCGAGGTCGTGGAAATTGAGGAGCACTCGGGCCTGAGTCGTTGGGGATGGGCAGCCTACTACGCCGAGCTACAGGGCAGTAATCGAGAGCTAATGCTGGTCGCTCGAGTCGCCCTGCCGCTAGAACAGGTCAAGACCGATCAGATCGCCGGGTATATCGTCGCTCGGTTGGCAGCCAATGAGCTTCACATCAATAATGTTGCCGTGCGAGTGGAATATCGGCGCTGCGGCATTGGAAGTGCGCTGTTGACCCGAATTCTGGAGGAAGGGCAGCGCCTGGACGCGACTGCGGCGTACTTGGAAGTTCGGGCTGGAAACGCCCTTGCCCAAACACTTTACGAAAAGTGTGGGTTTCGGGATGTTGGGCGGCGCCTGAACTATTACTCGGTCCCGGTGGAAGATGCGCTGATTATGAGCGCTCAACTTAAGCAGAATGCTTGATTCGTGTAGTTAATTGGGCTACCATTTTTTCGTGTCGGCACATTTCATGGTGGTTTCTTTGAACCCGTCAACCCCACCCAACCATTCCACAAGTTCATCGTCTGAAAGGAGACATGTACGCCAATGAACACTGTAACGACGGATAGCGTAAAGGAAGAGCTCATGACTCGTGACCCTGAGTTTCGTGAACTAGCACGAGAACACACTCGATACGAACAGCGACTGAGTGAACTCTCAGCTCTAGCCTACCCCAGCGACGAAGAACAACTTGAAGAGATAACTCTGAAAAAGAAAAAGCTAGCTCTCAAAGACCAGATGTACTCGATTATATTGCAATATCAAAAGAATAACAGCCTGGGCCATTAAGTCACCACGGAGAAGCAACCTTCTCCCGGTTCCGAGATGATAGGGGACGTGGAATGTACGATACGCGTCCCCTTTTTTGTAGTCGGAGCTTTCAATCAAGATGTAGAAGCGATAGATCGCAGTCCCCAAGCAGGCAGCCTCATGGGGTGGTGGAGGATCGAATATAAGTCTTGAGAATCGCTAGCGAAGGCTTTACGTATATTCTGGCGCCCGCACTGTTGACGATAATCCTGTTGGCTGTAGGTTATTGGTATGTTGCCATTCCTTTCTTTCTGCTGACCGGCTTCATGGCTTATTTCTTCCGCGATCCAAAACGTGATCCGCCGGACGATCCCAATGTCATAGTTGCTCCTGCCGACGGCAGGGTCACCCGAGTGAGCCAGCTGGTGCCAGGCCGGAATGATTCGTCTACGCTGATTAGTATTTTCCTCTCGCCTCTGGATGTACACATTAATCGATCGCCGATTGCCGGCAAGATAACTGATGTCTCGTACACGAAGGGAAAGTTTCTAATGGCTACGGACGAGAAGGCCAGCCTGGTGAACGAGCAGAACGCGCTCACCATTGAGGGAAGCAGGATTACCATCGTGTGCAAACAGATTGCCGGCATCCTGGCGCGGCGCATCATCTGCTGGAAACACGAGGGAGAGGTGGTCGCACTGGGAGAACGGTTTGGTTTGATCAAATTTAGCTCGCGAACCGATGTTATAGTGCCGGAAAGCGTTGAGGTTTTAGTCACACCGGGTATGAGAGTAAGGGGTGGAACCACAGTTATTGGCCGCCTAAAATGATAGGAGCCACGGCTTTGCATCCTGATCATCAAGTAAAAAACCCGGAACGGCGCGGCTTAAGGAAGGGACTGTATCTCATCCCTTCGGTTTTCACAGCGGCTAATATTGGTATGGGTTTCTATGCCGTGATGGCGGCGGTGCGAGGCTTTCAGTTTATCGGCGGCGGAGAACAGGACCTCATCCACGCTTCTACCTACCTTGATAACGCAGCGAAGGCAATCGGCTGGGCAGTTCTTTTTGACATGCTCGACGGCCGTATTGCGCGCATGACCAAAACAACAACGGAGATCGGAGTCCAACTCGATTCAATTGCTGACGTGGTCACGTTTGGTCTCGCCCCTGCGGTCTTGGCGTACGTGTGGGGTTTTGGCGCAGTTTTGAAAGAGCGAAGCGACTTACACCAGCTAGCCTGGTTTCTTGCGTTCATGTACTTGATGTGTGGCGCTTTTCGTCTGGCCCGTTTTAACGTTCAGGCGTCCCGTCCACGCATTCTTGCCGAGGGCACAAAAAAAGTCGATAAGAAGAGCTTTGTTGGCCTACCAATTCCCGTTGCCGGCGGATTGATCGCGGCAATAATTCATTTCAACCCGCTGCCGCTGCTGTACTACGGACCAGAAAGGGCGAAGATCTATTCGTTGCTTCTCATGGCGCTGGTGGGATTGCTGAGCGTGCTGATGGTCAGTACGCTTCGTTTCTCGAGTTTTAAGACAGTTGGGACTCGCAGCCGCAGCATGCGGACGATAATCCTTGCTGTGGCGGTTGGAATGCTCCTCTTCTTGTACTCCCGCCAAGTCCTACTCGTGCTGGTAGTTTCCTATATTTTGTATGGATTGCTTTCGCGTGTGGTAAGTGTTTTCCGGAAGCGTCCAGATCTCAGCGAAACCAAAATTGAAGCGGAGCAGATATAGTCTTCTTTGGGCTTTCCTTTGGCTGGGCGAATGCAAGAAAGCCGCGCTCGGTTGTTAAGAGCACCGCATCGCCGACGGCTATCGGAGAAGCAGACGTTGTTATCTCCTCACCCGTAGGTAGGGAATTAACCTGTCGTCCGTCTCGCAACCCGAGCACAACTCCCGCTGGACTGGAGAGCGGAGTAAATAACACGCCGTCTTCGGCAGTTAGCGGTTGTGCGGATATCCTCCCCGGGAGTTGTCGTTTCCACACTCGCCGGCCGGTCAGCGAAAATCGATAAACGAAGTTATCCAAAGATGCCACCAGGAGTGCGTTGTCTACCAGCGCGACTGCTTCCACGCCCGCGCCGGTTCGTTTGCGCCATAGCAAGCGGCCGTCTACTGACCCCACCGCGTAGAGGTATCCGTCTCCAGATCCAAAATAAACCGTGTCATCTCCCACCGCCACCGGGCCATGAACCGGTCCCTTCGTGCGATAGCGCCACAACATTTTCCCGGTGCCCTCTTCAATCGCAAGCAGATTTCCGTCGTCATTGCCGGCGTAGACGCTGCCATTCACTGCGACAGGATGGCCGTTGAAACGTCCGTCGTATGGCAGAGTCCACAGGATTGTGCCGTTGTTTTTGTCAAAAGCGTGAAATCGCCCATCACTACCACCGGCGAAGAGTTTGTTTCCACTGATCGATAGGCTCCCCCGCAGTGGCATCGCCAGCGTCCGCATCCATTGGGTCACGCCACCGTCGCGACTAAGTGAGCGCAGGGTGCCGGTTGCGCGGCGAACTCCCGCCTCTGCCGTTCCCCTTTCCGGTCCGATTTCCGAAGCCACGTAAACCCCTCGGTCGTCGGCCATCGGCGATGCCGAAAGTTCGCCACCTATTTCCGACCGCCAGTTGAACTGGCCGTCCCGTGCTCTAACCGAGACGATCGTTCCGCCCGCGAGAGGAAGATAGATGCGTTCCTGATCAAATGCCGGCGTAAGATTTAGGGTTAGATTTGAGTCGTAACGCCACCTGATTGTAAGAGGCTGAGAAAGGGCTACATGGGCACCGGCAAGGGAGTGACCAGCGTTTATAACTAACGCTGCGCAGAAGGCAATGAAGAAAAAAAGAACGATTCGCTTTGGCAAAGTAAATGTCGGCATCTCTTCAATCTACTTTAGCTACTCTCCAACAAATAGCAACCCGGTAGTCGGATCGGTTCGCGTTCATGTTCTGATTCACAACGCGGCTTTGGCCCGTTGCTGACAGCGCAGGAGAACGTCGAATCGTGTCAACGGTTACTCTTTTCGGGCAAATTCGGCGGCGTCCGGAAACAATTGAAACGGTTCCTATTAATTTGGCGTCGTTTTGCTCACGGGGCTATACGCGATGAGAATGAGATTGTCAGCAAAATTTGCGGCGAAAGTGCCGCGCTTACTACCCTCTCAGACTCTGAAAGAGCAACTCAGAGGTTTTGAGTTAATCGATGCGAAAAGTATAATCCACGACTTCTCGTCGCAATCCCATTTTCTAAGACGCACGGAAACCGTCAGAGGTTATCTTTCTTGACCAGCCCTAATCATCACGAGACCGTCATCATACTCGACTTTGGATCTCAATATACGCAACTCATTGCCCGGCGCGTTCGCGAGGCCGGAGTCTACTGCGAAATTCTGCCCTTCAATACTCCAGTCGAAAAGATCGCGGATCATCACCCACGAGGGATGATTCTCTCAGGTAGTCCCGCCTCCGTTTACCAAAAAGGAGCACCCAAGCCGGCAGCAAGTCTTGTGGAAACCATGGATTGTCCAGTACTCGGGATCTGTTACGGACTGCAAGTACTGGCTTTTGAAATGGGGGGCGAGGTGAGGTCTTCTCCCAGCCGGGAATTTGGCTATGCGCGACTAAAGGTAACCGACCCCAGCAGTCGTTTGTTCACGGGGCTTCCTGGCGAAATGGATGTGTGGGTGAGTCATGGAGATCACGTAACCGGCGTGCCGCCTGGATTTCAAGTGACTGCAACTACAGATGATGCGCTGAATGCCATTGAGGATAGAAGTCGCGGAATATTCGGCGTGCAGTTCCATCCGGAAGTCGCTCACACGCCACTGGGCGCACAAGTGCTACGCAACTTTCTCTTCTCGGTTTGTGAGTGTAGAGGAGATTGGTCACCCACAGCAGTGATTGAAGAGCAAACCACTCGCATTCGCGAGCAACTTAGTGGGGTCGGAGACGTAGTCTCCGGTCTCTCGGGCGGAGTCGATTCGACCGTTGCGTCGGCACTTGTTCACCAAGCGATCGGCGAAAGGCAAACTTGTTTTTTCATCGACAATGGCCTCTTGCGCGAAGGAGAGTTTGAATCAACCCTGGCGCTGCTGAACCAGTCAATGAACTTGAAGATTACTGGAGTCCGGGCCGGGCACCTCTTTCTGGATGCGCTCAAAGGTGTGACCGATCCGGAAGAGAAGCGTAAGATCATTGGCAAAGTCTTTATCGATGTCTTTGAGCGAGAAGCAGATAGATTGGGTGGAGTTGCCTACCTCGTCCAGGGAACGCTCTATCCTGACGTGATTGAGTCCGTTTCCGTACGCGGGCCGTCAGCCGTAATCAAGAGTCATCACAATGTAGGTGGGTTGCCTGAGAAAATGAAGTTGCGTCTGATCGAACCGCTTCGAGAGCTGTTCAAGGATGAAGTGCGTTTGATCGGCAGGGAACTGGGCGTCCCGGAAGAGATCCTCTCACGCCATCCATTTCCAGGACCCGGGCTGGCGGTTCGGATCATAGGTGAAGTGACCGAAGAGCGAATTATGCTGCTCCAGGCGGCTGACAGAATTCTGGACGAGGAGTTGCGTCTTGCGGAGCTCTATCATTCGGTTTGGCAGGCATTCCCCGTGCTTCTTCCCATTTCGACGGTAGGAGTGATGGGAGACGAGCGCACCTATGAACGAGTGGTCGCAATCCGCGCAGTCACGAGCGTCGACGGAATGACGGCCGACTGGGCCAGACTGCCGCAAGAGGTGCTGGCGCGTATGTCTTCCAGATTGATATCCGAGATCCGGGGAATCAATCGCGTCGTTTATGACATTAGTTCTAAGCCTCCGAGCACGATTGAGTGGGAATGAGGATAAGACAATACAGAAGGCGAGCCAGGAATTCCTCCAGGTCGCGGATAAGAGCAGTTGTCGTCCACGTCGGAAGACATATCAATTGTCGTACGTGCTTACTCGGAGTGCTCTCACTTGGGTGGATCGCGAGCGTGCCTGTCCAGCGTGATATAGTGTCGCAGTCGTATTGAATTCGTAGTTCATTCCTGCCATGAGCAAGTAAACAGCCAACATTTGGTTTCCTCTATTATGCCGGATCAAAGATTCGCTCACCTCCATCTGCACACTGACTACAGCCTCCTGGACGGCGCCATACAGATTAAGCCACTTGCGAAGCGTACTGAAGAACTTGGTATGTCAGCCTGCGCCATGACCGATCACGGAAACATGTTTGGCGCAATCTCTTTCTACAACGCCATGAAAACCCAGGGGGTGAAACCAATAATTGGTTGCGAGACGTACATCACCCGTGGCAGTCGCAGCGATCGTGCCGCGGGTGCGCCAGGGGAAAAGGCGAATTTTCACCTGATCCTGCTGGCGAAAAATCTGGAAGGCTACCAAAACCTTGTTCGGCTAACCTCGAAAGCATACACCGAAGGTTTCTATTATAAGCCCCGGATCGATAAAGAACTCCTGGCTGAACATGGGAAGGGACTAATCGCGCTCTCGGCTTGTTTGTCAGGAGTGCCTTCGGCAATGCTGGCCCGCGAGAGGTTCGATGAAGCCGCCGCAGCGGCCATCGAGTTTGAAGAGATACTGGGGAAGGGCAACTATTTCCTGGAAATCCAGGAACACGGATTAGAAGCTCAGGATCGTATACGAAAGCCCCTTGTTGAACTCTCTAAGCGCACGGGCGTTCCCCTGGTGGCCACTAACGATGCGCACTACCTCAGGCCAGAGGATGCGCGAGCACACGATATCTTGTTATGTATCGGCTCCGGCAAGACGGTCAACGACACTAACCGCCTGCGCTATCCCAGCCCGAACTTCTATGTACGCTCGCCGGAGGAAATGTGGCGCATCTTTGGTGACGAGTTACCGGATGCCTTAACCCGGACCGTGGAAATCGCGGAGAGGTGTGACCTTCGCCTACCGGAGAACGTCAAATATCTCCCAAATTATCCGATTCCCGAGTCAGACCTCGGGCTATCTATCGATGAATACTTCGAGAAGGTAATTAGGGAGGGCTTCGAACGCCGTCGCCAAACGGTGTGGGATCGACAGATATCGCGAAACGAGTTGGAGCATCCCCTCACGGATTATCAGACCCGACTTTCCAGCGAGATAGCCATGATTAAGCAGATGGGCTTCGCCGGATATTTCCTGGTGGTCTGGGACTTCGTTCGATACGCTCGCGAACACTCCATACCTGTGGGCCCTGGCCGCGGTTCAGCCGCCGGTTCCCTGGTCGCCTACTGTCTCGAGATTACTGATATTGATCCTCTCAGGTACAACCTTATCTTCGAGCGTTTCTTGAACCCCGGAAGGTTATCTCTACCCGATATTGATATTGACTTCTGTGTTCGGGGGCGCGGAGAGGTTATTAGTCACGTTGCCAACCTCTACGGACGCGATTCCGTTTGCCAGATCATTACCTTCGGAACACTTGCCTCGCGGGCCGCGATTAAGGACGTCGGAAGAGCTCTCGATATGCCTTACGCCGACGTCGATCGGATCGCCAAGCTTATCCCACCGCCCGTTCGGGGCAGAAATGTAAGTCTGGCGCAGGCCCTCGACCAAGTTCCCGAACTGAAGAAGCAGGTTGAAACTAACCCGCAAGTTAAAGAACTAATGGAGATTGCCCAGCGCCTTGAGGGCTGTGCTCGCCATTCGTCGGTGCATGCTGCGGGGGTAGTTATCTCCCCCGTACCTCTTCAGGAACTTATCCCGATTGCTGTTTCCGGAAAAGATGAAGTCACTACCCAGTACGTCATGTCCGACCTCGAAAAAACGGGCATGCTTAAGATGGATTTTTTAGCGCTTACCGCGCTTACCGTTATAAATGATTGCTTAATTACCGTTAAGCAACTGCTTGGACGGGAGATTAACTGGGCGGATTTAGCGCTTAACGACGAAAGAACGATGGCAGTTTTCGCGGACGGGCGCACTGATGCCGTCTTTCAGTTTGAATCTTCTGGTATGCAAGAGATTTGCCGAAAGCTTAAGCCGAAAGGGATCGAGGATCTTGCAGCATTGAATGCACTGTACAGGCCCGGGCCACTCGACGGCGGCATGGTTGATGAGTTTATTCAGCGCCACCACGGTAAAAAAACCGTCCGATATCTGGTTCCGGAAATGAAGGAGATCTTAAGCAACACCTACGGGATCATGGTCTATCAAGAGCAGATTATGCAGTTAGCTCAGAAGTTGGCCGGTTACAGCTTAATCGAGGCTGATTTAATGCGGCGGGCGATGGGCAAGAAAAAACGTGAGGAAATGGCCGTTCACGAAGTGAAGTTCATAAACGGGGCCGTGGAGCGAGGTATCAAGCGGGAGAAGGCCGAGAAGATATTTTCACTGATGGCGCAGTTTTCGGATTATGGCTTCAACCGCAGTCACAGCGTTGCCTACGCCTACCTGGCCTTCCAGACTGCTTACCTCAAGGCGCATTTCCCGGAGCATTTTTATTCGGCAGTCCTGTCGAGTGAGGCTCAAGACGTCGCCAAGGTGTTCAAGTATTCTAAGGAACTCCGCGCCCAGGGGATCCAGCTATTACCACCGGATGTCAACGAGAGCTATTCTGGCTTTACTCCGCTCACAGGCGCTATAAGGTACGGCCTGGCTGCGATCAAGGGACTCGGGCAATCGACTATCAAGACCATCATTGAGGCACGTAAGGCCGGTCTGTTTCGATCGTTTTTTGATTTCGCGGAACGAATCGAACAGGGCGCAATCAACAAGAGGGCGCTCGAGAGCCTGGTAGGTGCCGGGGCGTTTGATTCACTCAAACCTGGAGTCCGCGATTTGCGCGAATGGCGAGCAGCGCTTCACGCTTCCATAGATCCCGCGCTGGCACGAGCGCAGCGTGCAAAGCGTGAGCGCCTCCAAGGTCAAAATGGATTGTTTGCCGTTGTCGCAAACGAGGCTGGACTAGCCGAAGAGTTGCCCTTCAGTCCCAAAGCATGGACCCACACCGAGCTGCTCGCAAATGAGAAAGCGACCTTGGGGTTTTATATTACTGGCCACCCATTGGGAGATTTCGTTGGTCTTCTACGTAGTCTTAAGGCCGCCAGGTCCAGTGAGCTTGCGGGACTGGCTAGCGGCAGTCGAATTTGCATCGGCGGGATCATCAACGACTTGCAATCGCGCACCACCAAAAAAGGGGATAGGTTTGCACTGCTTCGCCTGGAGGACGAAGCGGGGGGGACCAAATGTGTGCTGTGGCCGGAAACTTACCGGAAATACTCTGCGATGGTGCAGAACGAATTGCCGGTTTTGGTTACAGGTCGCCTCGAACTCAGCGAGGATAACCCGCCGACAGTGATTGTTGATCAGTTGCAGGGTCTCGACGACATTCTCAAGAATCGGGAGCTGATGATTTTCCAAGTACCAGTCACCGACGATGACGAGGGGCTGCTCGATTCAATTCTCCACTTAATAAATACGCACCCCGGCAGCTGCGATGTAATGCTTGAAACAGTGATTGATGTCGACACCCTGGTTCGTGTCAAGGTTAACTCTGCGCTGCGGGTCGCCCGCTCGGCCAAACTGGAGTCTGCCCTGAAGCAACTGGGATGTACCGTTCGGATAGAGACGGTTGCAGAAACCGCGAAACGGGTCTGATAATGGCAAAAGCTAAAATGGCCAAAACGAATAAAAAGCCTTCGACCGTGAAAGGCGCCGAAACCGTGCCTGCGGAGAAAACGGCATTTGAACGGGTGCAATTGGCCCGGCATCCAGATCGTCCTTACACCATGGATTTTATCGAACGGCTGTTCGAGGAATTTGTAGAGCTGCATGGGGACCGGAGATTTGCCGACGACCCGGCGATAATCTGCGGTATGGCGCGTTTTCACGGTCTGCCAGTAGTGGTCATCGGCCACCAAAAAGGGCGTGATACCAAGCAGCGCAGTTATCGAAACTTTGGCATGCCAAAGCCCGAAGGTTACCGCAAGGCCTTGAGGACAATGAAACTCGCTGAAAAGTTTCGACGCCCGATTTTAACGCTAATAGATACGCCGGGAGCTTATCCAGGCATTGATGCCGAAGAGCGCGGTCAGGCTGAAGCTATCGCTTACAATCTTCGCGAAATGGCCAAACTGAAAGTACCCGTGATCGTGACTGTCATCGGAGAAGGAGGTTCAGGTGGGGCGCTGGCAATTGGCGTTGGGGATCAAGTAATGATGCTGGAGAACGCTGTTTATTCAGTCATTTCCCCGGAAGGGTGCGCGGCTATTCTATGGAAAGATGCCCGCCAGGCAGAGCGCGCAGCCGCCGGTCTCAGACTCACCGCGCAGAATCTTTTCGAGGAAAAGATTGTAGATCAGATCATTAGCGAACCGCCCGGCGGTGCTCATACAGATTATGATCGAGCCGCGCGCTTTCTTGATTCCGCGTTGAGCGAGCGACTTGCAGAAGCCGTTAGCTCCAGCCAGGAGGTGAGGTTGGCAAAACGCTACGCTAAACTGCGGCAGTTTGGTCGGTGGGGTACAGCATAGCCCGCACCCCACGCGGGCTGTCCCGTGAGGACACCGCCCGCCGCAATCGAGTTGTTGAGTTCTCCCCGAATTCCTACTTGGCTAAAATGGAATATCGTCGTCAGACGGGTCCGCCTGTTCCTGAACCGGTTCACCGGCAGGCGGCCGGGAAACGGGAGCCTCTTCTGCTCTTCCGCCGCCAATGAACTGCATGTCGGTCGCGTGAACTTCCAGAGTGTGCCTGGGCTTTCCGTCACGGTCAGTCCATTCCTCCACCCTTAGCCTGCCTTCAATATAAACCGGCCGACCCTTGGTGAGGTATTGTGAGGCAGTTTCTGCTTGCCGTCCCCAGAGAGTTACACGAAACCAGGTGGTCTGATCTTGCATCTCGCCGGTCTTGTCCTTGCGCCGTTCGTTTGTGGCCATCGTGAAGCTGCAAACGGGCGTACCCTGGGGCGTATAACGCAGTTCGGGATCTCGACCCAGGTTGCCTACGAGAATCACTTTGTTAAATGACATGATGAGGAACCTCTCTCAGTGTCTTAGGTTACGGAAAATCGTGGGCGATACTACTAGTCGCAGAATAAGTGGTCAAGCAGTGTCATCATCAGGCATTAGTGCAGGTGGAGCGGGTTGAGAAATACGAGCTAATTACAGCCGAGGAGAGGTAGCGACTGGTTTAGTTCCGCGACTGTCAACAACGATCTCTTTTCTTGCGACTTGAATGGTTTGGCACCAACCCGGTCGCTATCGCTCCTCGGTTCTGTGCTTGAATGGAAACGCCGCTCGAATCTCAAACTGCATCGGTACCCATCATCCGCGTTGCAATGAGGAAGGTGCTATCGCCTCTAGCTACGGATTTCTGATAGACTAATCTGCGTTCAGTCAGGGTAGTGAATCCGGAAATGAAAAGCACAGTTTACATAGAGACATTGGGATGTCAGATGAACGTTGCGGATAGTGAGCGGGCGGCTACAAGTCTGCGACAGGCCGGGTACGATGTGACACAATCACCTGAAGCTGCGGATGTGGTGTTGGTCAATACCTGCTCTGTACGCGAGCGGGCCGAACAAAAGGTATATAAACGCATTAGACAACTCAGCCGTCACCCGAGCAAGAAACCCTTGATCGGGGTGATGGGCTGCGTAGCGCAGTTGGAAGGGGAGGCAATTTTCCTTAAAGCTCCGGACGTTGACATGATCATCGGCACGCGGGCTACAGATCGCATTTCGAGCTTGATCGAACGCCTCAGGGATGGGGAAAAAGCGGTCATCGATCTTGAAGAGCGCGCGGAAGGGGAATCGTGGGAAGTCTCGCCGGTTGAAAGACATTCTCCTTTCGTCGCTTTTGTACCGATTATCGAGGGTTGTAACAAGTTCTGCTCCTTTTGCATCGTTCCCTATTCAAGAGGACGCGAAAAGAGTCGCACAGCTACAGAAATTGTTGGTGAGGTAGAACGGTTGCGCCAGCTGGGCTACAAAGAAGTGCACTTGATCGGGCAAAACGTAAACAGCTACCGGCCCAGATCGAATGAGGGACTAGAACAGAGCAGAGGAGCGACAGCCTTTTGCCGGTTGCTCAGGGCAGTTGCTGAAACTGGAATGGAACGAGTCAAATTTACAACGTCGTTTCCTAGAGACTTTCATCCTGATATAGTGGCGGCGATTGAAGAGTGCTCAAATCTCTGTAACTGGGTTCACCTGCCGGTGCAATCGGGCAGCGATCGTATTTTGAAGGCTATGCGTCGCGGTCATCTGGTTGAAGACTACTTTCGGAGAGTAGATGCAATTAAAAACTCCCAGCGGCGACTGTCGTTAACCAGCGACATTATTGTGGGCTTTCCGGGTGAGACGGAAGAAGATTTTCAAGACACTATGAAGCTGGTCGAGAGATGCCAGTATGACGGTCTTTTTATTTTTAAGTACTCAAGGCGCCCGGGCACTCCGGCGTCCAAGCTAGTTGACGACGTTCCTGAGAGTCGAAAGAAGACGCGCTTCCTGGAGCTTGAGGCTCGTCAATTCGAACTACAGAGTAAGATCTATCAGGGCTATATTGGGCGAGCCGTGAGTGTGTTAGTCGAAGGTCGGAGCGCTCGATCAGAAAAGGATCTGACGGGACATTCTACTTGCCACAAGGTGGTTAACTTCAAGGGTGGCTCAACGCAGCAGGGCGAGATTCTGAACGTGCAGATAACAGAAGCCAAGTCCTACAGTCTCTACGGCCAGCAAGTTAACTGAGACGGCACACGCAGGGGTCCGCCATGCGGGCAGCCCGCGTGGCGTGCTGAGAGGATCTAGAGCAGGAGAGGGATGAAGCTTATGGAAATCGAGGTCAAGATCAGAGCTCTGATGATGGATCCGAACAGTGGCACTCCCATTATTATTTTGAAGGACATCGAAAGCGATACCATGCTCCCAATTTGGGTGGGAGCGTATGAAGCCAATGCCATCGCTCTGGAAATCGAAAAAATCGCTCCTCCTCGGCCTATGACTCATGACTTGTTACGTAATCTAATCATAGAACTTGGAATTCAGGTGGAGCGAGTAGTGGTGACGAGTTTAAGGGACAATACTTTCTTCGCAGTTATCGAAATGCGGACTAGTGACGGTAATCCAATGATTCTTGACTCGCGACCTTCGGACGCTATTGCGCTTGCCTTGCGCGCTGATTGCCCGATCTACGTCGACATGGAGGTAATCAAGGCGTCTCGAAACTCTGTGCCAACAGAGGAGGGTGAGGAGTCGCCAATTAGTGAAGAAGAGTGGCCAGATGTTATTGGCGAAGCCGGCGATCTCCCGATGTGATTTTGCAGTAGCTTCCTGAACACTGTCAGGTTCGAATTAATGCTTAGTTTGACCTTGCCACGGAACACTGTCCTTAAGCCCTCGTGCTGCGAATGCTAATCGCGATCGCAAATCAAAAAGGTGGCGTAGGAAAGACCACTACGGCCATCAATTTGGCCGCCGCATTCGCCAGGCTCGGAAAGCGCACCCTGCTTCTAGATCTTGACCCTCAGGCAAACAGTTCTATTTCATTCTTAGACCCGCTTACCGTCGAGCGTTCAGCCTATGAGCTGATGATGGACGGCGACGCACCTGTGGAGCAGTCTATTTATAGAACCCCGGTGGAGAACCTGGATCTCGTGCCGGCGCGGATCAGTCTGGCAAAGCTCGAGTCGAAGTTGGTTGGTGATTTCGACGCTCCTTTCCGGCTCAAGGATCGTTTGGAGCCGTTCAAGAAAGAATATTCGGTTATAGTCATCGATACCCCGCCGACCTTGGGCCTCATTACCGTGAACGCGCTGGTGGCCGCCTCCCACGTTCTCGTTCCGATCCAGTCGTCCTACTTTGCTCTGGAGGGGACTGATGATCTGCTCGAGACAATTGAGAAGGTGAAAGCTCGCCCCAATCCGAAGCTCGAGTTGCTGGGAGTTCTTGTTACCTTACACGATAAGAGAACTACGCTTGCCCGTGAGGTGCACGAACAGATTCGACGCGTCTTCGGGCCCAAGTTGTTTGAGACTGTGATCACCAAGAGCGTGAGGCTCGAAGAATCACCAGCATATAAAGAATCAATTTTTAGCTTCGCGCCCAACTCCTCAGGGGCACTGGAATACGCAAAACTATGTGACGAGGTACTGAGCCGTGTCTAAAAGGGGACTGCCGACTGGACTGCAAATGCGTCATGACGCGCACTACGTCGAGGAGCTGTCGCAGCAACAGCCCGCTGCCGTGGGTCGTATGATAGCGGTCGATAAAATCGATCCCAACCCGGAGCAGCCACGCACCGAGTTTGGTGACCTGACCGAACTCACTGCTTCAATCGCAGAGAAAGGCGTACTGGAGCCGCTCCTGGTCAAGCCTTCACGCTCGACGGGACGATGGATGATCATCGCAGGCGAACGCCGTTGGCGAGCGGCGCGACTAGCCGGATTGCTGGAAGTGCCGTGTGTGGAAATGGAAGTTGATGAAGGCACAGTTGCCGAGATTGCGCTCATCGAGAACATGCAGCGAAAGGACCTGACGGTTTGGGAAGAAGCCGATGGCTTGCTGGCCCTGTGCGAGCGATTCGGTTACACCCACGAAGAGGTCGCTCGCAAGGTAGGGAAGAGCAGAAGCACGGTCACGGAAGCGCTTTCCATCGCCGCTATCCCTCCCGACGTCCGCGAAATCTGCCGCCAGGCTGACGTGGCAGCAAAGTCAATGTTGCTCCAAATCGTGCGACAGCCTGATGACGATGGGATGAGAAGGCTGGCAAAGGATATCGCCTCACGTGGTCTAACGCGCGATGATGCGAGGGAAGTCAGACGTCAGGAAATGGGCCCGCGGATCGCTCCCGATGCCAGGCCATTCACCTTCAAGTA
>JBGTLM010000219.1:0-21391 GCA_041744135.1 Pyrinomonadaceae bacterium
TCACGGTTAATGCATACGTCTCTTACGCTTACCTGTTTGCCCGCCGCTTCGATGAAGGTATCGCGGCCGCCCGCAACACCCTGGAGCTGGATCCAACTTCTGATTTTGCGAATTCGATGCTTGGATACAACTACGCCGGCAAGGGCATGTACCGGGAGGCTATCGAATCCTATAAGAAAGCGGTCGAGTTTGGCGATACGTCAACCGGCACACAGATCTATCTCGGTGCGGCGTACGCACATGTCGGCGAACGCGAAAAGGCTCTAGAGATCCTCAGACAGCTCCGATCCAACAAAGAATATGTTTCGCCGGGTGAGCTCCCGGTTCTGCTCGGCGCGCTTAGCTTCAAAGATGAGGCGTTTGCATCATTCGAGAAAGCATTTGCCGTCCGGGACCTTCAGCTTGCGACGATAATGGGCGATCCGGCGTTCGATCCACTCCGCAACGACCCGCGTTTCGCCGATCTTGTCCGACGCGTCGGTTTTCCGGGGTAGATCCACAGTTCCTGCTTTAACAGAAGTTTTTTAAGACGACAAAGATGAATCGAAGCCCTGAATGAAGACGAGATTATTACGACACACGCTGTTTAGTTGTCCTCGATAACGGCAGTCTGCTGCTCGACGGACCGGCGACCGCACGGCTGTCTACTACGAAACGGGGATCGCAATCCGTTCAGTTACGTGCCGAGGCGCTCAAGTCCGTGCGTGAGCTCGAAGAGCAGTACGCGAAGAAGGAGGCGACCGCGTTGATCTCGCTCTGGTCCACGCGTTGGCAGATGACGAGGGCAATTGCCTGGCTGGAAAGTTACTTCGCAGGCCGCAACATGAGTGGGCTCATCTATGTGGCGTCTACCATCGTTCCTCAGCGACTGCGCAACCATCCGCGTTATCAGGATCTGTTGCAGCGAATGCACCTCCGGGTGTAATTTCCGGAGAAGCGCAGCAGCAGAATTGCATGCCGGCGATCCTCCGCACCCTTGCCTTCAGGGATGCTCCAGCTCAACGTCCCTAACGTACTATGCCAAGGATGCTATCCCGACTTCCTTCACTCAGCGTCACCTGAGCTTCCCTTCTCTTTCCGCTTCAGGAGCGTACTATCAACGGAAAGCTTCCCGGCACCATGCAAGAAGAAAAAACATGCAGCAGCGAGCATCATTAGAGCAGGAAACATGTTCGGGTAGGTGTCTCCTCTGTGTGCGATGACGATCGCAGCGATGAAATTTATGATCATCGCTACCGCAGCATAACGTGTAGCAGCGCCCACAAGAAACAGAGCGCCGCAAATGAACTGTGCATAAGCTGAAAGAAAAGCGGAGAACAATGGGAATGGTACGCCCCGCGCGGACAGGAAGCTGGCGAACTCCTCCATGCGGGCATAGCTGAAAACATTGTCTTGGGTACCATAGACTAGATGAAATCCAATAATCAGGCGGATGAAGATGACGCCATATTCTTTGTACTTCTCGAAAATTGGAGGCTTTAGCATACGAAATATATTATGTGATCAGTTGATAACAAGGTACTCAATTTTTGTCCGTAACCCCCAGCGTGACCGCTCAACACCCTAACCTGCGTTTTAACCCGGACCCAGTTGCGAAGACAACCCTACATGGACCGGTGGCGATTTAGTGCGGGTAGCTCACCAAACTGTACTTGCGTGCGGGCCTGAGCATTCGCGATTAATGAACCTTTCCAAAAAAGTCATAGACGAAACTTCTCCGTTTGCCAATCCCGCAGCATTTCATTAGCGACTGGCAAAATGGGAACGGATAAGCGATGGTTCGGATTGGGAACCTGGACGGATATCCAGTTAGCCTAATGCGACTTAGGGACCGCAATCACGTCTGCGAGTATCCCCCATGCTAAATAATGCTGCAGCTGGTGTCGATCCGGGCCCGCGCCGTTCGACTTACCGATGGAGTTCACATGAAATACATGTTGCTGGTCTTAAATTAATTGAAGGAGAAAATGTGCCAACGCAAGCAAGACAAATAAACAACGAAACTGAGATCCGCAACCTTATCGACATCCATGTATTGGCACGCCCAGGATGCCGACGCCGTGGTGGTTAACTATGCGGAGGACAGCGTTATGTTTGTGATGGCGCCTCCACTTCAATTCAAGGCAGCTAATTCGCCTGGCAAACAGGGCGTGGAAGAGTGCTTCGGCACGTGGGAAGGCCCGCTTGGCTACGAGATTTCGAGACCTTCGGATCACGGCGGACGAAGACGTAGCCTTCTGCCACAGCCTCAACAGAATGAGCGGAGTAAAGACCGATGGTGAAAAGGCGGACATGTGGCTGCGCGAGACGATCTGCTTCCGCAAGATCGACGGCAAGTGGAAGATTACGCACGAGCACGAATCCGTGCCCTTCTACATGGACGGCAGCTATAAAGCGGCAGTCGACCTCAAGCCGGAGTCTAACTTCCCTCCTGGGTAGAGGGCTCAGTGGTGGAGTTAGTGGTTGGCAGAACCGCCACTCCATCGGACGGTTCTAAATACATACCCATATCGGGTAGCTAAAGAGAGGAAGGGAGGAAATTATGTTCAAAGACACAAAAGCATTCAGCAGTTTTTCCGTGGACGACATTCAGAAAGCGAAGGAATTCTACGGACAAACGCTTGGGTTGGAAGTTTCCGAAGAGGAAGAAGGCCTGGCCGTGAAAATCGCCGGCGGCGGTAGCGTGTTCATATATACCAAGCAAGACCATCAACCCGCCACGTTCACTGTGCTTAATTTTCCCGCGGACAATATTGAGGAGGCGGTGGATAAGCTGACCGGGCTTGGCGTGAGCTTCGAATCATATGAAGGCGAAATGAAGACCGACGAAAAAGGCATCTTTCGGGGTGAATCCCGCAGTGAGGGCCCGAACATTGCCTGGTTCAAGGATCCCGCCGGTAATATTCTTTCCGTGCTTGAGGATAAGTAACTCTCAGACTGTTTTTCGAGACCGTCTTGAATTCCCGACCCCGACTCGGTGATCTCCGTCGCCACCAGACTTGGCAGGACGCAGAGGTTCCTGATACCAGCGATCTCCCGATCTGTACTCCTCTTCGGTGCGGCCCAGCATATCCAGAGACCGCTTAGGCTGTATGTGAGCGCTGGCGACAATAATTGAATTCATGAGCGCCATCGGAGCCACGTATGAGCCTGTGAAAGAAGGACTGCTAGTGGAGGCGACCAGATAGGCATCACAGTGCATCGCTATCGGGGTGGTGTTGCCGTCGGTAATTCCGAAGGTCGGCGCGCCCCGCTCACGAGCCCTGAGGACAGATTCAATTGTCTCTCTGAGGCACCGCCCGAAGCTGATGGCGATAAGCAAATCTTTGCCGGTTAAAACATCAATCTTGTGTTGTAGGTTCCCGGTACTCCCAACGGGCGCTTCGGCATCGAATCCGAGTGGCGCCAGGCCGTAAGCGAGAAACCATGCGAGCGAAGCTGCCAGATCCACCCCGATGACGAGAATGCGCCGCGAGCGATGGATAATCTTGGCTAGCTCGACAACCCGATCAGAATCAAGGCTTGATCTGAGCACGCTCAGACTCTCAGTATCTCTTTCCACGCAGTGGCGAATCTGTTCAGTCACGCTTCGTTTCTCTCGCGTGGCAGCTTTGAGCACAGTATAAGGCGTGATTTGATTGACGAAATGCTGCCGCAGGTCTGCTGCGAAGTCAGCAAAGCGTTCGTAGCCTAATGCCTGGACAGTGCGTACGATGGTTGCGGCGTCAACGCTGTAGCGCTTCGCCATTTCGCGAGACGAAAGAAAGAAAGTCTCTTCGTTGTTGTCCAAAATTGCTCTGATTAGTTGACGCCGGCTGCGGTTGAGTTGCGATTGAGCGAAGCGAACCTCAAGAGACGTAGGTGAAGCCTTGCTGTGATTTCCATCTTGACCATTTAACTCGTTTCTGGCCGACATATTTTCCTCCCAAATCAGACCGCACAAGATTGGACCACAAGAAAGAAATGATCCACGAACAGCACGAAATAAAGGCCTGACTGTGCCGGTCTTACTCCGGCAAAAGCTTTCATTTGATCAACTCAACAGTCTCGTGAGTGCGACAAATTATCTTCTTAGGAACCGGATGTTCTTGACTCTCCCGGCATTCACCGTGAAGTAAGAAATTTTGTCCTGCCCGTCACGCGCGAAGTTAAGAATTAAGCCGCCCACGCCGAAGGCATCCCTGAGCGAGGGTTCTAACGGTTTCTTCGACAATTCAGTATCTCTGTTTGTCAGTCGAAGAAACAGCTTGCCACCTTCGAGGACGACTCGGTAAAGTGCCAGCAACTCTTCGCTGTAATAGTCACCGACATATTCAGCCAACTGCGCCGGAGTCAGAACCGGGGGTAAAATCGCTTCGAACACCATCGCCTTATCCGTTTCGATCTGCACGCTCATTATCAGGGGTTTTCCTGCCTCTGCCTTATCGAAGGTAATGTTGATGTCAGCCGGCGCATTGACCGCGCGAAACTGCGTTTTGCTGATGGGGATGGCTGAAAAAGTGATGGCTGAAGCATCAACAACGAGATTGCCGTTTACCGCCGTTACTTTCCAAAGCGCGCCTGTCGCTTTTTCATGGAAGGTCCCTGTCTTCTGAGTCAGTTCTTGTGGGGAGAGTTTAGCGGAAATTGGGGGCGCGATGGAGGCGGAGGCTGCAGGTTGATTGTCCGGCTTAAGTCGGTCAGATAAGTATAGATCAGCCACTTGTCTCGCCAGCCCACTAGGGTTACTGGAATCGACATTGCAGAGGCAGGCCACCGAAAATCGCTCTTCGGGGAAACGGATCAACTCGGCCCGGTAACCCGCCCACGCGCCGCCGTGACTGACCATCTTCAATCCTCTGTGCTCTCCGACGTAGAGACCGGAAGCGTATTGCAACTTCTCCCCACCATTAAGCTTTCCTTGAGTCAAGAGCAGGTCGATCAGCTGGCGCCCGCCCACTTTGGCTTGGTAAAAGTTCTGATCCCAGAGTAGCAGGTCTTCGATGGTCGTCATCACCGCGCCATCGCCCGTCTGTTCAAAATTCGACATCTCGACGCCAAACTCTCCATTTTCCTTCCGGGCGTAGCCGGTCGCGCGCAGTGGCACGATCATCGTGTGGTCGTCGTGAAAATGAGTGTGCTTCATGCCCAGGCGAGTGAAGATATTCTCGTGCGCGAACTCGCGCAGCGACTTGCCGTTCGCGCGGCGGACGATCACCGACAGCAGAAAATAGCCGGAGTTGCTGTAGAGGTGCTCGGCTCCTGGAGTGAAATTGATCTCTTTCTGCCGGGCAAGCAATTTGAGCGCGTCGTCATCTGTCGTAACACCGCTGAAGTCTGTGCCGACCAGAGACATCAACGTCAGATAATCTCTCAGCCCACTGGTGTGATGAAGTAAATGGCGAATTGTGATCTTCTGATCGTAAGAGGGAATCTCAGGGATGAATTTGCGGATCTCATCGTCGAGAGAGAGCTTACCGTGTTGCGCAAGCAGCAAGATGCTCGCCGCCGCAAACTGTTTGGAGGTCGAGCCGATGTCGAAGACCGTCCTGGAAGAAATCGGGATGCTGTGCTCGAGATTGGCGAGGCCATAACCGCGCGCATAGATGAGTCGCCCATCGCGGATCACGCCCAGCGCACACCCCGGCGAATTTGGCTTGTCATACTGAGCGAACAACGCATCGATCTTCTCTGTTAGCTCCGTCGAGTTCTTGTCCGTCAGCGGCGTGCTTGCCTGAGTGAAACAACTGAGAACTAGAATGAGCAGCTTTGAAAGCGCAAATCTTGTTTGCTTAGATGTATCCATCGCAACTCTCTCCTTACTCAAGACTCCAGAAGTGGCGGCTAAAATTTTGAGGCTGCGTCGAATGTGAGCAGCAGAAGAAATGATCCACGAAATCGCACAAGAGAAACACGTGAAAATTCGTGGTCTTTGTTTGGTGCTATTTCGTGTCGTGGTGGATCATTCTGTTCTTTGCACTATTAACCCGTCTCTCTTGAGTTCTTTGCGTTGTCGCACTTTCGGTTCGGACATTACCATACCGTATTCCGTGGTGCAACAACTGTTGTAATTGTGTTGACAGGCTGCAACGATAGGTGTTATATACCAGCCACTTTTTAGAGGAGCCTGAGCGCAGCACGTTGGACTCTCTACGACACTCTTAAAGACATTGTGGCATCGAGTAATTTCCTTTGAGGAGGCGAAAGCAATGAACCGAACCGTCCTAACACCGACCTACAATTTGAGACGAGCAGGCGAGCAAGCCAAACTCAGAGGTTGCTACTCTTCGCTGATAGTCCTTTTCCTTACGCTTTTCATGTTCCACGTCTTGCCCTCGGGCGCAGTGGCCCAGACCACCACATCTACCATTGAAGGAACCGTGGCGGATGCAAACGGGGCGGTGATCGCCGGCGCAGAGGTTAAGGCGAAGGGGACGACGTTGGCATCGGAGCGCAGTGTCACTTCCGACTCGGAGGGTTTTTACCGTCTCACGGCACTACCTGCGGGAACCTATACCATGACGGTTTCACGGACAGGCTTTGCCACGAGCACCTCAAACATCGAGTTGACGCTCAATCGCGTCGCGACTTTTGATGTCCACCTGCAAGTGGGAAGCGCTATCGGAGGAGTGGTCGTTACCTCCGATGCGCTGCCCTTGCTGGAACCGAATGCATCTTCCACGGGCTTAACCGTCACTCCGCAACAGATCCAAGACCTGCCCGTCAACGGGCGTAACTACCTCGACTTGTTGCAACTCGTTCCCGGAGTGGCCATCAACCGGCAAGTCGACCCAAACAGCGATGAGGCTACCCCGGTGCTGGGTGAACGCGGCGGCAATAACAATTTTTTCATTGATGGGCACCCGAACAAAGATACCGTTAACGGCGGACCTGCCGCGCAGTTTAATCAGGAAACGATTGCCGAGTTTCAGGTGCTGACGACCGGTTATAAGGCTGAGTTCGGACAGGCTTCGGGAGCCATAGTCAACGTCATCACCAAGAGCGGCGGGAATGAATTTCACGGCGTCGGTTCGCTGTTTCATCGCAACGAGGCTTTCGATTCGTCGAACTCCTTGGATGCGACGAAGACTGACGCGCCGCCCCTCCGCAGATTTGACTATAGTGTGGCCCTGGGCGGGCCCATTATTAAGGACAGAGTTTTCTTCTTTGGCTCGGCAGAACGGATAACTGAAAACCGCCGCCTGGATTTCAATTTTCCGGATACCGGAAGTCCAGTGGTCAATCAATTGCTGCGCGACCAGGAGAACCCGTTCGATAATCCGACGCAAATCCGCGAGACGCGAGCCTTTTTTAAGCTCAACGAGCAGCTCGGGCGTCATCAATTGACCCAGGAGGTGAACTATACCAACGGCCTCGTTAGAGAATTTCTGCCGCTCTCGGCGGGACAGAGTCTGCCGTCGTCGCGATCTAACACGGGATCGCGGCGTCTGCTGCTTGCGTTCGGCGACACGATGTTGCTGGGCGACAAGAGCGATCCGTTCATCTTGACGCTCCGCGGTGCGTTTCGCGGCGAGCCTTCAGATGTACGCCCCTCGCACCCGGAGGCCGGGCCGGGGACGATATTCAACCCGTTCAGCGCCCCGGGTTTTCTTTTTGGCGATCTGCCTCAGGTTGGCTTCGGCAACGCCCTGACAGCTTCGAATCTGGACCAGAAATATACTTCATTCAGCGCCAACGCCAACAAACTCTTTGGCGACCATGATCTGAAATTCGGGTGGAATTTTCTGCGGACAAAAGTCGACGGCCTTGAGGCGCAGGTTTTGCAAAGTCAGATCTTTTCCACGGTCGGCGACTTCGCGCAGTTCGGACCCACCAACGGCGGCATTTCTTTACTCCTCGCGGCTGGAGGCCTGACGCCCGAGGCTAATGAGATCCATTTGCGGAATAATTACAACGCGCTTTTCGTGCAGGATGATTGGAAACTGCGGAGTAACCTGACCGTCAACCTCGGACTCCGGTACGACCACGACTCCGAATTCGAGGCCAAGCGAAATTTCTCGCCGCGTTTGGGCGTCGCCTGGGCGATAACACCCAAGACTGTCATGCGGGCAAACTTCGGAATCTTTTACGATCAGTTCCGACTGGGACTAGCCCGCAATGTTCCCGGTTTCGGCGGCAGTGATCGAAGAATTCGACAATTATTGTTATTCCCGCGAGGGTTTTACGGATCCCCGTCTTTTGTTTCCAGCATCGGCCTCCTTGTCAATTTTCCGGGCAGCCCGTGCTTGTCGAACGCCTTTGTCGGCAATCTGACTGATGCTCAAATCACGGCCTTGGGATTGACCTGTCCGTTAAACCCGGCATTACCATTTATCGGAGTTGACAGGCTCAACCGGGTGGTCGCTGCTGGACGTGCTCCGATTCCAGCCAACGCGGTAATTAACGTCAGCAACGTCCAGGCACTGACGGGGCTGACACCTGATCAGTATGCGGCCCAGGCAAGTGCGGCCATTGGGCAACCGGCTGGGTACTTCGTATTCGGTCCGTTCGGGGTATTAAATAATCCCATTATCGCCCCGCAGGCTGCTGCCACCACGATTGACGATACCTTCAAGACTCCGCACACGCTCGGCTTCAGCGTCGGCGTGCAGCGTGAGATCACAAAGGATATGGTGGTGGAAGTGGATTATCACCACCGGGACGTCCGCAATCTCCTGGGCACCAGGCAGAGCAATCTTGCATACGAGGCGCGTGTTGTCGGCCGCAGCTTGGACCCGGAAATCAACACTTTTGGTCCGTTTTACGAAGGCAAATACGACGCGCTGATCGTCAACTTCAATAAGCGGTTCAACCGCCGCTTTTTGCTCGGCGCGAATTATACCTATGCCAAGGCCACGGACAATTCGCTCGGGATTGGTGCGACGCCTTCAGACGCCTTCATCGGAACAGTGCCGTTGGTGACCGAACCAGGGACGGGCACGACCAACGCCAATAGTTCGTTTATATCGACCAACGGCAACTTCGTTGCTCAGGCGGGGACGTTTTCAAATGGCCCCGACCTCGATAAGGGGCCGTCCGATTTGGCGGTGGAACATATCTTCCAGATCAACGGGCTGGTGGAGCTCCCATGGCAATTTCAGGTCAGCGGAATTTTCCGGGCGCAGGGAGGCTTTCGTTTCAGCCGGGATGCGATTGACATTATCGACCCTGACGGTGACGGGTTTTTCCTCAGCAGAGATCTTGGTCCTGGCGCCGGGCGGAATGCCTTCACAGCGCCTGCCTTCATCAATCTCGATATGCGCTTTACTAAGCGTTTCGACATCGGCGAACGCGTAAAGGTAGATCTCTTTTTCGAATTCTTTAATCTACTGAACCGTCAGAACCCAGCCTCGGTTTTCGTGCAACAGAACGTTCTGCTAAATCCTGTCGGCTCGATATCGCAGGTGCTTCCCGGACGGGAAGGGCAGGTCGGATTCAGAATCGAGTTCTAAATAGTCATGACCAAAAAGATTGCGGTACTGCTAATTCTCATATGTCTCGCTGGTCAGCTCTTCGGCCAGACACCTGCCAAGAGTCTCGAAGGCTCCTGGCACGGGACCCTCGACGCTGGCCAAAAGCTAAGGCTGGTGTTGACGGTCTCGAAATCGCCCGACGGTGCGTATTCCGGAAAGATGGACAGCCTCGATCAGGGGGCGATCATTCCGATTGAAGTCATCAAAGTCGACGGCGATTCCGTCCGCCTGGAGTTGCAAACAGTAGAGGCCGTTTTTGAAGGTAAGCTCAACGCGAATAGCTCGGAGCTAAGCGGGCAGTTCTCGCAAGGTGGCGCTAACCTGCCGCTGACGTTCAAACGCGGCGCTGCAACGAACACCGAAACTCCGAAACCTTCCCCGCCTCAAAAGCCGATGGATGTACCGGTCGAAGTGGTAATCCCGGCACCACCCATCACCTTCAGCGGCGGCGGCAAGACCCATCTAGGCTATGAATTGCACATCACAAATTTTAGCCGGACAGCTTGCGTACTTAGCCGCGTCGAGGTACTTAGAAACGATTCTCAAAAGAAGGTGCTCGTAGTTCACCAGGGAGAGGAACTAGGAAACCGTGTCGTTCGTCCGGGCGTGGCCGCCACCACAACCGACGACAAGCTGAAGCTTGGAGCGGGACTGCGGCAGGTAGTCCATCTCTGGCTGACGTTTGATACGGCAGCGGACGTTCCCGCCTCAATTCAGCATCGGCTAAGCTTCAAGGTCGGCGATTATCCGGAAGAGCTTTCAGTCGAGTACCCTCGGACATTGGTAGCGAAGGGGCCATTGGTAATCAGCCCGCCGTTGCGCGGCGGCGAGTGGCTGGCGGCGAACGGCCCATCCAACACCTCGGGACATCGGCGCGCCTTGATTCCTACAGCCGGCGGCGCGCATATCGCTCAGAGATTTGCGATCGACTTCGTGCAGCTTCGCGAGGACGGCCGCACCTTTACCGGAGACCAGAAGGACAACAAGAACTATCGCTGCTATGGGGCGGAGGCTCTGGCGGTAGCCGACGGTGTCGTGGTGGCGGTAAAAGACGGAATCCCCGAGAACATCCCGGGAGCGAATTCGCGCGCCGTACCAATCACTCTGGAAACCGTCGGTGGCAATCACGTCATTCTCGATCTGGACCACGGCCGTTTCGCATTCTATGCCCACCTCCAGCCTGGCAGCATTCGGCTTAAGCTGGGCGATAAAGTGGGCCGAGGCCAGGTATTGGGGCTGGTAGGGAACTCAGGAAATTCAACCGAGCCGCATCTGCACTTTCATATCAGCAACGCCAATTCACCGCTGGGCTCCGAAGGGCTCCCGTTCGCCTTTCCCGCATTCGAGGTACAGGGGAAAGGATGGGGATGGAAAGCTGGATCGGCAAGCTCAGCAACTGAGAAACGTCAGAATGAGATGCCCCTCGACCTTGAAGTAGTTCGGTTTTCTTCCGGTCGATGAGTGGCAATCAACTCGCCTAGCGACGCGCGAGTGTCTTGCCATAGTGCGGGCGTCCTCGGATATTGGCCAACTCAACAAATTATGAACAACCTCCGTCGCACCTTCGCCCGCACACTACTTTAGAGACACAGGACACTAGCCCGGTTTACTCATGAATGAAACTTTTGTCATCGACGGCGTGCCGCAGACGGTTCAAAACACCCTGGTACAGAACCGCGAGCGCCCTTTCATATATAGAGTAGCGACCGGATGCAAGCATTCAACACGCGTTGTTGTCAGTCTGTTTTGCAAACCTGTCCAAGTTGAGTGTTGGGATCCGGTCGCTACCGCTCGTGGTTCCGTAACAACAGTCGCCGTTTCACGGGTTTGGCGATTTCCGGCCGAGCACTTCGCGGACCTTACTGCGATTGCTTCATGAATAATCCGGGCTAGTGGAGGCTGACGTTCGCTCTATCTAAAGCAGGTTTGAACTCCATGAATATACGACATCTGGTCCTTGCCCTATTACTATGCTTCCTCGTCTCAGCCACGGTGACCGCACAAGGCACGCGACTGCTCCGTCATCCAACCGTGAGTCGCGAACTGGTGGCTTTCGAGTACGCGGGCGACCTCTGGGTCGTCTCGCGAAGCGGTGGCCAGGCGCGCCGCCTCACTGCTACCCCCGGGGTCGAGATTGATCCGTACTTCTCACCTGACGGTTCTCAGATCGCCTTCACCGGCGCAGTCGCGGGGAACGCCGATGTGTACGTGGTCCCGACCGCCGGGGGCGACCCCAAGCGGCTGACCTATCACCCTGGTTCCGATCGCGTCCGCGGGTGGACCCCCGACGGCCGCCGCGTGGTCTTAGCGTCGCAACGGACCAGTGCTCCCCAGGAAGCGTACTTCCGGCTCTGGACAATAGGCCTGGAAGGCGGACTACCGGAGCCCCTGCCGCTGCCGCGCGCGTTCACCGGTTCGTACTCTCCGGATGGTCGCCGCTTGGCTTACGAGGAGATCTCGACCCACTTCATCCCACAGTGGTACGAGGCAAGTCTGTGGCGGCATTACAGAGGCGGCCGCACCCACCCGATCTCGGTCGTAAACTTGGCCGACTACAGCGTGGAGAAGCTTCCCTGGACCAACAGCAATGACACTTTCCCAATGTGGGTCGGCAATACCATTTATTTCCTCTCCGACCGCAATCATACAGCGAACCTCTTCGCTTACCGGTTCGATACCAGGCAAGTTACGCAACTTACCAAACACGACGACTTCGATATCATGACCGCGTCGGCGGGCTCCGACGCGGTCGTCTACGAGCAGGCGGGCTATATTCATCTGGTTGATGCCACGACGGGCCAGGCGCGAAGACTCAATATCGAGGTGACCGGCGACATCCCGTGGGCGCGGCCTCAGTTCAAGAAGGTGGCAAGTATGATCCGAAACGCCGTGCTCTCGCCAAGCGGGGTTCGTGCCGCCTTCGAGGCACGGGGCGAAATTTTCACGGTGCCGGCGGAGAAAGGAGACTACCGAAACCTCACGCAGAGCCCCGGCGCTCATGATCGCAATCCAGTGTGGTCGCCCGACGGAGCCCAACTCGCCTGGCTTTCGGACACGAGCGGAGAGTACCAGCTCATGCTGGGCGAGCCGACCGGCGTCACGCCCGCCCGGGCAATCCCTTTACCGTCCACGGCTTTCTTTTCCGAGCCCGCCTGGTCGCCGGATGGGAAGCGGATCCTGCTTCAGGACAATCACCAGAACCTCTGGACGGTCGAAGTGGCAACTGGGACGGCTACGAAGATTGATACTGATGACTATCCCGATCCCACGCGCGACTTTGACGCTGCCTGGTCGCCGGATTCGCGGTGGGTAACTTACTCAAAGAATCTGCCCAGCCACCTGCGGGCGATCTTCGTCTATTCTCTTACGGATAAGAAGACGCACCAGATCACTGACGGTCTGGCGGACTCGATCTCACCCACTTTCGATGCGGGTGGCAAGTACCTCTACTTCCTGACGAGCACGGATTACGGGCCCAGTACCGGTTGGCTGGAGATGAGCTCCCTCGACCGCCCAGTGCGGAGGGCAATCTATTTGGCAGTGCTAGGTGCGGCTGAGCCGTCACCACTCTTGCCGGAGACTGGCGACGAGCCGAAACCCGCGCCGCGCGCCGAAACCCGCGAAGAGCCGAAGCCGCAGGCGACGCCGGCCACACCGAAAGAAATAACCGTTCGCATCGACCCGAGCGGGATTGGGCAGCGGATACTCGCCGTAAACGTCCCGGCCGGGGATTACAGCAGCCTTTTGGCCGGTCCGCCGGAAACGTTCTTCTATACGGAACCGATCGCGGCGGGCGGGAGCAGCGCCGGCCCGCCCGCGCTGCGTTTGCAGCGATATCAACTCAAAGAGCGCAAGGCCGCACCCTTTATGGAAGGCATCCGCGGTTTCACGCTTTCGGCGGACAAGAAAAAACTCCTCTATCAAGCCAGTGCCGGAGGAGGAAGCAGCTGGGGAATCGTTGCGACCGAGACTCCCGCAAAGGTGGGAGACGGGCCGCTAAACGTGGCGCAACTAGAGATGCGGGTCGATCCGCGCGCCGAGTGGGCACAGATCTATCGTGAGACGTGGCGGATCCAGCGTGAGTACTTCTACGATCCCAAAATGCACGGTGCCGATTGGAAGGCGATCTATGAGAAGTATCGTCCGCTTCTCGCCGATGTGGGCCATCGCGCAGACTTGGGATACGTTATCGCCATGATGGGGGGCGAGTTGACAGTCGGGCACTCTTATCTAACCGGCGCGGGCGACGTGCCAAGCGAGGAACCAGTATCGGTCGGCTTGCTGGGGGCGGATTTGGCGGTAGAGAACGGTCGCTACCGGATCAGCCGGATCTATAGCGGCGAGAACTGGAACCCCGACTTGATGGCGCCGCTCAGCGCTCCAGGGATCCAAGTGGCTCAAGGCGATTATATTCTGGAAGTGAATGGCCGGCCGCTGGTGCCGCCTGCCAACCCATACAGCCTGTTCGAGGGGACGGCGGGGCGGCAGACGCTGATTCGGATTAACAAATCACCCTCGCTGGAAGGTTCGCGGCTTGTGACGGTGGTTCCGGTCGCCAGCGAAGAAGGGCTTCGGACGCGGGCCTGGATCGAGGCAAATCGCCGGCTCGTGGACAAGCTTTCCGGCGGGCGCTTGGCATATGTGTGGTTGCCTAATACCGCGGGATCGGGATACAGCTCCTTTACCCGCTACTTCTATGCTCAACAGGAGAAAGACGGGGCGGTTATAGATGAGCGGTACAACCAGGGCGGGATGGTGGCGGATTACATCGTAAATGAACTGGATAGGAAACCGATGGGCTACTTTACTCTGCGCGATGGACAGCCGTCGACCTCACCGTTCGCCGGGATCTACGGCCCCAAGGTGATGATCATCAACGAGTCGGCCGGTTCAGGTGGGGACGCACTGCCGTATTACTTTCGTCTTCGCAAGCTTGGGCCGCTGATTGGAACGCGCACCTGGGGGGGGTTGGTTGGTACCCTCGGCTTCCCGGAGACGATCGACGGCGGCGGCATCACCGCACCGAACCTGGCGTTCTATAATCTAAAGGGGGAATGGGATGTCGAGAACATTGGCGTCGCGCCCGATATCGAGGTGGAGTACACGCCGGCCGAAGTGATCAAAGGAAGAGATCCTCAGCTCGAACGCGCGGTACAGGAAGCCCTGAAGCTGCTTGAGCAGAGCCCTGTCCGCCGAATGCCGAGGCCTGCACCAATCGACCGCGTTTCAAAGAGCCGAGAGAAATAGATTCTTGGTTCTGTCTGGTGCCGATCCAAAATGCTAAAGACGATCCACAAAATCACCGGAAACCACACGAACCCGATACTAAAAGAATTTCCTGTTCGTTCGTGTGATTTCGTGGATCAAATCGTTTCGCTCAAACGCTGCTCAAAATTTTGGTCTGCGCTTGTCCTACTCCTTTGCCTGGCAACCTTCGCGCCCATCCATGCGCAACAATCGGATTCGCACTTCACCCGCACAGAAGCCATGATCCCGATGCGCGACGGCGTGCGTCTCTACACGCAGATGTACACGCCGACTCAGGCCGCCGAACGGCTTCCCATCCTGTTACTCAGGACTCCCTACGGAATCGGCGACTTAAGCTCGGCGCAACTCGCAGCCGCGCTCCCCGAACTGACGGCCGACGGGTACGTCGTCGTCCGCCAGGATATCCGTGGGCGGTTCAAGTCGGAGGGGCAGTTCGTCATGCTGCGCCAGCCGCGAGATCCAAGAGACAAGCAGGCGATTGATGAAAGCACCGACACCTACGACACCATCGAGTGGCTGCTCAAAAATGCGCCCAACCATAACGGCCGCATCGGAATGGCGGGAACGAGCTATGGCGCGTGGCTGACCGTGATGGGGATGCTCGATCCACATCCGGCGCTCCGGGCCGTCGTCCCGCAAGCCTCACCGGCCGACATGTGGATGGGGGACGACTTCCACCACAACGGCGCATTCCGGTTGAGCTACGGCTTCGAGTACACGTACATGATGGAATCGTCGAAGGAAATTTCCGACGTCTCTTCAGTCATCAATCGCTACGACGCGTACGAGTGGTATCTGGATCTCGGGCCGCTCTCGAACGTGAATGCAAAGTACTTCAGCGGTCGCCTCCCCACCTGGAACGACTTCGTGGCCCACCCAGACTACGACGCATTCTGGAAGCGGCAAGGCTTCGCGCCGTGGCTTACTCGCGTGACGGTGCCTACGCTGAACGTGGCCGGATGGTGGGATCAAGAAGATTTTTATGGCCCGATTAAGATCTATGAACTTCTGGAACAGCACGATTCGGAGAACAAGAATTTTCTCGTCGTCGGTCCGTGGAACCACGGCGGCTGGTCCAGCGGCGAAGGGGAAAAGCTCGGACGCATTGACTTCGGCAGTGCGACAGCGCAGCACTATCGGCGGAATGTACTGGCGCGGTTTCTAGCGTATCACCTGAAGGGTAAGCCAAGTCCCGACCTCCCCGAGGCTCTGACGTTCAGGACCGGAGCTAACGAGTGGGTAAGGCACGACACATGGCCGCCCAAACGCAATGTGGTTGGTCGACAGCTTTACTTCCATGCAGACGGCAAGCTGGCTTTTGATCCGCCGGCCAGGACGACTCAGCCGGCCTTCGACAGCTACATCTCAGATCCCGCGAACCCCGTCCCCTATCGTCCACGTCCGATTGAGCTGAACTCGGGATGGTCGACATGGTTGGTCGAGGACCAACGCTTCGTCGATCACCGCCCCGACGTGCTCACATGGGCGACCGACACTCTAAAGGATGATGTCATCGTTTCGGGGAAGATCGTGGCTAGTCTGTTCGCGTCTACTACGGGCACAGACAGCGACTGGATCGTGAAGTTCATCGACGTATACCCGGAGAACTACGCGGCCGATCCGAAGATGGGTGGCTATCAACTGATGATCGCGGGGGACGTATTCCGTGGTCGCTACCGCAGGAGCTTTGAGAAGCCTGAGCCGATTGCGGCAAACTCAGTGCTGCGCTACCAGATCGGATTCCCGGCCAACGATCACGTCTTCAAGAAGGGACACCGGATCATGGTGCAGGTCCAGAGCAGCTGGTTTCCGGTGATCGATCGCAACCCGCAACGATTCGTGCCGAACATCTTCCTCGCGAAAGAGTCGGATTTTCAGCGAGCGACTCAGCAAGTGTTTCGCTCGGGTCAGTATGCGTCATTCATCGAGGTGCCGGTAGTGGAGACGAAGTGAAGTCATTGCCGGTTGCTCCTCCTGGAGTGCCGCGCCTGTCGCCGCTTTGGTACTGGTTGCTCTTAAAGGCGCGACACTGAATCGATAATTGACCCTCGCAATACCAAAGGGGCGACAAGGCGCGGCACTCCAGGAGGAGCAACCGGCAATCAAACTATGAATAGTCTTCGTCGAACCTTTACCTGCACAGTCATTTGCCTGTTCGCGTTGAGCGTCGTGCCGGCGCCCGTCGCGGCGCAAGACGGCGCGCCTGTTTATGACATCGTAATCCGCAATGGCCGCGTGCTTGATGGCGCGGGAAATCCCTGGATTTTGGCGGATGTTGCGATCACGAACGGTCGCTTTGTCCGCATCGGCAGAGTCGAAGGCAAAGGCAAACGCGAGATTGACGCGAGCGGTAAGTACGTCACGCCCGGATGGATTGATGTGATGGATCAATCAGGCGGCGTGCTTCCGCAAAACGGGCTGGCCGAAAACAAATTGCTGATGGGGGTCACGACCGCCATCGGTGGCGAAGGCGGAACGCCCGTCCCGGCTGAGAAGATCACCGACTATTTTGCTGGTCTTGAGAAGACCGGCATCAGTATCAACTTCGGTACCTACTTCAGCGAAACACAAGCCCGCTTAGCCGTGCTTGGCGAAGCGTCGAGAGCACCGACTCCCGAAGAGCTCGCGCGCATGAAAGCCATCATGGAGACCGCCATGAAAGCGGGCGCAATGGGCATGACCACGGCGTTGATCTATCCGCCATCGAGTTACGCCACGACCAACGAGCTGATCGAGATGGCGAAAGTCGCCGGGCGTTACGGCGGCATCTACGCCAGCCATATCCGTGGCGAAGGAAAGGAGCTCATCCAGTCAATTGAAGAAGCGATTACCATTGGTGAGAAAGGGGGATTGCCCGTCGAGGTCTTCCACCTCAAAGCCGCTTACCAACCCGGCTGGGGCACGCTTATGCGACGGGCGGGGAGCACAATCGAGCAGGCGCGTGCACGCGGTGTAGATGTCGCCGCGGACATGTACCTCTACACAGCGGGCGGCACTGGACTGGAGGCCGTGATCCCGTCCTGGGCCTTCGAAGGCGGGACCGATAAACTTCTGACCCGTCTCAAAGATCCCGCGACCCGCAGGCGACTCAAGAAAGAGATAGCTTCAGGCTCACCCGGCTGGTGGAACATCGTCGAAGCGGCTGGCGGTTGGAACGGCATCGTGGTGGTCAATGCGCAAAACGAAAAGAACGCGCGCTTTGAAGGTAAGAGCCTGACCAGGATCGCGAAAGAGTGGCGCAAGACGCCGGCGGATGCGGCGTTCGACCTGGTTATGGAAGGCAACGGAAGAGTGCTGGCGCTTTTTCACATGATGAGCGAGCAGGACATCGTCACGGCGCTCAAGTTTCCGTGGACGAGCATCGGCAGCGACGCAGCAGCAGCACTTAAGCCGGGGGACGTTGACGCATTAGGATTGGCGCACCCTCGCAGCTACGGAAATTTTCCGCGCCTCATCGCCCGCTTCGTTCGCGAGCAGCGCGTGCTCGCGCTGGAAGATGCGATCCGCAAAATGACCTCGTGGCCCGCGACCCGGATGCGCCTCGCCTCGCGCGGCCTGATTAAAGAGGGTTGCTGGGCCGATGTCGTCATCTTCGATTACGACAGAATTCAAGACCGCGCGACCTACGAGCAACCGCTGCTCTCTCCCGAAGGGATTGCCTACGTGCTCGTCAATGGTCAAGTCGTGATTGAACAGGGAAAGCACACGGGCGCGCGCCCCGGTCAGGTGCTTTACGGCCCGGGGCACCAGCTTCAATAATTAACTTAAATGACGCGAAAGGGATGAAAAAGACCATTAAGAACATCAAGCAAATAAAAAAATCTCTCACGAAAAAATATGTACTTGTCGGTGGTATGACCCTTCTTTTACTTATTGCTCTACCGCTTGTGATGTCCAGCGCCACTAGCGGACACTCCATCATCAGCACGGTTGTCGCCATTGTTGAAGCTGAATTTTTTACCCTGCCGCCCGGAGCCGGCGTCGTATCAGACAGCTCTGCGAGCGGTGGCAGAGCTATCAGGCTGAACTCAAACGGAACGGCTACCATCCAGGGACCGCTGGACTCAGCCTCTGACCGAATAGTTGTTCGCGCCAGGGGCGTACTGTGCAATGGTGCGCCTCGAATGGTCATCACGATGGACGGTGTGCAGATATTGAATGCTTCAGTCAGCTCAACTAGCTGGACTGATTATCCGATCACTACAAATACCACGGCCGCCAACCACACCATGACCATTAGTTTTACCAATGATTATTCGACGCGCCGATGCAGTCGGGATTTGCTGGTCGACAAGGCGACGTTTTTTGGAGGAACAGTAACACCAACGCCATCACCGACACCAACGCCATCACCGACAATCACGCCGACGCCAACGCCGACTCCCGACCCCTCCGCCCAATTGTTCAATGGCGACTATGAAACCGGCGACCTGTCCCAATGGGATGTCTGCCAATCAGTCGCCCATAACAACCCTTGCTCGACGATGCCCTCGCACTACAGCATCGGCGCCGTCTCCGACGTGAAGCGGCAGGGCAACTACGCCGCCCGGTTCGAGCTGCGGGATGGCGACTGCCCGCCGGAGATATGTCAATTCGGCGAACGCACCGAAGTTCAGGAAACAGGCGTCACCAGCGGTGGTCAGGAAGGTGATGAGCGATGGTATCAATGGAGCACTCAATTCAGCCCGCAGTTCCCGAGTAACCACGCCTCACAGGGTTGGGGCTTGGTCAATCAGTGGCACGCTAATGCTGCCGGCTCACCCCCGGTCGGCATGTATGTCGATGTCGCGGACGGACAATGGGGACTGAGAATCCACCAGCAGAGCAGTCCCGGTGTTTTCATCAACAACTATGTCCCCTGGAAGACACCGCTGTCCAATGGCGCCTGGCAAGACATCAAGCTGCACATCAATTGGTCGACAAATGACGCGGTCGGCTTCATTGAACTCTGGCACAACGGCGTCCAGCAGACATTTACCGCTGCCCCATGCGCCGGCCAAACACGCTGCTCTATCCGCACCTTGGTGCCGGGAGGCAACGGCGTCTACTACAAGCAGGGATACTACCGGAACTTTAACGTGAGCGGCACCGGGGTTGTGTACCATGATGGCTTTACCGCCGCCCGAACGGAAGCTGGGTTGGGGAGCTTGTAGAACGTTGCTGATAATCCTACTACCCCGGTCTCAATCAAACGCGCTGTCACGCGGGGGCGAGGCAGCAAGGAGACTCAGGTAACTACGTTGTTCCAGGGCCGCCTGAGTTGAGGGCGGCCTGTTGGGGGACTGGCAGTTATGTCCATCAGAATCACCCGCCGCAAGCTGCTCGCGCTCGCAGCGCAGGCGACGACGGTCGCCTGCGCGAGTAGGTTTTTCGTCATCGAGTCAGCCGGCATGACTCAAAATGCGGAGGCGAACGCGAAGCACAAAGAGGTGTTTGAAGCGTTAGACGGCTTCATCAAGCAATACATGCTGGAGATGAATTCGCCCGGTATGACGATGGTGCTGGCAAACCGGGACGGGGTGTTACGCGCCGCGACTTACGGTTTCAGCGATCTCGAGCGGAGGCTGAACGTCAAGCCGGAGCAACTTTTTCACATCGGCTCAATCAGCAAGTCATTCACCGCTCTCGCGCTTCTGCAACTACGCGAAGAAGGCATGCTGGATTTGCATAAGCCCATTGTCGAATACCTGCCGTGGCTGAAGATCGAGACGCAGTACGCGCCCATTACTCCGCATCATCTGCTTACGCATTCCGCGGGGTTGCCCGGCAATGTGCCGATCTTTCTTTCCGACCCGGCGGCGAAGCACAAAACTGCTTTCGCTCCCGGCGAGCACTTCCATTATTGCAACTTGGGCTATGACATTTTGGGCCGCCTGTTGAGCATCCTCGATCGCCGGCCCTACGGCGAGTCCATGCGCAAACGCATCCTTGAGCCGCTCGACATGAGTGCCACCGAGCCTGTCATTAACAGCGACATCCGCGACCGCACGGCGCGGAACTACATGATCTATCATGACGAGCGCCCGCACTCGCGCTACGGGAAACTCGCCGAGGCTCCTCAACTCATCTTTGAGAAGGGATCGGGCAGCATCGCCTCCACCGCGCGCGATATGGGTCTGTACGTCAACATGCTCGCGAATCGCGGCAGAGCACCGAAGGGGCGCGTGCTCTCGGAAGAGAGTTTCAGCCTGTTCGTCAAACCACACATCAGGGCCAAAGACTTCGGGCCGACCGCCAGCTACGGCTACGGTCTGGCCATCGACGAGTTAGACGGGCATACAGTAGCGCGCCACACCGGCGGCATGGTCTCATTCATGTCAGCAATGCAGGTTGACTTGGACGAAGGCGTCGGCGCTTTCACTTCCATCAACGCGATGCAGGGTTACCGCCCAAACCCGGTTGTGGTCTACGCTCTGAAAGTGATGCGCGCTGCGAACGCAACTAAAGCGATTCCTCCTCTGCCGCCACCTAATCCGCCGGGCAAAATCGAGATGGCCGAAGAATACGCCGGCGTATTCACATCCCCCGACGGCAGGAAGATGGAGTTCATTGCCGAGGGCGGCAGACTCTTTCTGATCCACAAAGGACAGCGTCTGCAATTGGAAACCACGACCGGCCAGGGTTTTCTGGCACAGCATCCTGATCTCGACCGCTTCCTCATCAGTTTCGCA